>CALQSB010000013.1 GCA_943333125.1 Chitinophaga pinensis
CAATGTTTTAACTGTGGATGATGTAATAAAATTTCTATGTTCGCCCACGGTTTCAACCGTGGGTGTAAAATAAAATAATAGATAAAATAAATATTTGAAAATCCGCCTCATTCCGCCCAATGTTTTAACTGTGGATGATGTAATAAAATTTCTATGTTCGCCCACGGTTTCAACCGTGGGTGTAAAATAAAATAATAGATAAAATAAATATTTGAAAATCCGCTTCATTCTGCCCAATGTTTTAACTGTGGACGATGTGATAAAATTTCTATGTTCGCCCACGGTTGAAACCGTGGGCTATAATAAAATGAAAATTTTCTGTGAAGTAATTTTGTAAATGATTCTTTAATATCTGCCTTTTGATTCGATGTAGAAACGGCAATTAACTTCGCCCTTGGGGGATTGAGGGGGCTATTATATAAATATTTTCATTTCCTCCTGATATCCCATCGCCACCTTTTTTGCTTCTTCAGCAAAGTTGCTATCATTACCTGCATACAGTATCGCTCTCGACGCATTCACCAACAATCCACAATCCTTATTCATACCATATTTTGCTACATCAGCCAAGCTTCCTCCTTGAGCGCCAACACCAGGAACCAGTAAAAAATGATTTGGAATAATGTTTCTGATATTTGATAACTCTTCGGCTCTTGTTGCACCAACAACAAACATCAAGTTGTTTGGGTTTCCCCAGTTGCTAACGGTCGTTAATACTTGTTCGTAAAGATATAAATCGTTTTCATTTTTAACTTTCAGCATTTCAAAATCAAATGCCCCTTTATTGCTCGTTAGTCCAAGTACGATAGTCCATTTATTTTCATAATCTAAAAAAGGACGAATACTATCCTCGCCCATATAAGGAGCTACGGTAATCGCATCAAACTTTAATTTTTCGAAAAAAGCTTTGGCATAATAGTTAGATGTATTGCCTATGTCAGCTCTTTTGGCGTCTGCAATTTTTAAATTAGTGGATGGTATGTAATCGCAGGTTTCTTCCATTGCATCCCAGCCTCTGGCACCCATGGCTTCATAAAAAGCGGTATTGATTTTATAAGACACACAATAGTTTTTTGTAGCATCAATAATTTGTTTATTGAATTCAACAATTCCATTAGGGCGACTTTTTAAATGAGCAGGGATTTTTTCAATGTCGGTATCTAATCCAACACAAAGGAAACTCTGTTTTGATTTTATTTGTTCTATAAGCTCAATTCTTGTCATTTTAATGTAATTGTTTTAATTTTTCAAGCATTAAATTTTCTATCAATTCACTGTGCCATTTTTCTGAAATATTTTCCAGTTGCATTATTTCATCCATAATAACTTGTTGGCGGTTTCCTTTTTCTAATGCTTCACTATATCTTATTTTCGGACTAAAAGTAACCATGCTATAAGCTGGCGTCCATTTATCAGGATGTTTACTGCTGAAATGGGATTCTATTTTCTTTTGTAAAATAAAAACAGGGTCTGCTACTTTATCTCTCATCTCCACAAAATTGTTTAATGCCAAAGCGGCAATAGCATCGCCATCAGGCTTTCTGAGTTCCTGGTATTCAAGAAGGATATCATTCCAATTGTGATCATGCTTAGTTATAAGGTTGTTCAAAACTGCACAATCTTCAAACCCGCAATTCATTCCCTGTCCGAAGAAAGGAACTATCGCATGTGCCGCATCTCCAATCAACGCAAATTTATCTTCTCTGATCCAAGGAAAACATTTTACGGTAACCAAAGAAGAAGGCGCATTATTGAAAAACTCGTTTTCAAGATCAGGCATCATTGCAGATGCATCGGCAAATATTTCATTGAAAAATGCTCTTGCTTTTTCTGGAGTATTTAAAGAAGCAAAAGAAGGATTGCCTTCAAAAGGAAAGAACAATGTACAAGTGAAACTGCCATCAATATTAGGCAAGGCTATCAACATGAAATTTCCTCTTGGCCATATATGCAAAGCGTTTTTCTCCATTAAAAAACTTGCGTTTACACCTGCTGGTATGGTCAATTCTTTGTAGCCAAAATCAATATAATATTGTTGATACTGAAAGCGGTCATGTTGTAACTGATGGGTAAGTCGTGAAGCTGCAAAAGCGCCATCACTTCCAAAAATTAAATCCTGTTTTACCACATGGGATTCATTTTTTTCGGTATTGGTAAAATGAATTTCATTTGTTTTCCAGTTGATGTTATCGCATCTTTCATTGAAATGAATTTTCACTTCATGTTTTTCTGCAAGGTTCATCAAAGTGCAATTCAATTCACCCCGAGAAACGGAATTAATAAACTGCCCTTCATTGCCATAAGCCTGATAGCCAGAGGAACCATCTGCATGATGCAACTGACGTCCATGCATAGGAATCGCAATTTTCCGGATTGCATCCATAATTCCCACTTCTTCCAATGCGTTGATACCTCTGTCGCTAAGCGCAAGATTGATAGAGCGTCCGGCAACTATTGACGATTTTCTCATGTCAGACCTGCGTTCAAAAATAGTTACCTTATATCCTTGTTTGGATAGATAAATTGAGAGCAAAGATCCTACTAGACCGGCACCGATTATTGTTACTTGTTTTGACATGATTTTTATTTATGAGTAATAAAACCTTTGATAATTTCACCAAAATTATAGACGTCTTCATATCTGTTATAAAGAGGAACAGGAGCAACTCTGATGACGTTAGGTTCCCTCCAGTCGGCGATGACACCTGAATGTATCAGTTCGTCAAAAATCTTTTTACCATCTTTCAGCATCAGCATCGAAACCTGGCAACCTCTTTCTTTTTCTTCCAAAGGTGTTATAATTTCTATAATGTTATGATTAGTAAGATGATTGATTTCATTCAAGATGAATAATAAATAACTGCTGAGCATTTTTCCTTTGGCTACAAGATTATGCATGCCTGCTTCTGTGAAAATATCGAGCGAAGCTTTATGAGCCGACATGCTCAAAACCGGAGCATTGCTCAATTGCCATCCTTCTGCAGTAGGAATCGGATGAAATTCCTTGTCCATTTTGAATCGGGTGTCTTTATTATGTCCCCACCATCCGGCAAGCCTGGGTAATGTTTCATCATTGATATGACGTTGATGAATAAACGCACCTGCAACACCACCCGGACCGCTGTTCAAATATTTATAAGAACACCAGCAGGCGAAATCTACGTTCCAGTCGTGTAATTCCAAATGTATATTTCCAGCAGCATGTGCCAGATCAAAACCACATTTAGCGCCAGCTTCATGGGCGGCTTTTGTGATAGCCTGCATATCGAATATCTGGCCGCTATAATAATTGACACCACCAAAAATTACCAATGCCGTTTCATGTCCGTGTTTCTTTATAGTGTCAATGATATCCTCGTGATCGATGGTGGTTTTCCCTTTTTTAGGATGTACTTCTATGATGGCATCATCAAGATGATAGCCATGTAATTTCACCTGCGATTGAAATGCATATTGATCGGAAGGGAATGCCTTGGCTTCGCAAATGATTTTGTATCTTTCTTTGGTTGGGCGATAAAAGCTGATCATCAGCAAATGCAAGTTTACCGTCAATTGATTCATGACTACAATTTCTTCAGGAAGTGCACCAACTATTTGTGCCAGCTGTTCTTCAAAAATTTCATGATAACTTACCCAAGGTGTACGAGCATTAAAATGACCTTCAACGCCATGCGTAGCCCAATCTTCCAACTCATCCAACACATAATCTTGTGTTTTTTTGGGTTGCAATCCTAGCGAATTTCCAGTGAAGTAAATGCATTCTTTGCCATTCACAATCGGTATATAAAATTGATCACGGAAATGTTTCAATGCATCCTGTTCATCAAGTTGTTGGGCGTATTCTAATGTGTTGGAAAAGTTCATTTTTGTTTTTTTTGTTCAAGAGGTTCAATACGTTTAAAAGGTTCAAAAGGTTTGTGCTGTTCGAGAGGTTCAATATGTTCGTTTGAATATCACAGTCTTTCATCAACTTATTGAATCCATTGGACCTTTTCAACCTTTTGAACCTTTTATTCTAAAGTTGCTATTACCTTTAATTCAATGCAAATAGGAGTCGGCAAGCTTTTTACTTCCACAGTAGTTCGGCATGCTTCCACATCTTTAAAATAATCGCCATAAATTTTATTATAAACAGGAAAATCTTTTTTCATGTTAGTCAGGTAAACGGTTACATCAACCATTTTATCCCAGCTGCTGCCACTGGCTTCCAGCACCGCTTTTACATTAGCAAATACAGAATGGCATTCCGCTTCAATATCATACTTCACAATAGTTCCATCAGCATCCAACTCCAAACCGGGAATGGAATTATCTACAGCGCTTCGGCTACCAATGCCAGATAAGAATAATAAATTCCCGACTTTTCGGGCGTGGGGATAGGCGCCTAAAGGAGAAGCGGCATTGGTTGTTTTTATAATTTTGTTTGGCGTTTGGTGTTTGGCGTTGTTTGTTTGGTGTTCGGTGTTTTGAGTTTGTAGTTTGGTCGCTTCACTCGTTTGAGATTTGGCGTAGCTTGTTGTTGATTGGTTTTTATTTTCAGATGATCTTTCCATAAATTTTTGGCCCTTAAAATTTGATTTGTTTAAATAGCTTATAAAAGCTGCTATTTTATTTCCGATTTTATTTACTTTTTCAATTGTCAATTCAAATAAATCATTTGAAATGTATTTATAGTCTTTACATCTGATTATTTGAGATTGTAACTCAGATGCAGAGGCTTTTGCTATGCTCAAAAACTGGATAAATTCAAGTCTACTTCCTCTTCCAAATCCTTCTGCGATATTATCCATTATAGAACCTGCAGATCTTAACATTTGATTTTTAAGTGCAAAATCTTGCGCCAAAGGTTTAAAATTTGAAAGTTCAAAAATGTCGGCACTTAAGACTCTTGATAATTGCCAAATTTCGAGATCTTCAAATTTTTTAATTGTTCCCATTTTGTTTTTATTTGATACGGTTTAAAATATCTAATAAAAATAAATCTCAATGAACAATTAAACTTATTTTATCACTGAAGAAAATTCAGTTTTAAAAAATAGTACAATAGTAAACACTTAATATCAATGTCAAACCCCAACGCGCGAAGTGTCAGAACACCAAACAAACAACGCCAAACACCAAACAAAAAACGCCAAACACCAAACAAAAAACGCCAAACGCCAAACACCAAACACTAAACACTAAACAATAAACCACAAACATTTAATATTGTGTACACACATTCTTCGCCTCCGTAAAAAACTTCAACACCTCCCATCCACCTTCTCTTCCAACACCACTATTTTTAATGCCTCCAAAAGGTGTTCGTAGATCACGATGCAGCCAGCAATTGATCCACACAATTCCACTTTCAACTTTTGCTGCAACATGATTCGCCTTTGAAATATCCTGTGTCCATATCGTACAAGCCAGACCGTAATCAGTAGCATTTGCAATTTGTAAAGCTTCTTCAACAGTGTCAAATGGTTGTAAGGTAACAACCGGTCCAAAAATTTCTTCTTTGTTTGTTCTGCAATTGGGTCCTAAATTTTCTATAATTGTTGGTTCAATGAAATAACCATTCTCACACCTTCCAGAAACTTTCACCGCATTACCACCGGATAGTATTTTACCACCTTCTTGTTTTGCCAATTCAATACAACCCATGATTTTTTCAAAATGCGCTTTGCTTACTATCGCTCCTTGTTTTGAAGTTTCTGATAAAGGATCACCAACGTTTAATTTTTGAGCCCAGGGTATAAAATCAGTTTTGAATTTTTCATAAACAGATGATTCAATCAATATCCTACTGCTGCATAAACAAATTTGTCCCTGATTACCGAATGATGAACGAATCGTAGTAAACAACATTTTCTTCCAGTCGCAGTCTGCAAAAATGATGGAAGGATTTTTACCTCCCAGTTCCAAAGACAACTTTTTAAACATTGGCGCAGCTATAGAAGCAATCTGTGCTCCGGCTCTTGTACTTCCTGTAAATGAAATTGCTTTAATCGAAGGGTGTTTCACAATCGCCTCGCCACAATTTGGTCCGTCGCCATGTATGATGTTTAAAACGCCATCAGGAAGTCCAGCTGCTGCGGAAATCTTAGCCAGTAAATAAGCTGTTACCGGAGTAACTTCTGATGGTTTGGCAATCACGCAATTTCCAGCAGCAAGAGCCGGTGCGATTTTCCAGGTGAAAAGATATAATGGAAGATTCCAGGGAGATATACAGCCTACAACACCTATTGGTTGACGTAAGGTAAAGTTAATGGCGTTGTTATCCATAGCATGACTCTCGGAAGAAAAATTCATAATTGCAGTAGCAAAAAATCTGAAATTGGACGAAGCCCTCGGAATGTCTACTTCTTTACTCAGCCAAAGCGGTTTGCCATTGTCATTGGCTTCAGCAAGAGCTAGTGCATCATGATTTTCATCAATTAAATCAGCAATACGATTCAAAATAGAAAATCTTTTTTCTGCGGAAGTTGTTGACCAGCCAATAAATGCTTTCTTAGCTGCTGTCACAGCGTTTTCTACATCCGAGTGATTACTGTTAGGAATGCTTCCATAAACTTCGCCAGTAGCCGGATTGATATTGTCAAAATAAGAATTATTGGAGGGCTTAACAAACACACCATCAATAAAATTTTCGAGCTTTTTGGGTATTTCCAATTGCATGCGCTAAAGGTAAATAAATTTCGGGCTGAATTTTGTCCTTTTTTATTGAATTTCATTTGAAAATAAATAACTTTTTTGGTAAAAAAAATTACCTTTCAAGTCTAAAAAATAAAATCATGGCAATTTCAGCTCCTTTCAACCTTAAAAAATGGATTGATGAAAATAGAAGTTTGTTGAAGCCCCCTGTTGGCAATCAGTGTATTTATAAAGATGCGGAGAATTTTATCGTAATGGTTGTAGGTGGACCCAACTCTCGGAAAGATTATCATTTTAATGAGAGCGAAGAATTATATTATCAGGTAGAGGGAGATATTGTGGTAAAAATTATTGATAATGGGATTCCAAGAGATATACAAATCAATGAAGGAGATATTTTTTTATTACCTCCCAAAACACCGCATTCTCCACAAAGAGGTCCGGGTACGGTTGGACTGGTAATTGAAAAAGTAAGAGAAACTGAAGAAGATGGATTTCTTTGGTATTGCGAAAACTGTGGTGAAAAATTATATGAACAACATTTACATGTTTCTGATATTGTAAAACAATTGCCACCAGTAATGGAAGGTTTTTATTCAGATGAACACAAACGAACTTGTAGTAAATGCGGGTCGGTGATGGCGCCGCCGGTGAGGAAAGGTTAATATGTTTGGTGTTTGGTGTTTGGCGTTGTTTTGTTAAGTATTTAATTCTAAACGCCAAACAAGTGCAACACCAAACGCCAACCCCAAACAAGCGAAGCACAACCCCAAACACCAAACACCAAACGCCAAACATTGTATTTTCATGAAAATCGACATCCACACACACATCATGCCTTCTTCAATGCCCAATTGGGTGAAGAGGTTTGGTTATGGTGATTTTATTCATCTCGAACACCGCAATTGCAAGGCCTGCATGATGAAAGGGGATAAATTGTTCAGAGAAGTGGAAGAAAATTGTTACGATGAAAAGATCAGGATAAAGGAAATGAAAGAAACCAAGGTCGATGTGCAGGTATTGTCAACAATCCCGGTTTTATTTAATTATTGGGCGAAGCCTGAAGATGGTATGGAGACATCCCGTTTTTTCAATGATCATATAGCTGAAACTGTTGTAAAGAAACCGAAAAGTTTTATTGGCATTGGCACCGTTCCTTTGCAGGATATTGATTTAGCGATTAAAGAAATGGAACGTTGTGTGAATGAATTGAAAATGCCAGGTTTGGAGATAGGAAGTAACATCAATGGTAAAAATTTAGGCGACGAAATCTTTTTTCCATTCTATAAAAGAGCCGAAGAATTAGGTTGTGCTTTATTTGTTCATCCATGGGAAATGATGGGAGAGCAGCAGATGCAAAAATATTGGCTGCCCTGGTTGGTAGGCATGCCTGCTGAAACATCACGTGCGATTTGTTCAATGATTTTTTCTGGTGTATTTGAAAAATTTCCCAGACTAAGAGTAGCGTTTGCACATGGGGGAGGTTCCTTCCCGTTAACGATTGGCAGGATTGAACATGGGTTTAATGTACGCCCTGATTTGGTAGCAATAGATAATCCTTCCAATCCAAGAAATTATATCGGTAAATTCTGGATTGATAGCCTCGTTCATGATGAAAAAGCCATGAAATATATTATAGATGTAATGGGCGAAGATGCGATATGTCTTGGCAGCGATTATCCGTTTCCTTTAGGTGAACATCATCCGGGTTCCTTGCTGGAAAAAATGAAAATAAAAAAAGAAATCCGAGAAAAAATAATGTTTAAAAATGCATTGGATTGGCTGGATCTGGAGCCGGAATAAATGAATGTAAAATGTAAAATATCCAATGTAAAATATAAAACAATAAACGCCAAAAACCAAACACGCATTAGCTTCCAGCATTCTTCACCGCAATTCCCCTAACCGCATTGCCTGCAAATGCAAGAAATGCATTTTTAGAAATCTCGTCATCGCTGATCATAATAGGAATGCCCAAATCACCGCCTTCGCGGATACTTTGTACTAAAGGGATTTGTCCAAGGAATGGAATGTCAAATTCTTCTGCCAAATTTTTACCGCCGTTTTTACCAAATATGTAATATTTATTATCAGGCAATTCTGCCGGTGTGAAATAACTCATGTTTTCTACCAGACCAATTACCGGAACTTTTAACTGTGCCTGACCAAACATGGCTATACCTTTTTTGGCATCAGCTAATGCTACTAATTGAGGCGTTGTTACAACAATTACCCCTGTTACAGGAACCGTTTGCACCATGGTAAGATGAATATCACCGGTGCCGGGTGGCATATCTATTATTAAATAATCCAGTTCGCCCCAATCCACATCACTTACAAACTGTCTTATAGCGCTGCTTACCATTGGACCTCTCCAAACTACGGCTTGCTTCTCATCAATCAACAAGCCTATGCTCATTACTTTGATCCCGAATTTTTCTATAGGTACAATCAATCCCTTGCCACCATTTTCTTTCATTAAAGGTCTTTCTCCTCTGATGCCAAACATAATATGCTGACTTGGCCCGTAAATATCGGCATCCATCAGACCTACTTTGGCTCCACTTGCAGCTAATGCAAGAGCAAGATTTGCAGAAACGGTGCTTTTGCCCACTCCGCCTTTTCCACTAACAATAGCAATGATATTTTTTACACCGCCTAAAATTGTTTTGGCGTCCATCCTGTTGGTTGTTGTATTGCTAGTGAAATTTACAGTTACATTGGCTTCTTTATTCACTAATAATTTCACGGCGTTTATACACGCATTCATAATCATATCCTTCATCGGGCATGCCGGCGTGGTTAATACAACTGTAAACGAAACATCATTACCATTGATAACAACATCTTTTACCATATTCAATGTAACCAGATCTTTACCTAAATCAGGTTCCTGAACATTACTTAGCGCATTCATTACCAATTCTGTTGTCATCGTTGAATTATTTGTTAAATTAATTATTTGAAATGCAAAATTAACCAATGAACACCTTATTTTGTTTCTCAATTAGAGAAAATAAACAGTTGTTTATATCTTTGGCTGATTAAGCCTTAAACAATTGTAACGAATTACTTAATGATGAAATCTATCAGGCTCATTTTATTGACGTTGTTTCTGTCTCCGGTTATTGCGCAGGCTCAATTTGAAACATTTAAAGATTCTGTGGTACAATTATATGGGGTTATTATGTCGGCAGATAGTTTGAGAGGCCTTCCTGCAGTAAGTATTATGGTAAAAGGACAAAACAGAGGAACAATCTCAAACGACGAAGGTGTTTTTAGTATTGTGGTTTTAAAAGGAGACAAGGTCGAATTTACCAGTATAGGTTTCAAGTCCAAACTCATTGATATTCCTCTTGATCTTAAAGGCAATCAGTTTAGCATCATCCAACTGATGGTTACAGATACCGTTTATCTTCCCGCAACTATAATCAGGCAAAGACTATCCCGAGAACAATTTGAAAGAGATTTTATTAATACTAAAATTCCGAATGATGATATCGAAATAGCCCGAAGCAACAACAGTTATAGTAAAAGACGTTTATTAATGTCAACTCTGCCATCTGATGGTAAAGAAGCTTCGCTTCAGTATATGCAAGATCAATCTAAAAAATTGTATTACTCCGGGCAGATAGCGCCACAGAATATTTTTAATCCTTTTGCATGGAATGAATTCATTAAAGCCTGGAAAAGGGGAGATTATAAAAAGAAGAATTAAATTCAGTTATTGTTTGTGGTTTGTAGTTTATGGTTCGTTGGTTTAAAAATTGAAGTAGCTTGAATAATTTGATAATTTGAAACTATTAATCTTTTGAACTTATTGAACATCTGGAACCTTTTGAACAAAACAGCCACAAACACCAAACAATAAACCACAAAAATTTTCATATGCGCATTTTTTTAAACGGTTTCATGGGATCAGGAAAATCACACTGGGGAAAGATATGGTCTGACGAAACCGGTATGGCATTTTTCGATTTAGATGATATTATTGAAAAAGAAGAAAACATGTCGGTTGATGAACTTTTTGATAAAAAAGGGGAAGTCTATTTTAGAAAAAAAGAATCTGACTTATTGCGCAGTATGGCCAATCACGACAACTGTATTATTTCCTGCGGTGGCGGAACTTCCTGTTACGACGATAATATGAAATGGATGAATGAAAATGGAATAACCGTTTATCTTCAGGCATTGCCAGTTAAATTACTGGAAAATATTTTGGATGAAATTGAAAAAAGGCCAGTATTGAAAAACATCAATAAAGGTGAAATGCTTTTTTTTGTTGAGCAGAAACTAAAAGAAAGAAGCCAATACTATATTCAGTCTAAAATTGAATTGAAGATTTCCGAATTGAAAAATACAACCATAAACGACATTATTCATAATAGCAATAGCTAATATTCATGCACAAAGGATTTCTGAAACTGGCTTTTTTATTTGCTGCAACAGCTGTAATGCTGGGTGCTTTTGGGGCCCATGGGTTAAAAAAAATAATTAGTGAAACTTCTTTACAAACTTTTGAAACTGGGGTAAGGTATCAGTTTTATCATGCCTTTGGATTGATGATTGCGGCAATCTTATTTAAGGATTTTCAACAAAAAAGGACCAGAATAGCTTGCTGGTTATTTATCGACGGCATCATTTTGTTTAGCGGTTCTTTATATCTTCTGGCGATTACCGAGGGGAAGTATCCTTTTATTGGCGCCTTTACTCCAATTGGCGGAGTTTGTTTTATAGTTGGCTGGATCTTACTTTTTGCATCGGCTTCCAACAAAAAAATATCCTGATAATTTCTGATTTCACTTCTCATTACAATGTGGTATTTAATATCTTTGTAAACAATGGCTAAAAAAGGAAAATCTAAATCCGCCTCCGGCGAAGAACTTAAAGAAGAAAAAATCGAAAGGGTAAATTTTAAGCAATTAATCAAAGATGAACGTACCCATAAAATTGCAGGAAGCATCTGTTTGTTATTTGCCTTGCTTTTATTTGTTGCATTTACTTCATATTTATTTACATGGGATGAGGATCAGGACAAAGTGATTTCGGAAGGAAGCAAACTTTTCTGGGGTACCGAAACGGAAGTTTCAAATATGATGGGAACATTCGGTGCTTATATCGCTCACTTTTTTATTTATAAAGGTTTTGGAATAGCATCATTCATGTTCTGTTCGTTTTTCTTTGTCCTGGGTGTTAATCTCTTCTTCAGTAAAAAAGTATTTTCCATTTTCAGAAATATCAAATACCTGATTGTGGGTTTGCCATTAATCAGTATTACCGCATCTGCTTTGTTTGGAATGAATTCTTTTCCATGGGGAGGTGCAGTTGGAGATATGTGTAATGACTGGATGAAAATAACTATTGGCAGCATCGGTACTTACGGGGTAATTATTATTGCCTTTCTTGGTTATGTAATCTGGAGATTTAATCCTGCTTTTGATAAAATGTTTTCCAAAGAAAAAAATGTGGCCATTGAGACAGTATCTGATGAGGAAGAATTGGCTCCATTAACATCTGAAGAAAAAAATAAAAAACCCAGAAATAATAAACCTAAAGAAGAGGAGGCGAAATTGTTTATTGAGGAAACGGATGAAGAACTGAATATCATTGAGGCCAAAGCAGAATTGCCCTTGATTATGCCCATTGAAGAACCTTTTCTAAAAACAAAACATCCGGCATTGGACACTTCAGGTTTGGAACTGGAAATCAAATCACCTGATTCAATAATTGAAGTTGAAGAAAAGACTCCCGAAAAAATTCAGATAAAGCCTTATGATCCCATTCTTGACTTGCGTGATTATAAATTTCCTACACTTGATTTACTGGAAAATCATGGAAGTGAAAAAATAGTTCAGGATCCGCAGGAACTGGAAAATAATAAGAACCAAATTATAAATACACTTAAGAACTACGACATCAATATACAGAGGATTTATGCCACAGTTGGTCCTACTGTAACTTTGTATGAAATCATTCCTGCTGCAGGTGTACGTATTTCGAGAATCAAAAATCTTGAAGATGATATCGCGTTAAGCCTTTCTGCACTTGGCATACGTATCATTGCACCTATTCCCGGAAAAGGTACAATCGGTATTGAAGTGCCTAACGCAAAGAAGACGATTGTAAGTATGAAGACGCTGTTATCCTCTGATAAATTCACTAAAAATAATTTCGCGCTGCCGATTGCTATTGGTAAAAGAATTGATAATGAAAATTTTATTGTTGATTTGGCCAACATGCCTCACTTATTAATGGCAGGTGCTACCGGTCAGGGTAAGTCGGTGGGATTAAATGCGATACTTGTTTCCTTATTATATAGCAAGCATCCTTCTCAATTGAAGTTTGTTTTAGTGGATCCCAAAAAAGTGGAGCTCAGTATTTATAAAACTATTGAAAGACATTTTCTTGCAAAATTGCCCGGAGAAGAAGATGCTATTATCACCGATACCAAAAAAGTGGTTCATACATTGAATGCGCTTTGTATTGAGATGGACAATCGTTATGATTTATTGAAAGAAGCAGGTTGCAGAAATATCAGAGAGTACAACGAAAAATTTGCAGAGCGTAAACTAAATCCTGAAAAAGGACATCAGTTTCTGCCCTTCATAGTGCTGGTGGTGGATGAGTTTGCCGATTTGATTATGACAGCAGGTAAAGAAGTAGAGATGCCTATAGCCCGTCTGGCTCAATTGGCAAGAGCAGTGGGAATACATTTGATAATTGCCACACAACGTCCTTCGGTAAATATTATTACGGGTACCATTAAAGCCAACTTTCCGGCACGTATTGCATTTAAGGTAAGTAGTAAAATTGATAGTCGTACTATTTTAGATGCCGGTGGTGCAGAGCAGCTCATTGGTAAAGGTGATATGCTGATCAGCTATAGTGGAGAAATTGTACGCTTGCAATGTGCTTTTGTAGACACGCCAGAGGTCGATAAGATTGTGGATTTCATTGGCGACCAAAGAGGTTACCCTCAGGCTTTCATGCTGCCCGAATATATCGATGAAAAAGATGCTGAAGGCAAAGACTTTGATCTGAATGATAAAGATGCCTTATTTGAAGATGCTGCAAGATTGATTGTAAGCAGCCAAAGCGGAAGTACATCATTATTGCAACGCAGAATGAAACTGGGCTACAATCGCGCCGGAAGACTGATGGATCAATTGGAAGCAGCAGGTGTGGTCGGTCCCAGTCAGGGCTCTAAAGTAAGAGATGTATTGATCAGATCAGAAGTTGATTTGCAGGAGCTGTTGAATGGGATGGGATAGAAGCCTCTCCCCAGCCCTCTCCAAAGGAGAGGGTGACTCAATAAATCACAATCATTTTCCCTCTTTGGGGGAATTAAAGGGGGCTAAATATCATACTCCATGTCAAAATTCCTCATAGTCGGTTTAGGTAATATTGGTGATGAATACGCCAATACACGTCATAATATCGGATTTGATGTGGTTTTTGCTTTTGTACAAAAACACGGAGGAGTTTTTAAAACAGAAAGATTGGCTTACGTAGCAGAAGTAAAGTGGAAAGGAAAGCAATTTGTTTGTGTTTGTCCAACCACTTTTATGAACTTAAGCGGACGGGCATTTAAATATTGGCAGGAAAAAGAAAAAATTTCAACAGAAAATACTTTGACAATTGTAGATGACCTCGCCTTGCCAATAGATAAAATCAGACTTAGGAAATCAGGAACCCATGCTGGCCACAACGGACTTAAAGACATACAAAATATCTTAGGCACTGACGAATACCCCAAATTAAGGTTTGGAATTGGCAATATTTTTCCAAAAGGGATGCAAGTGGATTTTGTGCTGGGAAAGTGGAAATCAGAAGAAATATCTGTTGTTAAACTCAAAATAGAGAAGTCTGTTGAAATTATTGAAAGTTTTGCTTCAATAGGAATAGACCGAACAATGACTTTATATAACAACCTAAATTACTCCAATAATAATATTTAATTAACACTTTGTTTTTTTTAGTGGTCTTTTCTTTATTTTCGTACTAAGAATAATCTTTAACCCCAGACAAAAGCAATTAATGAAGATAATTTGTATCGGAAGAAACTATGCGGATCATGCCAAAGAGTTGGGGAATGAAATTCCTGACGAGCCGGTTATATTCATGAAGCCTAAAAGTGCTTTGCTACAACCACATACTCCATTTTATTATCCTGAATTCACTAACGAGCTCAATTACGAGTGCGAACTGGTATTGCGTATCAGCAAAAATGGCAAATATATTCAGGAACGCCATGCCTCTAATTATTATAATGGCATTACTGTTGGTATCGATTTTACCGCCAGAGATATTCAGGACGAATGCAAGAAAAAAGGGTTGCCCTGGGAAAAAGCAAAGGCTTTTGATAATTCAGCTGCTATTGGAAAATTTATAGATATTACCCCAGCGTTTAATAAAAAGAATGTAAATTTTTCTTTCTCAAAAAACGGCGAAGTTGTTCAGCAGGGAAATTCGGGGAACATGATCTTCAGTATAGATAAAATTATCGCTAATATTTCAAATTACTTTTCTCTGAATATTGGGGACATGATTTTTACAGGGACTCCTGCGGGTGTTGGTGAGTGTGTGGTGGGTGATGAATTGGAGGCTTTTTTAGAAGGTACGAGTATGCTGAAGATGGAAGTAAAGTAACCACAATTGCTTAAGGCATTCCAAATGTTCAATAAGTTTAAAAGATTTTTTAATTGTGAAATCTGCTGAACATTTACTCCCCCTCATAAAACAACTGCAACGAACCAAAATAACTTTCCGTCCAACCCATAGTAATTTCTTCAAACCCATCATCCGGAATATTGGTATGCCTAAGTTCTACTGAGGTTTTCGATTTGTCTTTATGAAGAATGATGGTAACAATAGAAGGGGCTTCCTGCTCCCCGAAATACCATTCCTGCACAATTTTTTTTCCGGGTTCAAAGCTGATGTTTTTCCCACAAATACTATCGTCCCAAAGAGAAAATTCTGTTCCTTCGATAGCCTCCATAATGGCAGGCTCTCCGGTCCAAAGCTGAATGGTTGCAGCGTTTGTAAGTGCACTATACAAAATTTCAGGTTCTGTATTTATGGTGTAGTATTTTTTGAAGTCTTTCATTTTTCAGTTTTTAATGTTTATTTTTAAACAGGATGGTTAATTAACAATTATAGGAAATCTAAAATTGTAAATTTGTTTTCGGTTTTTTAGATTTCCAATTGCCTGTAAATATATAAATGACATTTTTGATGAAGCGCAAATTACATTTTATTGTTTGTTTTTTATTTCTGATATTTTCTCAAAATATCTTTTCTCAATACAAGGAGTTTAAATTAACTCAATTTGGAGATACCATTAATGCCATTAACAAAGACGGTCAGAAAGTAGGAAAGTGGGTAACGGAAACAAGCGAATTGCGCGGCGAGCCTGGCTTTGTAGAAGAAGGCATTTACAAAAAAGGGGAGAAAGATGGTTATTGGAGAAAATATTCCAATCAGGGCGATTTGCTTGCCATGGAACATTATATTCTTGGAGGTAAAGATGGCTTACAGCAATATTTTAGTTTTCTTGGTGATCTGGAAAGAGAAGAAAACTGGAAGGGTTACAATCCCGATTCTCCTTATGATACCATTGCCGTTTATGGAACAGGAAATGGAGAAATCGTGGATTATAAAATAGTGAAAGCCCTTCCTTACAGTGTAAAAGACGGCGAATGGAGATACTTTGAATCGGGAAGATTATTGAGATCTGAACAATGGAGTGTAAATAATCTTGTAAATCCCAAAGCCTCGGCATCGTCGAGAACCAAAACGCCCTATGTCAAGCCCGAGAAATTAGAAAAACCACCAGCAATGGTTGAATGGGAAAAAAAGAATAAAGGAAAAAAGAACGTAATCAGAGATGGGCAAACCCATTTATAGTTGAATGCTTCGCTACGCATGTTCGGAGTTTTTTGTTTGGTCGCTTCTCTCGTTTGGCGTTTAGTGGTTTAACGAGCAACACCAAACGCCAAACAAATAAAAGACTACAACTGCTTCTCCATCGGATTCGTTCCACCCTTTTTATTTCTTGTTGCGCGGTTTTCTGATTTGCCTTTGAATAATTGAAATTTACTAGCCTCCTGAACTACAGGCCATGTATTATTTTTCTCGTCTATGTCGGCAGTTTCGCGGTAAGGATCTAGTTTTACGGAAACTACTTCTTTATTTTTCATAAAAGTCTTAGTAATCTTATTTTCATTTTTACGCCAAACATTTACACCAATTCTGTCTACTTCTTTTGAACCATCTTTATAAGTCCATTCAATGATTACAGGCATTACTAACCCTCCTTTGTTGCTCATAGATAATTCGTAGAGTCTTATCTCTCCGGCGATTTTTATTTTTTCATCTGTAGAATAAACTTCTGTTGTGAATGCAGGTGTAGTTACAACAAAAGCGCTGGTATCTAATTTTGCTAATCCGCGATCATATCTCCAGTAAAAATCTCTTAATGAAGTATCGGCATCAGTGGCAAAAACAATACTCTTGTCTTCTCTGTTTCTGATTTTAGAAATATCATCATAGCTGTTTTGAATGGGTTTGGCTACTGGTACAGTAGTAGTTTTTTCTTCAGTAGTTTTTGCTTCCTGAACATCGGTGTTCACTATAGACCATTTTACACTGTCCAATGAAATGTCCACCGGATCTGTGTTGTAGAACCATCCCCTCCAAAACCAATCCAGGTCTTCGGCACTGGCATCTTCCATAGTGCGGAAAAAATCAGCTGGTGTGGGATGTTTGAATGCCCAGCGCTGACAGTATTTTTTAAAGGCAAAATCAAAATTCTTTCTGCCCATAATAGTTTCCCTCAAAATATTCAAACCGGTTGCCGGCTTTGCGTAAGCGTTAGGTCCAAACTGAATGATGTTTTCGCTGTTGGTCATAATTGGCTCCAGCTGATCTTTTGGCAATTTCATGTAATCAACAATCTTATATGCGGGACCTCTGCCTACAGGAAATTTATTATCCCATAATTCTTCTGTAAGATATTCTACAAAAGTGTTTAACCCTTCATCCATCCAAGACCATTGTCTTTCATCACTGTTGATAATCATGGGGAAGAAATTGTGACCCACTTCATGAATAACTACACCCAACATTCCGTTTTTAATTCCTTCAGAATAAGTGCCATCTTTTTCACAACGTCCATAATTAAAGCAAATCATGGGGTATTCCATGCCGTTTGCTGCTTCAATGCTTTGTGCAACAGGATATGGATAAGGAATAGTGAAATGAGAATAAGATTTTATGGTATGGGCAATGACTTTAGAACTGTATTTTCTGTAAAGATTATAAGCTTCCTTTCCATAAGCACTCATGCACATTACTTTCTTTCCTTCAACCATTGCTGGCAAAGCATCCCATACAAATTTGCGGCTGCTGCCCCAGGCGAAATCACGAACGCTATCGGCTTTAAAAATCCATGTTTTCTTTTCCGTACTTTTTTGTTTTTCTCTGGCCATAGCTTCTGCGAGCGTTACAATTTCTGTTACGTCTTTTGCTGTTTGCGCTGATTGCCATCTTTTAAATTGTGCAGCACTTAAAACTTGCTGATAATTTTGTCCCTGGCCAGTTGCCATGATCACATGATCAGCAGGAACGGTCATGCTTACCTGAAAATTTCCAAATATTAATGCAAACTCACCAGAGCCGGCAAACTGATGATTCTGCCAACCTTGAAAATCAGAGTAAACACATAACCTTGGGTACCACTGCGTCATGGTGAAAATATCATTGCCATCTTCTGGAAAATTTTCATAACCTCCACGACCGCCATATTTCATTCTGTCTGCAATAAAATAATTCCATTCAATTTTGAAAATAAATTTTTCTCTGGATTTTAATTTAAAAGGCAAATCGACTCTCATCATAGTCTTGTTGACGGTGAAGCTTAGCGGTTTTCCCAAGGCATCTGTTATCTTCAAAACATTATCTCCATACTCTTTGTCCATTTTTCCCTGCATTCTGGAAATATCCTGTTCGTTAATTTGGGAAGGCATGGTATTGCTGCCTTCGTAACCTGCACTGTTAGTTAAACTATGTTGATTTTCATCAAGTTGAAGCCATAAATAATCCAGCGCATCGGGAGAGTTATTGAAAAAAGTAAGTGTTTCTTTACCTAATAATTTACGGTTGGGTTCATCCAGTTCACAAACAATATTGTAATCACATCTTTGCTGCCAGTATTTGCTGCCAGGTGCACCACTTGCGGTTCTATATTCATTTGGAGAAGGCAGGATAGTACCTAGCTGCTCGAAACGGTTTCCGTGATTACTACCGGGATTGTTTCTGGTATCCTGAGCAAAAATATTTACTACTGAAATACAAATTAAAAGAGAGAATAATATTCGTTTTGTCATGACTGGAAATTAAGTTTGTAAAAGTATAGATTTTTGATTGCTTTAAAAGGGTAATCTTGTTAAACCCAGATTTTGCAGTTGAAATCTATTACAAGAAAAAAATACTGCAAAGACAAGCGTTTGCTTGATATTTTGATCTCAACATAATCTATTATGCTTTCGTCCAAAATATCGGCTCAAACACCCGTCTTTATTGCCTTTTTTCCTTTCATCACGATTCCAACTGCAAAATCCGGGTTAAAGCGAAATATAATCCACCTAAAAGTGAAATACCCGACAATAACCACACCCACCACTTTCTTTTAAATCCAAGCTGATGAACAACTATTTGAGATGTTAGGAGTATAATAAAAACTACTACAATCTGCCCGGCTTCAATACCAATATTAAAACTTAGTAATGGAAGTGCAATAAGCTGAGATTTGGCTAATGTCATTTTTATAATTCCGGCAAAGCCCATGCCGTGAATCAATCCAAATATCATCGTCAATAAATACTTAAATCCTTGTTGTTTATTTTCGAAATCTTTTCTGAAAAAATTCAAAGAAGCAGTGATGACTATAGTTACAGGAATCAGAAATTCAACCCAGGTAGATTTGAAATGAATCTTATCATAAATGCTTAACGCTAATGTAAGCGAATGTCCAATAGTAAAGGCAGTGATTAAAATGATGACCTGTTTTCTGTTTTCAAAAAGATAAACAGCAGTAAGCGCCAACAGAAATAATAAATGGTCCATGGCATCCCAGCTGACGATATGCGACCAACCCCATTGAAAATAAAAACTAAAATCTTCCATTGTTAACGAAATTCTTGACAGCTATATCATAGATTTGGGTTCAAATTACAATATTCAATTGAAACCTATTTCAATATTAAAAAATAAAAAACATTCTTTGAGCAGCTTGATTTTGTTGTTCTCAATTGTTTTATTATTCTCCGGAGCTGCTCAACATCCCATCTATGTCAGCGTTACAGAGATAGAGCACAATGCAAAAGAAAACACACTTGAAATCAGTTGTAAGATTTTTACCGGAGATTTAGAAGCAATGTTAAGAAAGAACAGCAAAATAAAAGTTGATTTGCTGGCACCTACCGATAAAAAAGCAATGGAAGCTTTGGTAAATAGTTATATCCAGCAACACTTGAAATTAAATGTAAATGAAAAACCAGTTAAGCTATTATTTATAGGGTACGAACAAAATGAAGAAACTATTCAAAGTTATTTTCAGGTTGATGAGGTGAAGTCGATAAAGTCAATGGAAATAACGGACAATATTTTGTACGAATACCAATCAGAGCAAATCAGTATCATTCATGTGATTATTAACGGGAAAAGAATGAGTACGAAATTGAATAATCCTGAGGAGAGATTTAACCCGTTTTAAAATGTTCAATAAGTTAAAAATGTTATTGCAGAAATAAATCACAATAAACACCAAACACCAAACACCAAACAATAAACAATAAACCACAAACGCCAAACAACCTAACTTTCCTCCATCTCCTCCTTCAATTCTTCTGAGATCTTCACTAATATTTTGTCTATTCTTTGGCCATCCATATCTATAATTTCAAAATCAAAATCTTTCCAGTGGAATTTCTCTCCGGTAGCAGGAATATGTTCTAATTCGTGAAGCACAAATCCAGCCAGCGTATCAAATTCATGTTCGCCTTCATTCATCCAATTGGCTCTTTCAAAATAACTCAGGAAGTCATAAAATTGTATAAGTGCATCAATCAGAAAGCTGCCATCATCTCTTTTTATAATTTCAGGTTCATCTTGTCCCGATTGGGGAACATCTCCAACGATAGCTTCCATGATATCGTTAAGTGTAATCATTCCTTCAAGAGTGCCATATTCGTTAACAATAAAACAGGCATGGATTTTTGAATTCTTTATTTTTTCAAGTAACTGATAAGCTTTATTGTTTTCGGGAACGAATAAAGCAGGTTTTATTAAGGATTGTAATTTAGCTTCTGGTGCTGCTTTCAAGAGATCCTTAACATAAACAATACCTTTTATTTCGTCGATTGATCCTTCGCAAACCGGATAGGTGCTAAAAATCACTTCATTCAATTTTGACTTAACGTCTTCAATGGTATCCGAAGCGTCGAGCCATACAATTTCTGTGCGATGTGTCATCAATGAAGTTATATTTCTATCTCCTAAATGAAATACCCTTTCAATAATTTCTTTTTCATCTTCTTCAATAGAGCCGTGTTCACTTCCTTCAGAAATCATTGCTTTGATTTCTTCTTCAGTTATGGCATTATCAGATAATTTTCTGATGCCCATGATTTTAAAGATCAGGTTAGTGATATTGGTGAGCAGCCATACAAAAGGGTATAAAACTGAAGAAATAAAATTCATCGGACCCGCAGCGATTCTTGCAATTTTTTCAGAACGGATTAAGCCCAATTTTTTTGGAATTAATTCTCCGAAAATTATCGAAAGAAAGGTAACCGATACCACTACGATTGATGTTGCAATAGATCCGGCATAGGGTTTTAACAGAACAATTTGTTCAAGCAGCGGCTTTAATTGGTTGCCAAATTTTTCTCCTGAGTAAACACCCGTTAGGATAGCAATGCCGGTCATCCCAATTTGTGCCGTACTCAAAAAGCGTTCAGGATGATCTATTAAAGCAAGGGCTGCTTTTGCTTTTAAATCTCCTTTGTTGGAAAGGCTTTCCATTCTTGTTCTTCTTGCACTTATCAAAGAAATTTCGCCAACCACAAACAAGCCGTTAAGTACAATCAATAAGAGTAAAATAATTATTTCCATATTTTTTTGTATAAATAAAAAATCATTTAATGATTTTCGATACCATGCAAATATAAGGCATGCTATATATCCACGACTTAGACTGTTATTTTATTTTGATCAAAACAAACTTATTCAGTTGTTGTTCTCTGGTTTTGGGATTAATGAAATTCAGGGAAAGTTTTGTTACTGGAAAATCATTCCCAGTATGTAGAATTGTGTATGATTTATGCATAGCATCAAAATCCGGCAGCTTATTTTTTGCAGTCAAAGCAAATTCGCCTGATTTAAAATTCGAAACACTGTCTTTCTGTTGTACAATTCCATTGGCATAAAAATCCAGACTTCTCCAGATTTGATATTGGTAAGTATAGACATCATGTGCCGGTATGTTGTTTTCTGATATCCATTTTCCGGCATTACTTCCAGCCTGATAATTCAATATCGCAGGATAAAACGAACCGTTGAGAAACAGATTAAGACCGATTGCCGTGTACAAGCATATATAGATAATGAGCCATTTTGACTGGCGTTGTTTAAAATAAAAGAATATAAATCCAGCAAATAAAATAACCGCTAAAACTGCAACAATGGGATGTATCGTTTCGAAAGTAAATCCAAGCAATGCGATTAACACAATCCACAATAAACTAAAAACGATAAAATGGAAGACGCTCCATCTCTTTAAATTTTTTGTTGATTTTAAATCGCTCATTTTTTCGTTAAGATAATTTGCAGTAATAATTGCGGCGAAAGGAAAGGCGACAAAAATGTAATGTGGTAACTGATATTTACTCATGCCCAAAGAAAGATAAGTCAATAAAAATCCTCCATAAGTAATTACTTCATGTTTTTTTTCTGGTTTAAAACGGTTGCGAAAAAGCGATACAGATTTATTAAAAAATGCCAGTAAAAAAATAATTATCCAGGGAAGAAAAGACCACATCATATTTTGTAGCAGAAAAAAAATATTGGCATTATTATTCCAGGTAGACTCTCCGGTTATTCTTCCAAAACTTTGTGTCCAGTAAAAAAATCTGATTCCTGAAACATGATTTTTATTATACATGATTTTTTCAGGATGAAGATCAAATTGCTGGTATAATCCAATGCTCATGGGCAATAGCAAGATGGCGATAATGATAATACCAAGCAAGTAATGCCATTTTAAAATAAATTTAAAATCTTTAGTTAAAATAAAATGTGTGCCGAAAGCAAATGCCGGAACCATTAAGGCGATAGGTCCTTTTGTCATCATTCCTACTGCAATACCTATACAGCCTAAAACAAAATGAGCAAACCCTTTTTGCTGATGCCAGCAAGCCAATTGCCAGATACTAAAGGAAACTGCTCCCATAAGAATAGTATCCGTTCTTACATCATGATTCATTAAAAAAAAACCCTGTGTTGTGGCAAGAATCAATGCAGCTAGTAAAGCTGTTTTGTGATCATAATATAATTTAGAAAAACGAAAAGTAGAAACAATGGCAAGCAAAGCAAATAAGAAAGAAGGCAAACGATAAGCGAAGTTATTGACTCCAAAAACTTTCATAAAAAATGCACTTATCCAAAAGAGAAAGGGTGGTTTATCCAGGTAATCTTTACCAAGATCATAAATTTTAAGATAATTTCCACTCGATAACATCTCTCTACTCATTGAGGCATATTGAGCAGCGTCGATATCCATGATGTCTATTTGAAAACCTAAAATATAAATGAGCAATAAAAAAAATCCTGTTACAAAAAGTTCTCTGTTTTTCATGATGATAATTTATGCACTGAGCATGCCAAATTTATTGATAAAAAATTTACCCGTTAATGAACCTATCAGACAACCGAGAATTGCTCCTCCAAGAATGTCGAAAGGAAAATGAACGCCAACATATATTTGTGCATAAGAAATCAATCCAGCCCAAAGAAATAAAATATACGCAGCTCTGCCCATCAGTTTGTGCAATGTAACAAACAAAAACATGGCCATTCCAAAATGATTTGCTGCATGAGATGAAGTAAAGCTTCCGTTTTGTCCGCAATGATTTACTAAAACCCGAATCGTATCAGCAAGTTCGATATCATTACAGGGTCGGTTTCTGTGAATAAGTGGCTTTATAATTCTGCTGCTTAATAAATCGGTGAGGCCGGCCGTAATTCCTAATCCGATAATCCAGAACAAACCTTTCTTTCCAAAATTAATTAAAGACCAGATAAGCAGAAAAAGATAGAAAGGAATCCATGCCATTGGCTCGCGAGCAATGGGCATAATGGTATCAAAAAAAGAACTGGTATATTTTTGATTAATTACCGAAAAAAGATACTTATCAAAAGCAATGATTTTTTTAAACATTTATTTGGGGGTTCTCTATTTTATGGATAAAAATAAAGATTAATAATTTTAACTTGTTTAATTTGTGCAAAATTATATGCATAAGTAACCAATTCTTTTTATTTATTCATTAAATCCTGTTATTAAAGTAAATTAAATTAATTAATGAACAAGCTTTCCATCTTAATGCCTGCTTATAATGAAGCAAATACTATCGAACAAACATTGAGAAAAATAATGGAAGTGAAATTGATTGGCGGTTTTCTTAAAGAAGTTATCATTATCAATGATTGTTCAACTGATGAAACAGAAAATGTTGTTCAGCAATTTATCAAAGCGCATCCTTCAGAAGAGATTATTTATTTCAAACACCCAATAAACAAAGGCAAGGGTGCGGCTCTTCATACTGGCATTGAAAAGGCCACAGGAAGTCATATTATTATTCAGGATGCAGATCTTGAATATGATCCTCATGAGTTTAATATTTTGTTACAGCCCATTATAAACGGATCAGCTGATGTGGTTTATGGCAGCCGTTTCATTGGAGGAAAGCCGCACCGGATTCTGTTTTTCTGGCATACGATTGGAAATAAAATGCTGACTTTTTTCTCCAATATGTTTTCCAATATGAACCTTACGGATATGGAATCCTGTTATAAACTTTTCAGAGCAGATTTGATAAAGGCTATAAAATTAGAAGAGAAAAGATTTGGCTTTGAGCCCGAGGTTACACAAAAAATTGCCAGAGTAAAAGATATAAGAATTTACGAAGTAGGCATTTCTTATTATGGCCGTACATACGAGGAAGGAAAAAAAATTGGATGGAAAGACGGATTCAGGGCAATACATTGTATTATTAAGTACGGATTATTTAAGCGCTGATTAGTTGATTAAAGTTTTTGTTAAAGGAAATTAAATATGCTTATTAAATGGCGGGTGCCTAAAACAATTCAATGGATTTTGAAATTGTTTTTTATTTACCTTTTTATTTTTACGGCCTTTCGAATTGCTACTGTGGTATGTTTTAAACCTGCCTCCATAGGCTTAATCGATTTGCTGCCTTCTTTCTGGCTGGGATTAAAATATGATTTAAGATGGATTGCCATAATCCTGTTGCCTATTGTTTTATTTTCTACTTATCCAAAATTCTCTCCCTTTCACAGTGAAAAGCTAAAAAAATTCTGGACGTATTATTTAGGGGTTATTACTTTATTGGTTTTGTTTTTTTATGGAGCAGATTTTGGACAGTTTGCTTATATCAATGCGAGATTGAATGCTGATGCGTTGATTTTTGCAGAAGATCCAAAAGAAAGTCTGGAAATGGTATGGCAGAGTTATCCCATTGTATGGATATTGATTTCTTTGATTGTGGCTTTATTATTAATCAACAGGCTTTTCAGTAAATCGCATTTTACTATCGAAGGGAATAATATCAATGTACACAAATTTGATTATCGAAGAAGATGGCATCTCGCTGCATTGATTATTTTATCCTGGTTTATTTATGGTTTTTTTACAGCAAGTCCGTTGAATTTTTTAAGGGCATTCCGATTAAATGAAGAATTTAAAAGTAATCTTGCTTTAAATCCTTTACAGAATTTTTTTACTACTTTAAGCTTCAGGGACCCGGATTATAACACAAAGGCTGGATTGTACTATAATTACACAGCCGATTTTTTAAATATAGATCCTGCAGACAGGAAGATTTATAATTATAGCCGCATCTTACATCCCGATAGTAAAGCAATAGAAAGTCAGCCCAATATTGTATTGGTAATCTGTGAAAGTTTCAGCATGTATAAAAGCAGCATGAGTGGAAATGTACTGAACAGTACACCTTACTTTAATGAGCTTTGCAATCAGGGGATATTTTTCAACCGTTGTTTTTCTCCAACATTTGGAACGGCACGTGGTGTTTTTGCTACAATAACAGGAACTCCGGATGTACAATTAAGCAAGTTTGCCACTCGTAATGAAGCTTCCATAAATCAACGAACGATTATCAACGATTTTCAGGGGTACGATAAATTTTATTTTATTGGCGGCAGAAGTCAGTTCAATAATTTCAGCGGATTGATAAAAAATATTAATGACGTTAAGATTTTTGAAGAAGGAAGTTATCATTCGCCCAAAATGAATGTATGGGGAATCAGTGATAAGAATTTATTTCTTGAAGCTAATGGAGTATTGGCCAAACAACAGAAGCCTTTTTTTGCCATCATTCAAACTGCCGATAATCACCGGCCTTTTGACATCCCTCTTGAAGACAGCGAATTTGTACAAAAAATAATCCCCGACGAAGAGCTGATTAAAAATGGTTTTGAATCACTCAAAGAATACAATGCATTTGCGTATACTGATTATTGTTATCAGAAATTTATTGAGGCCGCAAAAAAAGAAAGTTATTTTAATAATACTATTTTTGTTTTTCTGGGTGATCATGGTGTTGAAGGGAATGCTACAGCATTATATCCAAATGCCTGGACAGAACAACGATTGAGTGATGAGCATATTCCTCTTTTATTTTACGCACCTGCATTACTTAATCATCAGCTTCATAACGAACCTGTTTCTCAAATAGACGTTTTGCCTACAATAGCAGGGATGGTTCAACAACCTTATTTGAATACCACAATGGGCAGAGACTTGTTAGATAAATCCAAAAAAACCAATGCAGCATTTATAATTTATCATGCACCGGGATGGATAGGGGTAGTAGGGGATGATTATTTTTACAGAAAAAACATCAGAATCAGCAAAGAAGAATTGGTTCCATTAAAACTCAATTTACCGGCACTGTCCAAAACTCAATCTGATTCTCTCAAAAAATCATATTCTGTGATGACTTCAGCGATTTATGAAACGTCCCGTTGGCTACTCTTTAATAATAAGAATAAAGAGTAATCAAGAGGCTGAAAAAATTATAGTACTTCTTTTTTTTCTGCAATAATAATTAACCGTGGAGAATTAATTTCATCATAACTGGAGAAGTTGTAATCTCCAAAAACTTTGTAAACTTTTAATCCATTGGCAGCGAACATTTGCTTAAAATCAGCAAGGGTGAATTTTTGGACCATTTCCACAAAGGCCATGGTTTCGGGAACATTGGGATCTTCGATAATGATTTTTTTGTAGAATTTGTTGTTGTCATACCATCGGGTTATGGCATAATGAACATTGTCGATTTGTTTTTCATTGTTATGAAGAATCTGGTCTTCGGTATATTTTATATTAAGATAATCAATTACAAATTTCCCCCCGGGTACCAATGATTGAGCAATAGACTGGATCGCATTCAGGTGTTCTCTCTGTGTCTTGAAATATCCAAAGCTGGTAAAGAAATTAAATACATAATCAAAATAGTTGATCCAGAAAGGCAACCTCATATCGTGGGTATAAAAATGAAGATTGGGCTGCTCCGATTTTAGCGCTTCTTTAATACTGGCTTCGCTTAAATCAATTCCGGTGACCTCAAATCCTTTTTCAGCAAGTTGTAAGGAGTGTCTGCCTTTCCCGCAGGCTAAATCAAGTATTTTTGAATTTTCAGCCGGATTTAGTTGCTTAATGAGCTGTTCGATGAAGTCAGATGCTTCTTTTTCGTCTCTGTTTTTGTAAAGTTGATGATAGTAGGGTGTGTTGAACCAGTCTTTGAACCAAGTTTCTTGCATATTGCAAAAGTATGATTTGATTAGCTATTTTTTCAAGTATTTCTGATTTTATAAATTTCGCATCATCAAAGCTGAATTTTAGGCCAAATGATGTTGGTCAACAATGCCAATAACTGAGAACTCTTTGTTATATTTGTAATCCAAAAAAATGGTTTTAAATGTCATTGATAAAGAGTATTTCGGGAATTAGAGGAACGATAGGTGGAAAAACAAGTGAGAATCTTACACCCCTTGATGTGGTTAAATTTGCAGCTGCATACGGCACCTGGTTATTACAAACTACAGAAAAGAAAAAAGCCAAAAATCACCTTAAAGTTGTTATTGGACGAGATGGACGCATTAGCGGCCAGATGATAAAAAATATTGTAAGTTCTACATTGACTTCTTTAGGAATAGATGTAATTGATCTGGACTTTAGTACAACTCCTACAGTTGAAATGGCCGTTACTATTTTGAAAGCAGATGGGGGTATTATTCTTACTGCAAGCCATAATCCTAAAGAGTGGAATGCCCTGAAATTATTAAATAATAAAGGCGAATTCATAAGTGGTGATGAGGGTAAATTGATTTTAGAAATTGCAGAAAAAGAAGCATTTGATTTTGTTGAAGTGGACAAATTAGGCGTAATCAGTGATAACAATGACATGCTTGCCGAACATATAGATGCTATATTATTAAATAAACTGGTAGACAAAAAAGCAGTAACCGCAGCAGGCCTAAGAATAGTAGTTGATGCGGTAAACAGTACAGGAGCATTAGCGGTTCCGGCAATATTAACTGCTTTAGGAGTGGAAGATATTATTGTAATTAATGGCGAGGTAAATGGCGTTTTTGCTCATAATCCTGAGCCATTGCCAGAACATCTTACCGAATTAAGCAGAGCTGTAGTTTCCAAAAAAGCTAATTTAGGCATCGCCGTTGATCCTGATGTGGACAGGCTTTGTTTTGTTTGTGAAGACGGCTCCATGTTTGGAGAAGAATATACTTTAGTTGCCGTTGCAGATTATGTACTCAGTAAAACTCCGGGAAATACAGTCAGCAACATGTCTTCTACAAGAGCACTAAAGGACATCACCCTGAAGCATAAAGGCGAATATTTTTCGAGTGCTGTAGGTGAAGTGAATGTAGTAAACAAGATGAAAGAAGTTAATGCAGTAATTGGAGGTGAGGGAAATGGAGGCATCATTTTGCCCGAGTTACATTATGGCAGAGATGCATTGATTGGTATTGCACTTTTCCTTTCTCATCTTGCAAAAAGTAAAAAAAGCGCCAAACAGCTTCGCAACACTTATCCCGATTATTTTATCAGTAAAAATAAAATCACCCTCGAACAAAGCATAGATGTTAAGTCTGTTTTTGATAAAATAAAAAAGAAGTACAAATCACAACCCGTGAATACTGAAGATGGTTTGAAAATTGAATTCGATAACGATTGGGTTCACTTAAGAACCAGCAATACAGAGCCCATCATAAGAATTTACGCAGAAAGTAATTTTGAAACTACTGCTGATAACATTGCGATGCGTCTGATCAGAGATATTCAGGAATCAATTCTGTAGAGGCAAGCAATTAAACATTAAATACTATGCACCGCATTTATTTTGATAATGCTGCTACCACGTCATTAGATCCAAAAGTATTGGAAGTAATGATGCCTTTTTTATCCGAAAAATTCGGTAATCCTTCATCTATATATTCTTACGGCAGAGAAACAAAAATGGCCATTGAGATGGCACGTAAATCGGTAGCTAAAATTTTAAATGCTCATCCCGCAGAAATATTTTTTACCAGCGGTGGCACAGAAAGTAACAACACGGCTATTCAGACTGCAATAAGAGATCTGGATTGCAAACACATCATTACTTCTCCAATCGAACATCATGCTGTAACACATACTGTAGAACATCTTGATAATTCTGATCTGGTAAAAGTAAGCTATGTTAAACTGCTTCCAAATGGCCACATTAATCTGGAACATTTTGAAAAACTACTCTCCAGCGCTCAGGAAAGAACGCTGGTTTCTTTAATGCATGCCAACAATGAAATCGGAAATATTCTTGACATAAACGCAGTAGGAAATCTTTGTAAAAAATACAATGCCATCTTTCATAGCGATACGGTTCAAACCATTGGTCATTTTCCAATTAATCTCAGAAATACACCGGTTCATTTTATTACGGCAGCTGCACATAAGTTTCATGGTCCTAAAGGAGTGGGGGTGTTATACATTAATGAAAATGTTAGGATCAAGCCTTTTATTTTTGGTGGTGGTCAGGAAAGAAATATGCGCGCAGGTACCGAAAATTTATATGGTATTGTTGGGTTTGCCAAAGCACTTGAACTAGCTACCGAAAATTATGAAAATGATAGAGCTCATATTACCTCATTAAAGGAATATATGCAAGCCGAGTTAATTAAAACGATTAAAAATGTAGCTTTCAATGGTGATGTAAATGGCCAATCTTTGTACACTGTTCTTAGTGCCAGTTTTCCTAAAACAGAGAAGTCAGAAATGCTTTTATTCAATTTAGATATCAACAATATCTGTGCAAGCGGAGGAAGTGCCTGTGCCTCAGGTGCCGAAGCAGGAAGTCATGTAATTCGGGCTGTTAATTTCAATCCCAATCAAATTACAGTAAGGTTTAGCTTCTGCAAAAAAAACACAAAAGATGAAATAGATATTGTAGTTAAAAAATTGCAGGAATTAATATAATCATCAAAACTGAAAACCAAGTTTGTCTGTTAATGACTTGGGTAATACCGGCAACTTTCTTCTGTCTATCAAAAAGCTGTTGAGCTGTGAAATTTCTTTGAATATGTAATGTTTGTCCATAGCGCCTTGCAGATATCCTGCTCCTGTACTACCACCGGTGCCTACACGACTTCCAATCATTCTTCTTACCATGTTAATGTGCCTGTAACGCCAGTTGCCCATTTGGTTATCAATTTCAAGTAAAGTGTCTAATAATTCAAAAGGCAATTCCAATAATGGATAGCCTCGATATAGCATAATAAATAATGCAGATTGACAGGCTTCAGGACTTAATGAGCGATTATTGAAATCGGGATGTCCGAAAAAAAGTTGTTTAAAAATGGTGCTGTTATTTTTTTCTGAATCAGATAAACTTTCAATGTAAACGGATTCATAGGATTTCCAGAAAGGATGATCTGTACTTGTATTTTCGCCCCATTCTTTGCTGTCTTTTAGAAAAGGCATTCTTTCCAACCAGGTATTAATCATTTGCAACAAAGAAGGCTGTTGCTCTGCTTGTTTAATTGTATCAATGTCTTCCTGCTTTAATTGTGAGGTGTAATAATTCTGGCCATGTCTTTCTTCAAATTTTAATCCTAATCTGGCTTCAATAATTTTGAATTGCCAGCTTTGAAATCCCGAAGCGGGTCTGAGCATATCTCTGAAATCAAGAAAATCCATTGGAGTCATGGTTTCTAAAATATCAATTTGTTGTACCAGTACTTTCAGAATGGTTACCACTCTTTGCAAACGATGAGTTACCGTTTGCAAATCACCGGTATTGTCATTGAGTGTAGGTTTGTTCATGATTTCAGAAACGGAATTTATTTCAAACAGAATTTGCTTAAACCAAAGTTCGTATGCCTGATGAATAATGATGAAGAGCATTTCATCATGGGCCGGTTTATTGCCTTCTTTAAAACTTTCGGGATGCTGTGCATGAATAATTTTATCTAATGCCAGATACTCGCCATAATAAACGGGCTTTTGTTCCATTCGTTTTTTTTACAAACATAAACAATTGTAAACATGAAATAAAAATTTGTAGGATTGAGCTGGATATAGCTAGATAAAGCTATAAAGGCTGGATAATCAGATTATCGAATCAAAACAGTAGTTCCTCGTTTGAAAATTGATTTATTTTTTTCTGTATCAAAATAGGATAGTGTCCATACATAAGTACTCATATCGGAAGGTTTGCCTTTGAGTTTTCCATCCCATTTTTTTGTCCAGTCTTCGGTATAAAATATTCTTTGTCCAAAGCGGTTATACACTATAAATTTCAGGTCGCGTGCTTTATAAGCATTTAATGGATATAAATAATCATTCAGTCCATCACCATTAGGAGTAAATGCGGAAGGAACGTCGATGTAGCAATTCCATACTACTGTTGCAACATGAGTAACCGTGTCAGTACAACCGATGTTGTTGGTTACAGTGAGTTTTATATTTACTTGATAATTTACATTTGAAATTAAATAAGATTGAGGCGGAGGGAATTGAGTATTAGAAACAGATCCGTTTCCAAAGTCCCAGCTCCAGTTTGTAATATACCCAATGCTGGTATCTTTAAATGTAGCCAAATCATCAGGACAAATAAATGCAGGACCTTCAAATCCTGCTTTTAAATAATTATCAAGATTTATTGAGGCGTAAGCCGTATCAAAGCAAACGCCATTGGTTACAATAAGTTTAATTTGTTTGATCCCAAATCTGATATATTCAACAATTGGATTTTGTAATGTGCTTGGAGATAATTCTCCAAATGTCCAAAGCCAGTTGGTTACCCCATTGTTTCCATTATGATAAAAGTTCACGATATCTTTTGCGCAACCCAGATTTATCTGATAAGTGAAGTCGGCATTAACAGTGTCTTTAATTATAAAGGAAAGGGTTTGTCCGGGTATAGATTCTTGTCCGCATTCATCAATAATCGTATTATTATCAGAACCCCTTACCAGTTTTATTTGAAAAGTTCCTGCGCGTTGAAGTGGGGCAGAGAGTTGAACAAAAATATGTGTAGAAAGGCCATTGCTGCAATTGCCACTTGCAGCAACAACCGTAACGGGATAAGATCCGGTAACAACAAAATCGCTTCCATCCGGAGCAATTGAATTGCATTTCATGGCTTTTCTGAATACGAGTTCGAGTGTTTGTGGCGAACAGCCAGGTTTGGTTAGGCTATCCATTGGCGTAGGGAGCACAGGATAAACAGTTAAAGGAATATTTTCACCATCAGGAATAGCCCGGTCACAATTGTCGAGCAGCGTATTGCCATCAGGTCCATTTGATATGGTGATTACATAATTTCCGGGTGGGATGGGATTGCTAAGTGTTAAACGTATGGAATCCGTATCAAATCCTGAAGTACAATTATTTCCGGAAGCGCTAATAATATTACTGATTGGAGGACTGATGCTAAATTCGGAGCCATTAGCAGTCAAGGTATTGCATTTCATTTTTTTATTCAGCTTCACGGTAATTACACTGCCGTCACATGCAGCTGAAGCACTTAATAAATGGGGTTCTGTAGGATCGGTGATACTTCCTGTGCCACCTCCAAACGACAAGGAGTAGCCGCTTTGCGAATTGGTGAAATGGCTGATCAGTAAAATATAGTTATGTCCCAGTGTCAGATAAGGCATGGAGCTAAATAAGGGGACACCTGGTCCTTCGCAATTAATTAATGTACTTCCTGCAGAGGAAGCACCAGTAATTCCAGGATCTCCACTCCAGTTGCAGGCAACAAACATGCTCACATCAGTATATACATTACTAACATTTCTATTGGTAACATCAAATAGTTGCCAATCGTAATCATCAGAAATATTATTGGGGGTAATTACAAATCCTAAAGTGCCGGCGGTAAAGCAAGTGAATTTATACCAGTAAGGATTTTTATCAGTGTACACCACACCAGTGCATCTGGATATAACGGATCGGTCTCCGCAAATATTCACTGAGTTCTGAGAAAAAACAGAAGTTCCACATACAGGAAAAGCAGTTTCAGGATTCTGACCTAAGGCAGTACAAGGCTGAGCTTTAACACTCAAACTAAAAACAAAAATAAGCAGCGATATATTAATTAAATGCCGGATCATATTCTTTCGCAAAGTAAAACAATGCGGGTAAAATTAAAATACTTTTAAATGGTGTTTGGATATTATTAACAATATCAGATTTTATTTTAATTTACTTTTTATCTCTTGTAATTTTATTAGGGCTTCAACAGGGGTTAGTCTGTTGATATCCACCGTTTCAAGCAAATTTCTGATTTCATCAAAAGTAACTGAATGTGCATCAAATATGTTTAATTGTATTTTAGAACGGGTTATGTTTTTTACATTTTGCATCAATTCGTTTTTTGTTCCTCCCTGTTGATGATCTCTGCTGTCCTCGAGTTGTTTGAGAATTTCATTAGCTCTTTCAATTAAAGCCGGAGGCATTCCTGCCATACGGGCCACATGAATACCAAAGCTGTGGGTGCTTCCTCCCTGTGCCAGTTTTCTAAGAAAAATCACTTTGTTGCCTACTTCTTTATTGGTGATGTGGAAATTTTTGATGCGTTCAAATTGATTTTCCAGTTCATTTAATTCATGATAGTGAGTAGCGAATAATGTTTTTGGTTTAAATGGAGATTGATGAAGATATTCTGCAATGCTCCAGGCAATTGAAATTCCGTCGTAAGTGGAAGTGCCCCTTCCAATTTCGTCGAGTAAAATCAAGCTTCTTGAAGTAAGTGTATTGATAATGCTAGCTGTTTCATTCATCTCCACCATGAAAGTACTTTCACCTCCGCTTAAATTATCTGACGCGCCGACTCTGGTAAATATTTTATCAGTTATAGGAATACTCGCTGAAGATGCTGGAACAAAACTTCCCATGTGGGCCATTAAAGTAATCAATGCGGTTTGTCGCAATATGGCACTTTTTCCACTCATGTTCGGCCCCGTTAGTATAATGATTTGTTGCTGAGTATCATCAAGGCTTACATCATTAGTAATATAGGTTTCTCCAACAGGTAAATTTCTTTCGATTACAGGATGTCTGCAATCTTTTAATTCTAACTCATTGCCTGTATGAAGTAAAGGTTTTTTATATCCAAATTGCAGTGCGTTATGCGCAAAGCAGTTCAGGCAATCCAATACTGCCATCACATTTCCATTCACCTGCATAGGAGCAATATAATCCTGAAGTTCATTCAGTAAATCCTGAAACAGCTGTTGTTCAATCTGAATGATTTTGTCTTCGGCACCCATTATTTTTTCTTCATACACTTTCAATTCGGGTGTGATGTATCTTTCGGCATTCGCTAAAGTTTGTTTGCGGATCCAGTTCTCAGGAACTTTTGATTTATGTAAATTGGTGACTTCCAGATAATAACCAAATACATTGTTGAAACTTATTTTTAAAGAAGAGATTCCGGTGTTAATGGCTTCTTTCTGTTGTAATTCGATGAGGTAATTTTTCCCGCCGCTGGATATTACTCTAAGTTCATCTAATTCTTCATGAATTCCTGATGAAATAAGCCCGCCTTTTGTAGAAACAGCAGGAGGGTTTTCATGTATTTCCTTTGTGATTTTGTCCATGATATATTCACATGGATTCAATGCATCTCCTAATCTTTTCAGATATTCATTATTGGCCTGAGTACAAATTTCTTTTAGATGCCTGGCTTGCTGCAGTCCTTTGGCGACCTGTAACACTTCGCGTGGATTTATTTTTTTCAAAGGCACCTTAGCCGCAAGTCTTTCCACATCACCGGCTTGCTTTATATGCTGAATAATTTTATTTCGGGTATCGATTTCTTTGATGAGATATTCAACAGCATTTAGTCTTTCATTAATAGCGGTAATGTTATTCAGAGGCATCAACATCCATCTTTTCAATAATCTTGAGCCCATTGGGGAGCTGCTGTTATTAATGGTTTTGAAAAGCGTGTTTGCTTGTTCGTTATTTGATATCAGTTCAAGATTTCGAATCGTGAATCGGTCCATCCACAAATGTTCATCACGATTGATGCGCTGCAGTGAAGTGATATGCTGAAGGTTGGGATGTTCGGTATCTTTTAAATAATGGAGAATGGCACCCGACGCGATAATACCCATAGGCAGCTCATCTACACCAAATCCTTTTAAACTATGCGTGCCAAAATGTTTCAGCAGATTTTCTGTGGCATAGGCCTCAGTAAAAATCCATTCGTCAAGTGCATAAGTAAAGAAGGAGTTGCCAAAGTTTTCTTTAAAATATTTTTGTTTGTTTCGTTGAAAGATAACTTCTGCAGGTTGTAAGCTCTGTAAAAGTTTATCTGTGTATTCTTTATCACCTTCGGCAATGAAAAATTCTCCGGTAGAAATATCCAAAAAGGCCAGACCAATTTTATGTTCATCAAGATGCAAGGCGGCTAAAAAATTATTACTTCCATGGTCTAGTAATTTATCATTAACAGCAACGCCGGGAGTAACCAATTCTGTAACACCTCTTTTTACAATGCCTTTTGCTGTTTTGGGGTCTTCCAGCTGATCACAGATAGCCACACGATAACCGGCTTTAACCAGTTTGTGCAAATAGGTATCCAATGCATGATGAGGAAAACCAGCTAATTCTAATGAAGAGGCATTGCCGTTGTTCCTTTTGGTTAAGGTAATGCCTAAAACGGCTGAGGCATTAATTGCATCCAAACCAAAAGTTTCGTAAAAATCACCCACTCTGAAAAGCAGAATGGCATCAGGATATTTCGCCTTGATGGCATTATGTTGTTGCATTAAAGGGGTTTCTCCTGCAGCTTTGGCCATGGGGGACAAATTTAAGTGTTAAGTTCCAAAAGTTTAAGATGGTTCAAAGTTTTAATGCATTGACTTATCCACCAAAAGCGGATAAATCTAATTTCTTTAACACTAAACAATTTACACCCAACAAGTATTATCATATATTTGCGCAAAATAAAAATGCTGATGAATAAAGCTATACTTACTTTACTGATATCATTTCTGGCGATACATCAAATCAATGCTCAGGCACCTAAATCAATGGGCACGAGTGATGCTGATGCTAAAAAGATTCTTGACGAAGTAAGTGCTAAGTTTAAAGCCTATAAAACGGTTCAGGCCCAGTTTGTATTAAAAATTGAAAATGGAAGTGGAAAAAGTCTGGGTAGCAAATCAGGGAATGTATTCATGAAAGGCACCAAATACAGAATCAGTGCATCCGGACAAGATATTTTTTCTGATGGTTCAAACATCTGGACTTATGAAAAAGCTGCCAATGAAGTAACCATAAATAAGATTGATCCAACAGCAAATTCCATTACCCCTCAAAAATTATTTACTAATTTCTACGATAAAGATTTTCTATACAAATTAAATGGAATCGTAAAAGAAGGAGGGAAAAACCTTCAGGAAATAGAACTCACTCCAATTGATAAAACCAAGCCATTTTTCAAGGTATTATTGTATGTAGATAAGTCTACTATTTATACTACCAAGATTTTTGAAAAGACTGGAAACAGATATACCTATAGCATTAACAACATGAAAACGAATGGTCCGATTACCGATGATACATTTATTTTTGATGCTAAAAAATACCCTGGGGTTGAAGTGGTGGATTTGAGATAAGTTAGAATTTTAGCTTTGGCTAAGCTAATATCTTATTAAAAGGAAATTAATTCCCAAAAGTCAGTCTTAGTTTCCCCACCTATAAGTCTTCACTGGTAACCCAGCTAAATCAATCACCCGGTCTACAACAGTGGCAGCGACATCTTCAATGGTTTTTGGTAAACTGTAAAAGGATGGAGTTGCAGGACAAATAATCCCACCGGCCAAAGTAATGGTTTCCATGTTTTTTATGTGAATCAAATTGTATGGCGTTTCTCTGGCTACACAAATCAGTTTTCTTCTTTCTTTCAAAATCACATCAGCAGCTCGTGTAATTAAATCATTTGAAATGCCTCCTGCAATTCGTCCTAATGTGCCCATGCTACATGGAATAATAATCATTGTATTGTATTGTCCAGAACCCGATGCAAATGGTGCATTGAAATCCTGTTGAGTATAATATTTTATAGGAAGATTGTTATAGCTTTCATCACCTAATTCTGTTTGCCAAACTTCCTTGGCATTAGTCGTCATCAGTAATGATAATTCATCTATTTTATCTTCAAGTTGCAATAATTTATTGAGTAATACTTTAGCGTAAATGGCTCCACTGGCACCGGTTACTGCGACTACGATTTTTTGCATTTTTAGTTCGAGTTGATGATAATTGGTTATAAAACAAAATTAAAGGCGAAAAGTTGATTAATTTTAGATTGTTTGGTGTTTGGTATTTGGCGTTTTTCGTTTGACCTATTCCCGAACATAAATCTTAGGAACCATGCTCCAACGCAAACTAAATCTTTTCCATTCCACAGTGCTCAACATGATCGACATGGTGGGTATTGGTCCGTTTGTTACATTGCCAATCGTGATGGGTTATATCGGAGGCATGTATATTTATGCCTGGATAGCTGGTGCATTATTGTCTTTGGTGGATGCCATGATATGGAGTGAATTAGGTGCGGCTTATCCATTGGCTGGTGGCAGCTTTAATTTTTTGAGCGAAGCTTATGGAAAGAAAAAAGGGGGGAACCTGATGAGCTTTTTATACGTATGGCAAACGGTCATTCAAGCTCCTTTGGTGGCAGCATCTGCAGCTATAGGCTTCTCTACTTACTTTTTGTACTTGTTTCCTGATTTACTGGTATGGCAGCAAAAAGCAGTTTCAGGCGTGGTAATTATTTTTATCACTTTTCTTTTGTACCGAAAAATTGAAAGCATTGGTAAAATTGGAGTTTTACTTTGGGCAGGAGTTTTAGCCACTTTAGGGTGGATTATTTTTGGTGGTATCAGTCATGGACATATTTTACAACCATTAAAAGAGTTGCCAACTAGTTTTAATTTTAATACACTGGTATCCTTTGCATTTGGACAAGCCTGTGTAAAAACGATTTATAGTTACCTTGGATATTATAATGTTTGTCATTTGGGTGGTGAAATTATTAACCCAGGAAAGAATATTCCAAAGAGTATGTTCATTTCTGTTATAGGTATTTCCATACTTTATTTATTGATGAACATGAGTATCGGCTCAGTAATTCCCTGGCAGGAAATAAAATCATGGCAGGATGGGGGTGTCAATAATTTTGTCATCAGTATTTATATGGAAAGGCTATATGGTAAAACTGCAGCAATTGTTGCTACAGTAATGATATTATGGGTAGCAATGGCTTCATTGTTTGCGGTATTGCTTGGCTATTCAAGGGTGCCTTATGCAGCTGCTGTAAATGGCGCATTTTTTAAAATATTTGCAAAATTACATCCCACTAAAAATTTCCCCTACATTTCACTGTTAGTTTTATGTGGAATTGCATTTGTCTTTAGTCTGTTATTCAGAATGGGAGAAATAATCAGCGGCATCCTGGCTATGAGAATTATGGTGCAGTTTATTGGGCAGGCTATTGGTGTTGTATTGTTGCGCAAAACAAAAGGGACAACTCATTTACCATACAAAATGCCTTTATATCCTTTGCCTGTAATTATGGCGATACTGATGTGGTTGTTTATTTTTTATGCCACAGGTATGGCTGTGATTACGATGTTTTTGATTGTTGCAGGAAGTGGGGTGATTGTGTATACTTTAAGAAAGGTTTCACAGGTTTCAGAGGTTCAATAAGTTCAAAAGGTTCATTACGTTTAATACTTGGCAGCAGTTTCTATTGTAAAATTTTCATAGGTTCAGATGGTTATCACATTATTCCCTAGCGCTGGCCTTAAGGCCAGTGCTAGGGAATAAAAATGCCCACGAATTAAACCATGGGCATTTTCATTTTATATGAAGGTTTTTGATATTTAGAGATAACCTTTTAAACTTATTGAACCTTTTAAACCTCTTGAACAATTTTACATCGCTTCTGCCATATTCGGAATATCAGCTGCTTTATACAACCCTGCATCTAGTTTTTTCTTAGTTTCTTCGAATGCTTTCAATGTAATATCGATGTCTTCAAAGCTATGAGAAGCTGTTGGTATCAATCTGTAAATAATATCTCCTTTTGGAATCACAGGATATACAACGATACTGCAAAAAATATGATAATTCTCTCTAAGGTCCATTACCATTTGTGTGGCTTCTGGAACATCGCCTTTCATGTAAATTGGGGTTACGGGCGAATTAGTATTGCCAATATCAAATCCTCTAGCTTTCAAACCGGATTGCAAACGCGCAACATTGTCCCACAATTTCGTTCTCAGCTCAGGCATGTTGATGGTCATTTCCATACGCTTCAACATTCCTTCTACAATCATTAATGGCAGGCTTTTCGCAAATATCTGAGAACGGGTATTGTAACGCAAGTATTTAATAACTGCTTTTGGTCCGCTGATAAAAGCACCGATACTTCCCATACTTTTTACAAATGTGCTGAAGTATAAATCAATTCCATCCTGACAACCTTGTGCTTCATCTGCGCCAGCCCCAGTTGGGCCCATGTATCCAAATCCGTGAGCATCATCAATCAATATTCTGAATTCGTATTTCTGTTTTAACGCAACGATTTCTTTTAAAATACCTTGCTCACCATCCATACCAAAAACGCCTTCTGTAATCACTAAAATCCCACCACCATTTTTTGCCGCTAATTCTTTTGCTCTTTGCAATTGCTTTTCACAATCTTCAATGTCATTGTGTTTGAATGCATAGCGATGTCCCATATGCAGACGCACACCATCTACGATACAAGCGTGTGCTTCAGCATCATAAACAATTACATCTCTGCGATTAACCAAAGCATCAATACAACTCATAATTCCCTGATATCCGAAATTGAGCAACATGGTATCTTCTCTGCTTACAAACTGACTGATCACTCTTTCCAATTCTTCATGCTTGGTGGTGTTACCACTCATCATTCTGGCACCCATTGGATTCCCCATGCCATAAGCAGCAGCAGCTTCCGCATCTACTTTTCTTACTTCTGGATGATTTACCAATCCTAAATAGTTATTCAAGCTCCAAACAATCATTTCTTTTCCTCTGAATTTCATTTTGGGACCTAATTCGCCTTCCAGTTTTGGAAATGCAAAATAGCCATGAGCTCTGTCCATGTGCTGACCAATTGGCCCGCCGTCTTTTACCAGTTTTTCAAAAACATCCATCGACAATTAATTTTTGGTGGTTAGTTATTGTTTAAGTGCTGCAAAAATAAGGCATTGACACTAAAAACCGTAACATTGGCATAACATTGATAATGCACTTGCCGTCAAATTAATTGCCTTTATCTTTGTTCGAAATTTTCAAAATGGTAAACAAATGCAGATTCAGTATTGTCTTGTTTTTTTTGACTTTATCCATTTCAGTTTCAGCTCAACAAAATAAAAACACAGCCAAATCAGCTATTTCAACGCCTCAGCCCAAACTCGTTATCGGTTTGGTTGTAGATCAAATGAGATGGGATTATTTGTATAAATTCAAAAAACTTTACGGAAAAGGAGGATTCAACAGATTGTTAAATCAAGGATTTAGTTGCGACAACACCATGATTACCCATCTGCCAACTTACACCGCAGTTGGTCATACTGGTATTTATACAGGTTCCGTACCTGCAATTCATGGAATAGTAGGAAACAACTGGATTGACAGGGCTTCGGGTAAAAATGTGTATTGCACTGATGATTCAACGGTAATCGGTGTTGGCAGCAACAATGATGCAGGTAAAATGAGTCCGAAAAATATGATGGTAACATCTGTTACAGACCAACTAAGGTTAAATAATAATTTCAAATCAAAAGTAATTGGCATTTCTTTGAAAGACAGAGGTGCCATTCTTCCTGCCGGACATTCCGCTAATGCTGCTTATTGGTTTGATGACAAAGAAGGCAAATGGATTAGCAGTACTTATTACATGGAATCTCTTCCTTCTTGGGTAAAAAATTTCAACGATAAAAAAATGCCCGATTCTTTAATGGCAAAAGGATGGAATGTGATAATGCCTATTAAAGATTATGATTTGAGTACTGATGACAAAGAGAATTATGAAGGAAAAATTCCCGGCATTAATCAGAACAGTTTCCCTTACAATACAAATTCATTAGGAGACAAAATATACAAAGCTTTCAAGTATACTCCTTTTGGAAATACGTATACTTTGAAATTTGCTGAATCTGCTATCGAATACGAACAATTGGGAAATGGAGCGGCAACTGATTTTCTGGCAGTAAGTTTATCTTCAACTGATTATATCGGTCATGTATTTGCTCCCAATTCGGTAGAAATAGAAGATACTTACCTCAGATTGGATCTTGATCTGACTGAGTTTCTAAATTATCTAGATAAAACAATTGGTGTCGGTAATTATTTATTTTTCTTGACTGCAGATCATGGTGTGGCGCATAACCCAGATTTTATGAAAGAGCATAAATTGCCTGGCGGAAATTTCGAAGACAAAGACTTAATGAAGGAGTTGAATGATACTTTGAAATCTTTGAATAGGAGTGTTCCTCAAGTAGTGGCGATAGATAACTCACAAATTTATTTTAATGATAACGATGAACTCATCAAAGCCAATGGCAAAGGAATTTTCAAGGATATCATCGTTAGTTTATTGGAAAAGAAATCTTTTATTAGTAACGCTTTTGATATTGAAAAAGTTTCTACGTCAACATTACCAACAGTGATGATAGAAATGGTTAAAAATAGTTATTATCCTAAACGCAGTGGTGATGTGATGTTCGTGCCCAATCCCGGTTATTTGGATGGTGGTAAAACAGGCACCACTCATGGTTTGTGGAATCCTTATGATGCACATATTCCATTGGTATGGTATGGTCAAAATATTAAATCAGGTCGCTCTCATCGTGAAGTGCATATGACTGATATCGCTGCAACTTTAGCCGCCTTGCTGAATATTCAAATGCCTAATGGGTGTATAGGAAATGTAATTGAAGAGGTGATAAAGTAAAAATCGATGATTTTAAATAATAACGTTATTCTGTAAATGAAAAAACCTTCGACAATATCGAAGGTTTTTTCTTGTTGGGTTACTAGGATTCGAACCTAGACAGACAGAATCAAAATCTGTAGTGCTACCTTTACACAATAACCCAATCATTTTCCAAAATGATTAATTTTGGATTGCAAAAATAAGGGTTTAAAAAGATGTTCCAAAAGATTTTTAGTTTTTTAATAAGATGAACACAGAACAAGGCCGCATTCATCTTCGAATAAAAGCGAAAAAAGACTATTCTTCGGTGTCTTCTTTTTCTTTCATGTCCTTAATCAGATCCAGTGCTTCAGAAACTACATCGCACATAATAGTGATCAGAGAACCAGGTTTGGCTGTATTATATGCATACATAATAGCCTCTTTTTCATTATATATGATGGTAATGGGTATGTCTTTTTGCTTGGTTTCGTTGATGCCTTCAACCAGCAGGTTCACCATTTCTTCTGCAGATCTGCCCCGCAAGTGCTTATCTTGTCTGATGATAATTTCATCAAAATTTCTTCCAGAAATTCTTCCCAATTCCCTGATGTCGTCGTCTCGTCTGTCGCCGGTTCCACTGATAATTCCTACTTTAGGGTGGCCTTCCAGTTTGCTGATAAAATCGCATAATAGTTCCAGCCCGGCAGGATTATGGGCGAAATCAACCAGGAAATTGAAATTTTTGAATTGAAACATATTAAGTCTCCCTGGAGTTTGTGCAACAGAAGGGATGAATGTTTGTAATGCAAGTTTGATGTCATCAATGGTGATATTTCTCCATAAATAAGCACCAAGCACAGCTGGTAAGCAGTTCATAACATTATGCAACGCTTTTCCTCCATAGGTGATGGGCACTTCGGCAACTTTAATGACACGGATTTTCCAGGTTCCTTTCATAATGCTGATATAGCCATTTTCGTAAATAGCAGCATATCCGCCTTTCTTACAATGAGTAATTACCCGGGGATTTTTTTCATCCATACTGAAAAGTGCAATATTGCAATCCAGTCCGTTTTTCATATTATATACCAAATCATCATCAGCGTTGAGAATGGCAAAACCTTTAGGTAAAACCGTTTCAGGAACAACTGCTTTTACTTTAGCCATTTGTTCCATTGAATCAATACCGCCTAGTCCAATGTGATCGGCACTTATATTGGTGACAATGGCTACATCACAATGCTGAAATGCAAGTCCACTTTTTAAAATACCGCCTCTTGCACATTCAAGAACTGCAAAATCAACAGTAGGGTCTTTTAGTACAAACTGAGACGAAACAGGTCCGGTGCAATCACCTTTCATCATCATTTGATTTTGAATATAAACGCCATCGCTAGTGGTGTATCCCACTTTATAACCTGCAGTTTTTGCAATATGAGCAGTAATTCTTGTTGTGGTTGTTTTTCCATTTGTTCCTGTAACTGCAATTATAGGGATGGTTCCCACGCTTCCTTTAGGAAAAAGCATATCAACTACAGGTTCAGCTACATTTCGGGGTAATCCTACAGAAGGTTCGATATGCATTCTAAATCCGGGTGCAGCATTTACTTCTAAAATACAACCTCCATTTTCATTTACCGGACTGCGCAGATCTGTGGCCATGATATCAATTCCGCAAATGTCGAGACCGATAATTTTAGCAATACGTTCGCACATAATGATATTAGCCGGATGTACTTCGTCAGTGACATCAGTACTTGTTCCGCCTGTAGAAAGATTGGCTGTAGGTTTTAACAACACCAATTCTTTTTTTGCAGGAATGGTTTCTAAAGTATATCCCTTTTCATCCAGCATTTTCTGTGTGAACTGATCAATGGTAATTTGAGTCAACACTTTCTCATGGCCATAACCCCGGCGCGGATCTTTGTTTACTTCATCAAGAAGATATTGAATATTGTTTTTTCCATCGCCTATAACCGACGCGGGTGTACGAAGCGCGGCACAAATAAATTTATAATTAATTACCAGTATTCTGAAATCAAAACCGGTAATGTATTTTTCTACTATTACTGATCTACTGAATAATTTGGCAGCAGCAAAAGCAACTTTAGCTTGTTCCCAGTCAGTTACATTGGTGGTATTTCCTTTTCCATGATTACCATCGATTGGTTTTATTACTACCGGATAACCAATTCGGTTAACTGTTTCCAAAAGTCCTTCTTCTGTTCTTACTACGTCGCCCTTTGGAACAGGTATTTCAGCAGCACCCAGAAGAAGTTTTGTTTCTTCTTTATTACAGGCGATATCAACCGCAATGTTACTAGTGGTGCTGGCAATGGTAGCTCTTATTCTTTTTTGATGAACACCATATCCAAGTTGTACCAAAGATTGTTTATTCAAACGGATGTACGGAATACCTCTTTTTGCAGCTTCATCTACAATGCAACCGGTACTTGGGCCCAACCGGGTATCTTCTCTTATTTCTCTCAATTTCATGATATCAGCTGATAAATCATATGCTGTGCCATCAATAAGTGCCTGAGCCAGCTTAACAGACGCTTTTGCGGCATATACACCTGCATCTTCTTCAATATAACTGAAGCATACAAAGTACAGTCCTTCGGATCCGGCTCCTCTTGTTCTGCCAAAGCCGGTTTCCATGTTTGCGAGGGTCTGCATTTCCAATGCGATATGTTCAATCACATGCCCCATCCAGGTACCTTCTTTTACCCGTTCAAAAAAACCTCCTCTTGTTCCAACGCTGCACCGGTGTTCAATCATAGATGGAAACATTTGTTCCAGCCGCTCATAAAAACCATCAATTTTATTGGTGGGAAGCTGTTCCAGTTCTTCTAAATCAAGTTTCATCTGTATCAGCTTAACCCTGCGAACGCTCCAGTAATTTGGGCCCCTCAATACTTTTATTTCTACTATTTTCATAAATGCGATATTTCTTGTTTGGGAATTTAATGTAATAAGCAGGGTATGTAAATGCAGGCAAAGATACTTATTCTAGGATGTTGATTTTTTTTTAGCGGAAATAATTAAAAATACATTTGATTAACATTGCTGTATAAGTTTTGGAGCAGGTTAAAAACTTAATTGCCTTACTTTTGCCATCATCATAAATCTGATTAGATGCAAATTCCTAAAGGAAAACTATTGGCAATCGGCGGAGCAGAAGATAAAGGCACCAATCTCGAAACAGGAGAAATTCATCGCAACAATCTTAATTTTTTCGAGTTGGGAATATTAAGACGTTTTGTACTTGAAGTTGGAGGGCCGTTGAAAAGGATTGAAGTTATTACAACAGCAAGTATGATACCTATTGAAGTAGGCGACAATTATTTTGATGCTTTTGGAAAAATTGGCTGCAGTAATATTGGCCTCATGCATATCCGAAATCGTATGGATGCTTTAAATGAAGATTACCTGGACAGAATAAAAAAATGCGATGGAGTAATGTTCAGTGGCGGAAATCAAATGAGGCTGACCAGCACTTTTGGAGGCACGCCTTTATTGGCAATGTTGCTGCAAAGATATCATCTCGAAGAAGGATTTATTGTTGCAGGTACATCAGCCGGTGCTATGGCTATGAGCAACACAATGATTTATGAAGGTAATGCAGCAAAAGCACATTTAAAAGGCGAAGTAAAAATTACTACAGGACTTGGATTTATGGACGATGTTATTTTTGATTCTCATTTTGAGAAACGCGGACGATTCAGTCGTCTGGCACAGGCTATAGCTACTAATCCATCCTGCATTGGAATTGGTTTGGGTGAGGATACCGGAATGCTCATTTCCGAAGGAAACAAAATGGAAGCCATAGGTAGTGGTTTGGTGATGATTGTTGATGGACACGATATCCAGCACAGTAACATTGCAGATATTCCCGATGGCAATCCAATCAGTATCGAAAATTTAAAAGTACACTTCTGTGAAAATGGAAATGGTTATATAGTAAGCCAGCGTTTATTCCTTCCCGAAACCAATGAAGGGTCTGTGATAAAAAAACACGTTCATGTTGATTAAGGACCGGCAAACAGCTTACTTTTTCATTCAGCATTTATAGCGTATCCGCACTATATCCATAAATAGCCGGGTTTTTACCACCCATAGGTCTAACATAAGAAGACAACTGTCCTCTGTGGTGAATGATATCAAAGAAAAAGAACCACATCATATTAATGCGCGGCATTGTTGCAAAAGGCTTTCCTTCTATAGTGAGCTCAACGGGTTCGTTATCCCATGCCTCATCAGTAAGGCTATCTAAAGATGTCGCAAATGCCTTCCATAATTGAGCCAGTTTTTCGCTGGCATCTGCAGTTCCCAGAAAATCATAAGTCAGTGTTTCATCGCAATTGCTATTTTCTGCAATCACTTTCATATCTACCAGGTGAGCCAGAATATGTTCCATCAATTGTTTTGCAGATCTGTTTACTGTATGTGGAGTGTAATCCAATTTGTCGTTAGCTAAGCATTGAAATAATTGTAAAGTGCCATTCAGCTCATTGCTGAAGCAGGCTTTGAAAAAATTGAGATTGGACATGAGATGGCTGATTTATAATTATTGGTAAAAAAATATTTCAAACAATTTAAGAAAAATGATTTGTAATTCAATCTTTTGTTAAAAGTTATTACAAAGTGCTGATTTCTCATCATTTAATAACCTTTAAATTTAATGGTATGAAAAAAATAGAATTCTCTTTTGTAGTTTTGGCCTTCGTATGAAAAAAATAATATTATCAGTCTTATTTTGCATTTCAGTTGATTCGATATTTGCACAAGACATTAAAATAAAGGTAACTAGTACTTCAACAGGATTGTCAATTAACGGAGCCTCCATTTCAAAAAATAAAAAATCATTCGCAGCTACGGATAGCTTAGGATTTGCTATGATTTTAATTTCAGGAAAAACAGAATTGGAAATATCTGCTGTAGGATTTAATACTGCTTCATTGAAAGTTAATACTGCTATAGATTTTTATTCGGTTAAACTTGTGCCATCTGAAACTGTAATGGAAGATATTGTTATTGTCGCTTCCACTCGTACCAATCAAAGCATAGAAAATGCGCCAATCAAAATTGAAATTTTGGATGCTGAAGAAATGGAAGAAGAAAGTACAGTAAAACCGGCTACTGTTATGGGTATAATTGGAGATCTAAGTGGAGTGCAAATACAACAAGTAAGCGCCGTTTCAGGAAATTCAAATGTTCGTATACAGGGGTTAGATGGAAGGTATACGCAAATATTACGAGATGGTCTTCCATTGTATGAAGGATATAGTGGAGGATTTGGATTGATGAGCATCCCACCATTGGATTTGAAGCAAGTAGAATTAATTAAAGGTTCGGCTTCTACGTTATATGGTGCAGGTGCGATTGGCGGTTTGGTTAATCTGATTTCAAAAAAACCAACAACAAAACAGGAGGGTATATTTACTATCAATCAAACCACTTTGAAGGAATCGAACCTCAATGGATTTCTTTCTAAACGGTATAAAAAATTTGGATACACTTTTTATGTTGGTGCTACTCATCAATCTGCTGTTGATGTGAATGGTGACGGCTTTTCAGATGTAGCTCGCACAGAATCATTTGTTGTACATCCCCGTTTGTTTTTTTACCCTGACTCCAAAACAATAATTACTGCAGGGTTTACCTCCACCAATGAATCACGTTTGGGTGGAGATATGTCTGTCATTGAAAACAAACCTGATTCTATTCATCAGTTTTTTGAAAAAAATAAAATTCTTAGAAAGAGTGCTGAACTGATCGCAGAAAGAAACCTGTCGGGAAAAGATAAGTTTATAATAAAAGCATCATTAAGTGATTTCAAAAGAGATATCACCACTCATGAATATAACTTTAATGCCGGGCAATTGGATTATTTTTCAGAAGCTTCAGTATTAATCAATCATAAAAATCACAGCTGGGTTGGAGGTGCGAATTTTTCGGGCAATCAGTTTAAAAAAATATCTGGCGACAGTGCTTACATTAATAATGTGACCAACAATACAGTTGGGGCTTTTCTCCAATACTCGTATAAAATTAAAACCAATACCACTGTTGAAATGGGTTTGCGTAATGATTATCACATGACCTATGGAAATTTTGTATTGCCCAGAGTTTCGTTCTTTCATCAGTTGAATAAAAAATGGGGTACCAGAGCGGGATTTGGAGCAGGTTACAAAATACCTGATGCATTAGCACCTCAGATTAATGATTTTGCCATCATCAACATCTTGCCAATTGGAACTGCAGTTAAGCCTGAACGTTCCTATGGTTACAATGCTGAAGTGAACTACAAAGCCAAATGGGGTGAAGAAAATTCTATCTTCATCAATCATGCATTTTTTCTCACACAGTTGAATACGCCAGTTATTGCCACAGAACAATCTAATGGTGCCGTTTCATTTGCCAATGCCTCCAAAGCAATTGTTACCAAGGGGTTTGATACTTACATAAAATTGAAGCTGGAAGATTGGGAATTGTATGCAGGCTATACTTTTACCATTGCCGAAAGAAAATATTTAGCCATCAATCAGTTTGTGCCGCTTACCCCAAAGTTCAGGATGTCGTACATGCTTACCAGGGAGTGGGAGGGTAAAGCAAGATTTTGTGTAGAGAGTTCGTTTAACGGTTATCAGTACAGACAAGATTATACTAAGACACCATCATATTTATTTATGGCAGCTATGATTGATTATACCATTGCAAAACAATGTCGCTTGGTGTTGAATTGCGAAAATATTTTGGATTATCGCCAAAGTAAAAAAGAAGCGTTGTATACCGGTTCAATCTCCAATCCGCAATTCAATGCGTTATGGGCGCCAATTGATGGCAGGGTGGTTAATTTGTGTTTGAGGTTGAGTTTGTGAAACCAGCCCCCTCAATCCCCCGAAGGGGGAAGTTTTCCATTTCGGAAATAAAAAAAACTTCATATTTCTTTGTCACTTTATGTTTGCGACTTTATTCCCTTGCGCATTTTGCGTGAAACCAATTCGTGAATTCGTGGTTATTCCTCACCAAACGTTCCTATGAAACGACGATTACATAAAACAAAAAACATTTCGGGCTAAAGACGAGATGTTTCGATGGAACATAGAAACGCCGAAAATCACAAGTGAAATAATTCGCAAATTCAACCTCACCCCCAACCCCTCTCCCGCGTGAGAGGGGAGCAATAAAAATTATGTACTGAAAATTATAATCAGCCTTAGTGCTTCTTCGTGCCTTCGTGTCTTTGTGGCAAAAATTCATTGCGCCTTTGCACGCTTGCGAACTTTGTGTGAAACCAATTCGTGAATTCGTGGTGAACCCAAACAAGACATAATCAACTTCCCCCTTCGGGGGATTGAGGGGGCTTTATATCGAAACCAAATAATAATTCTTCTTCCCTACCTGCACCAATATAAACTTATCGTGCAGCAAATGTTTATTTTCCACCATCATTTGTAGATCTGTAATCTTTTCCCTGTTGATACTCACACCGCCATTTTGTAACATCTTTCGGGCAGCACCCTTGCTTTCAAAAATGGCATTATCAGTTAAGAAGCTCAAGATGTCAATACCTGTATTGATTTTATCAGCAGCATAATTTGTTCTTACAATGCCTTCGATCGATTCCAAATCCTCAACACTTAAAGTGTCAACAGATGCTTTGGTATTCGAAAATAATTTCTGTGTGGTTTCAATAGCTTTATCTAACTCAGATTGTCCATGAACAAAAACAGTTAGTTCTTCGGCAAGTTTTTTCTGTAAAATTCTTTCTGCAGGATTACTTTCGTGAGCTGCTGTCAAACTATTGATTTCGTCTTGCGGTAAAAAAGTAAATATCTTGATCCATGTTGCCGCATCAGTATCAGAAGCGTTTAACCAGAACTGATAGAATTGGAAAGGTGTCGTTTTATTGGCATCCAGCCAGATATTTCCTTTTTCTGTTTTGCCAAATTTACCTCCGTCGGCTTTCTTGATCAACGGGCAAGTAAAAGCAAAAGCTTCTCCACCTGTTTTTCTTCTGATGAGTTCCGTACCAGTTACAATATTTCCCCACTGATCGCTGCCACCCATTTGTAATTTGCAGTTCTTATTTTTAAAAAGCCAGTAAAAATCATAACCCTGCACCAGCTGATAAGTGAATTCGGTAAATGACATTCCACTTTCTCCCTCCAGTCTTTTCTTCACGCTGTCTTTCGCCATCATATAATTTACGGTGATGTGCTTTCCGGCATCTCTGATAAAATCCAGGAAACTTATATTTTTAAACCAATCATAATTATTGGTAAGCTCAGCCGCATTGGGTAAAGAATTATCGAAATTTAAAAACTGCTCTAATTGAGAACGAACGCCAATTACATTTTTATTTAACTCTTCTTCGCTGAGCATGTTTCTTTCTTCACTTTTTCCGCTGGGATCACCCACCATTCCAGTTGCGCCTCCAACTAAAGCAATCGGCTTATGCCCTGCTTTTTGTAAATGAACCAATAATAAAATTGGAACCAGACTGCCAATATGAAGGCTGTCGGCTGTAGGATCAAAACCCACATAAGCAGAGGTCATTTCTTTATTAAGTTGTTCTTCTGTTCCGGGCATAATATCCTGTATCATCCCTCTCCACTGCAATTCCTTGATGAGTTGGTTCATATCTATTTTCTGTTTCTGATTTGTTTGTGCAAAAATGAGTAAAAATTGTCATAATGTATTTTATTATTCAGCAAAATAACCTTGAAACAGGTTGAAAAAACAGCGTAAATAGTGTTGTTTTTAAGTTGCAGAAAGCCATATATGTTGTAAATTTGAATTCATCCAATGTGTTCCCATAATGATAACATTCAAACCATTGTTGCTTAAACATCCACATTTGCAAAGGTTTTTTATTAGTTGTATCCATTCCGTAAGGTTATTTTTATTGATATTTTTTGCAGGAATTACTTTTAAATGTACTGCGCAATTCAGAGAATATTCGAATGAGTTTTTAAATATTGGAGCGGGTGCACGTGGATTGGCCATGGGAAATGCACAGATTGCTTCTGTAAATGATGTCACTTCAGGTTACTGGAATCCAGCCGGACTTACTGAAGTTAAAAATAGTCCCGAAATCGCTTTAATGCATGCTGATTATTTCGCAGGGATTGCAAAATATGATTTCGTATCTGTAGCCATTCCTATAGAGGACAACAAAAGAACATTAGGATTCTCATTGCTTCGATTTGCCGTTGATGACATTCCCAATACTCTTTTTTTAGTAGAGCCTGATGGCAGTTTGAATTACAATAATATACAAACCTTTTCTTCTGCAGATTATGCATTTCTATTTTCATATGCTCAACAGGTAAAGCAAAATGATCATTATAAATTAAATTTTGGAGCCAATGCAAAAGTCATTTATCGTAAGGTGGGATCTTTTGCTAATGCCTGGGGGTTTGGTTTGGATGCGGGCGTCAATATGATTGGTAAGAAATGGCGATTGGGTTTGATGGCAAAAGATATTACAACCACTTTCAATGCCTGGTCGTTTAAGTTTACCGACAAAGAAAAAGAAGTGCTATATCTAACCAATAATGACATACCGGTAAAATCTACCGAAATGACTGCTCCCAGATTGATTCTCGGCGGAGCGTATAAATTTAATATCAGCAAATCAATTAATTTATCAACTGAAGCAAGTTTTGATATGACTTTTGACGGCAAACGCAATACGGTTCTAAGTTCAAAAGCAGTCAGTATAGATCCGCACCTGGGCATTGAAACAGAAATTAAAAAAGTATTTTTTGTAAGAGCTGGGATTACCAATTTTCAGCGGGCATTGGCAGATGGAGATACCTTGAATCAGAAAAAAGTTTGGATATATCAGCCAAGTATAGGGGCAGGATTTAAAATTAAAAATGTAACCATCGATTACGCATTTACTAATCTTGCCAATCAGGACAGCCCTTTATATACACATGTATTTTCACTTAAACTGGATTTGGTTAAAAAGAAAGAAAACTAATATTAACAGGTTTATTATGGTTAAAAAATTATTAATCACTTTTTTATTGTTGAATTTTTCATTTGCTTTTGCTCAGCTGAATAACAGCTGGATAGATTACAGCAAAACCTATTATAAATTCAGGCTCGCTAATGATACTTTATGCAGGATACCTCAGAATGTAATTGCAGCTGCAGGACTTTCTTCAGTCAATGCTAATGATTTTCAGCTTTGGAGAAATGGGAATGAAGTACGCTTGTTTACCTCAATTAATAATGCACCCTTAGGAGCATCAGATTTTATAGAATTCTGGGGCGAGGCAAATGATGGGAAGCCTGATAATCAATTATACAGAAACACCGATTTCCAATTGGCAGATCAATACAGCCTGGAAACAGATACTGTATCTTATTTCCTTACCTTAAATACCGCAAGCGCAAACCTCAGGTATAATACCGCTGTAAATTCGGCCCCAAGTAATACAACACCTGATGCTTATTTTATGAAAGATGTTAATTACAATTACAAGAAAATAATTAACAGAGGTGAGGCTAAATCGGTGGGAGAGTATGTTTATTCTTCTTCATTTGATGCCGGAGAAGGATGGTCGAGTGATATTGCTGCTCCTTGCTGTGATGTAATAAAAGAGTTTTTTAATCTTAATGTTTATACATCTGGACCTGCGAATGGTTTATCCGTTAGAGTTAATGCAGTAGGAGCGGCTCCAAACACACGGGATCTGCGCATTAAGTTAAATCAGACTGAAATATCTGCAGCTCCTTATAGTGCTGCAATTAATATGAATTACTTCAATTATGAAAAAGTAAATATAGAAAATCTTCCATTAACCTTATTACAAAGTGCAATTTATCTCCCTGTATTTATTGGCTCTACTTCTACAAATAGCTATGATAGGTTTGTTGTCGCCAGCATTGGCCTTACTTTTCCTGCGACATTTGATTTTTCAAATTCAAAAACATTTTCTTTTAAATTATTGCCTTCTGTTTCAGGAAACTATCTGGTTATTGATAATTTTAATTATGGTTCTGCTTCGCCGATATTGTATGATATCACTTCGGGTAACCGTTACATTGGTGAGATTAATTCTACACCCGGAAAAGTTAAATTTGTAATTCCTCCTTCTGCTCAGACCAGAAAATTTATTTTGAATAATCAGCAAACTCCTTATTTAATCAGTTCACTATTGCAAAGAAATTTTATTGATTTCAGCAACGCTCAGAATCAGGGGAATTATCTGATTGTCAGCAATCCTGTTTTATATAATGATGGGAGTGGAAATAATTTTGTTGATCAATACCGTATTTACAGAAGTTCCAGTAATGGCGGTGGCTATAATGCCAAAGTGTATGATATTAATGAGCTTACTGATCAATTTGGTTTTGGAATAAAACACCATCCAGGTGCGATCAGGGATTTTATTAATTATGCGTATAATCAATTTGCGGTTAGACCAAACTATGTTTTCATTATTGGGAGAGGCGTGAATTATATCGATGAACGTTTTAATGAATCTGTTCCATCTTGTGAGCAAATGAATTTAGTAACTACATTTGGATGGCCGCCTTCTGATATCCTGTTATCTTCATTGCCAGGGCTTGCTGTGCCGTTATTGCCAATTGGTAGGCTTGGAGCGATTAACGCAAATGAAGTTAACGTGTATTTACAAAAAATAAAAGAATATGAAAATGCACAATCAACTAACAGTCCTTTAATTGCGGATAAAGCATGGATGAAGAATTTTATTCACGTGGCAGGAGGAAAAGACAGCAGTGAAAACAATACATTTAAAGGGTTTATGAACGCCTATAGAGACATAGCCGAAGATACATTATACGGAGGCCGTGTAGAAACATTTTCTAAAACATCAACAGGGGTCGTTCAACAGGCCAGCAGCCAGCGTATTGAAGAACTGTTTAATGAAGGACTTGGATTTGTAGGATATTTTGGTCATTCCTCAGCCAATACATTTGAGTTTAATCTCAGCAACCCTGAAATTTACAACAATGCCGGTAAATATCCTTTCTTTAATGTGAGTGGATGCAGTGCCGGTAATTATTATGTGTATGATCCACTTCGTTTAAGCGGAAACTTAAGTTTGTCTGAAAAATATGTTTTAGCCAACGAACGTGGCAGCATAGGTTTTCTAGCCGATACTCATTTTGGAATTCCTCCTTTTCTTAATTTTTATAATACTTCTTTGTATAAACGATTTTGTAATACAATGTATGGAAATACAATTGGCAATCAAATCAAATCAGTTACAGAAGATCTGGGTGGTAATAATCCTGCCGTTGATTTTTTTACCAGAATGCATATTGAAGAAATTAATCTTCATGGAGATCCTGCTTTAAAAATAAATTCGTTTTCAAAGCCAGATTTCGTAATTGAAGATCCACTGGTTAAAATTAGCCCTAACATCATTTCTGTTGCAGATAATAATTTTAATCTTAAAATTAAAATGCAGAATATAGGAAAAGCAGTTGGAGATTCTATTTGGGTTAACGTAAAAAGAAAACTTCCAAATGATTCAATAAGAATTCTTTACAATCAATTAATTCCAGCTATTAAAAGTATAGATTCCCTAGAACTAACGGTGCCCATTGTGCCTACATCCGATAAGGGATTGAATTTTATCATCGTTACGCTCGACGCTACCAATAGAATAGATGAGGAATATGAAACCAACAATACTGTCACAAAGGAATTTTATATTTTTGAGGATGAACTCAGGCCGGCAGTCCCCAATAATTTTTCAATTGTCAACCGGCAGAATATTTCTTTTTTTGCAAATACTGCCAATCCCTTAAGTGGATTAAGAGATTATGTAATGGAAGTAGATACGACAGAATTATTTAATTCGCCATTAAAAAAAACTTACAACAAATCAGGTCCAGGCGGAATCGTAGAATTTATTCCTGCTAACTTATCCTTTAGCGATAGTACCGTTTATTACTGGAGGGTAGCTATGGTTCCCCGAAATAATGCTCAGTATATTTGGAACAGTTTTTCTTTTATATACTTATCAGGAAGTTCTTCCGGTTATAATCAATCTCATTATTATCAATATAAAAAATCAAATTTAGATAATCTTACTCTTGATGCAGACCGGATTTTCCGATTTCAAGTTGAACCCAAGAATCTGATTATCAGAACCGGATTGTATCCTTATTTTGATTACGACAGAATAAATGTTAATCTCGATTTTAATCAGCTGGAACTTTATGGATGTATATATAACTCCCTGCAGTTTTATGTTTTTGATACGGCTACATTAATTCCTTGGAAAAATAAAAATGTATCCCCTTCTAATGGATTTTATGGAAGTTATCCTGTTTGTCCACTGTCCACAATTCCGGATTCCTCAAGAAGATTTTTTGAATATCCATATAACATTGCTTCTTATAGAAAAAGTGCAATGGATTTTATAGATTCTATTCCCGATGGTATGTATGTAGCTATTACCAACCTTGGTGTCAGTACTTCAAATAATCAGTTAATAAACCAGTGGATGGCAGATACTGCATTACTGGGATCAGGTAATTCGCTTTATCACAAATTGAAATCAATTGGATTTACAAAAATAGACAGCTTCTATCGTAATTTACCCTTCCTTTATTTTTTTAAAAAAGGATCCGGAAGTTATATTCCAACACAGATAATTGGCCCTCAGGATTCCTCGTATATTGATCAGAGTTTCAATTTGAATTCAACGAGTACCGAAGGAATTATGGAGTCTCCTGTTTTTGGTCCTGCTACAGAATGGACGTCTATTCATTGGCGTGGCATAAGTTCGGATCCCACACCTGCAGATTCGGTAAAGGTTAATGTAATTGGAATCAGACAAGATGGGACTAGTCGTCCAATCGTGACGATTTATCCATCTGTAGATACCAGTTTATCTGTTGTTGATGCCAATGAATTTCCTTTTGTTAAAATAACTATCAATAATAAAGACAATAAATATATAACTCCAAATCAATTACATTATTTAAGAATCAATGCAACACCTGCTCCGGAAGGCGCTGTAGCTCCTGGAATTTTATACTCATTTAAAGATACCGTTGAACAAGGCGAACCCATAGATTTCTCACTTGCCTTCAAAAATATCAGTGATGTGGCATTTGATAGTTTAATTAAAATAAAATTCATTATTACCAATCAGGAAAATTCGCCCATTAATATAAATATTCCTAAAAGAAAAGCACTGGTATCAGGTGATACGTTGATTTTGCATTATACCATCAGTACTAAAGATTTAAATCTGGTGGGAAATAATACCTTATTCGTCGATTTCAATCCGGATAATGATCAGCCCGAAATGTATCATTATAATAATGTATTGTTCAACGATTTTTATGTAAAGGCCGATAAATATAACCCCTTACTTGATGTAACTTTTGATGGCGTTCATATTTTAAACAAAGACATCATTTCCAGTAAGCCAAAAATTTTAATCAATCTTAAAGATGAAAGTAAATTTCTTGAATTAAAAGATACTTCTTTAATTAGTTTACAGGTTAGATATCCTGATCAGACATTACACAATTATTATTTTGGGGATACCATGAGATTTAATCCCGCAAATTTATCAACAGGAGAAAATAATGCAAGCATTGATTTGAATCCTTACTTTTCTGAAGATGGAGATTATGAACTTATTGTTACAGGTAAGGATGTGGTAGGCAATAGGGCTGGTGATCTTGATTATCATGTTATTTTCAATGTGGTCAATAAGCCGATGATATCCAACCTGCTTAATTATCCAAATCCATTTACTACTTCTACTGCGTTTGTATTCACCGTTACTGGATCTGAAGTACCACAAAATATAAGAATACAAATATTAACAATCACCGGAAAAATTGTCAGGGAAATAACCAAAAATGAACTGGGACCTGTTCATATTGGTAGAAATATAACCGATTTTAAATGGGATGGAACAGATATGTATGGTCAAAAGCTGGCTAATGGAGTTTATATATACCGCGTATTAACCAATCTTAATGGAAAGTCTTTGGATAAATACAACACTCCTGATAATGATACGGATAAATACTTTAACAAAGGATATGGCAAAATGTATTTAATGAGATAATAATTTCTCATTTAGTAAACTTCAAAAGGCTGTTTCATCCAAACAGCCTTTTTTATTTTTAACTTCGTGGCATTAATTTTTTAAAAAAATGGCGAAAATAGGAATCAATCTCATTACAGGAAGTTTGCAAAAAGAAGAAATGGTTGTGGGTATAGATCTGGGAACAACAAATAGTTTGATTGCGATTATTCATCCCGAAACCAAACAACCTGTTGCCTTAAAAGAGCATAACGCAACCGCATTGGTTCCATCAGTCATATATTTTGATGAATTTGACAATATCATTGTTGGAGAAAAAGCAAAAGAGTTTTTGGAAATTAATCCCGAGAGAACAATTTTTTCCGCAAAAAGATTAATAGGGAAAAGTTATAAAGAAGTTGAAAAAAATGCAGGCCTATTTTCTTATCACATTATTGATGATGGAACAGATAATCTGGTAAAAGTTCAACTGGGAAATAAATATTTTTCTCCGGTAGAACTTTCCTCTTTTATACTTAAAGAATTAAAACAACGTGCTGAACATATTCTTAAAACGCCTGTAAACAAAGCCGTAATCACTGTGCCTGCCTATTTTAATGATGCACAAAGACAAGCTACAAGAGATGCTGGAAAACTGGCCGGATTGGATGTGCTCAGAATAATTAATGAGCCCACCGCAGCAAGCTTGGCATACGGAATTGGTCAAAAAAAATCAGACTCCTCTGAAATCATTGCTGTTTATGATTGGGGTGGGGGCACTTTTGATGTGTCAATATTGAGCATTGCCGATGGGATTTTTGAAGTGCTTTCAACAAATGGGAATACAGCTCTTGGTGGTGATGATTTTGATAAAGTTATTGTTCATCATTGGATGAAAGCACTAGGTATTAGTGATCAGGATTTACTGACCAATAAATCACTGACTCAAAGGTTAAGATTAAAAGCGGAGACCGCTAAAAAATATCTTTCTATGTGTGATGTATATGAAGATATGATTGACGAAAAGCCTCTGGTATTGAGCAGAGATCAATTTGATTCATTAATACTTCCACTAGTGAGTCAGACTATTGATTGTTGTAGCCGGGCACTTGCAGACGCAGGATTAGAGAAATCTTCTATACAGTCTGTAGTAATGGTAGGAGGAAGTACAAGGGTACCTGTTGTAAAAAAAATGGTTAGTGATTTTTTCAAACGTACAGTTAACGACACGCTTAATCCAGATGAAGTAGTTGCACTAGGAGCAGCCATTCAGGCAGATGTACTAGCGGGCAATAACAAAGAAATATTATTACTTGATGTAACTCCATTAAGTTTGGGAATTGAAACCGCCGGAGGGTTAATGGATGTGTTAATTCCAAGGAATTCAAAAATTCCGTCTAAAGCTTCACGCCAGTATACTACTCAGGCAGATGGGCAATCGTCTATGCGTATCAGTGTTTATCAGGGGGAAAGAGATTTGGTGAAAGACAACCGAAAGTTATCTGAATTCAATCTTACAAAAATACCGGGTATGCCTGCAGGAATGCCTAAAGTTGAAGTTGGTTTTTTAATTGATGCAGATGGAATTTTGGTTGTTTCGGCCAAAGAATTAAGAAGCGGTGTTTCGCAAAGCATTGAAGTGAAGCCGCAATATGATCTTACTGATCAGGATGTAGAGCAGATGCTGCTGGATTCGATAAAAAATGCAAAGGAAGATATTCTAATCAGGGCACTTACAGAGGCCAGAACTGAAGGCGAATTGCTTTTGAAAACAACTGAAAAATTCCTACAGAAAAATTCAGCATCATTGCATAAAGATGAATTGATTCAAACCGCTTCTGCAATGCAGTCGTTACAACTTTCACTTACTATGGACGATAAAAATCTTATTCAGCAAAAAATAGAATCACTAAATGAGATCTCCCGACCTTATGCAGAGAGAATTATGGATCAGGCTGTGGCCTCCGCAATTAAGGGGAAGACCGTTTGAAAAGCAGAATAAGTAAATAAATTATACAGGCAAGGAATGCATACTTGCTGATATCAAATGCTGTACTTACCGATTTGGGGAAAAATGAAAAATTCACAAAATTTTTCCCAGGGCCTATGCTTACTGCATTAAATACACCTGCATAAATAATAGGCTTTTTGTATTCGCCATTTACTATACAATTCCAGTGTGGATAGATGTTTTGCTGAAAAACCAGCGTATCATTTTGATTACTGATTAATGAAATATCAATAGCATTTCCTTTAAAAGAAACTATTTTCATTGATTGAATGGCGCTGTCATTCGTTGAAAAAATAAAAGGCTTAACAGAAAACAAACTAAGAGAGTCTTTGAAAATAATTTTTGTTGTGTTTAGTTCAACTGGATAAAATGATTTTGTTAAGGAACCAATTTGTTTATTGTAAAAACTCCAGTCTCCAATTAATTTTTCTGATTGGTCTGTTTTCCCCATTTTATTTTGATATATAGGAGTCAAGAATGGAACAGGAACTCCTTCTCTTGCTTTGCTTAGCGCTCTGTCGACGTCATTTACGGAGGCTTGTCCAACTCCGGTAAAAGGTAAATTTAAAAGTGTAGCTAAAATAAGTTCTAACGCGCAAATTTTGATGAGATCTTTATATCTTTTATTGAGCAAACTTTTCTTAAGTGCACCCAAAAATCCAAGCTGAATGATACCTTCAATGACCAGTATATCGTAAAAACTAAGGTGGTCAATTAAGGATTTTAACAGTGGTGCAACCATGGGTTTATTCATAACATCATTGATGTTAAAGAACAAGCCGTTATGTGTGATTAATATTCCTGCAAATCCGATAGCAATTAAAACAAGTAAACCAAGCTGTAGAAAATAAAAAGTTTGATACCGTGTTTTCGAAAACCCTGTTTCTTCAACAATAAATTTATTGAGTGCAAAAGCAGAAAATAAAATAAAACTGGTAATTGCAAAAATCATGAATTCTCCGGAAAGCCTTACGTAATTTACAAGCGGCAGGAAGGGAAAGAGAATGTGTTTAAAAATGCCCCCAATTGACAATATCAAAAAGAAAATGCCGGTGTACATAAAAAAAAGCTGATTATTGTTTTTTTTATTTCTAAGTGCAGGAATCAGAAACAATAAAAGCGTTAGTCCGAAGTACATATTTCTCATAGAAATATCGGTGCGGAATAATGCATCGTTTTTTACCGTAACCATTGGCAACAGTAGTGAAATGAAACTTTGCAAAGAAAAAGGGTTTATAATAGCAGAAACACTTTCTATTTTTTTGCCTCTTGTAATATGAGGAATAATATCGGCATAACCAACCATCATTCCAATACACAGAATCAATAACAAGGCGAACATCCAGGCATTCTTTTTCCAAAAAGATTTCGAAGAAAATGTTTCAGTCTCTGTTTTCTTTTTGTTAAAGTAAAAGAAAACAATGTAGGCAGTAAAAAAATAGATTCCTCCGATAATTAAACCTGGATGAGCAGAAGAAAGAAATAAATAAAACAGCAAAGCACACACAATGTTATTTTTCAGACTAAATTTATTGATCAGCTGATGATAACCCCATAGGCACCAGGGGATGAAAGCTGCTGCGCTAATCCAATTGAAATGTTGAATATGACCAACCATATAACCAGAACACATGAAGGAAATACCAGAGATATAAGAAACTGTTTTGGTAAACTTATAAGATCTGCAAAGCTGATACATGCCAATTCCCGAAATAAAAAGATAGAATAATAATTCGATAGTAAAAGTATGCGCGGTATAACGAAATAAACTTGCAATAAACCAGGTAAAGGGGCTATAGAACCCGCTGTTCATGTCTCCATACTGAGGTAATCCGAAGTTTATGTAAGGGTTCCACCACGGAAATCCATTGCTGTTTATTGATTCGCTGATAAAATATTTTGAAGGAAAATATCCGCTGAAAGCATCATTTTTTATAAAAAACATAAAAGAACTCAATGGCAGATAAGCTAAAACCGCAATGCTTAAAAAAACAAGTATTGTTTTAAAGGTTATTCTTCTTGATTTTGATTTTCTTTTAACTTGCATATATAAAAATACATTTTTATTAAAAATGAGTGAAAGAACATTTGACGATTTTGACCAGCATGCCTCACAATACCGCAAGATACATACTCAAAATGTGAAGATAACAGGTGCCGACAGTTATTATTTTGCAGCACATAAGATTGAATTGCTGAAAGAGTATGAAAATGACCATCCTTCAAGGCTTTTGGATATTGGATGCAGCGATGGCGTGGTAGAAACATTTATTGAAAAAGAATTTCCCTCATTTAAAATAAATGCTATTGATGTTTCTGCAGAAAGCATAAGCCTGGCAAATGAAAAAAAATTAAAGAACTCAATTTTTCAATGTTATGATGGAGGTCTTCTGCCATTTAATGAAAATCAGTTTGATATCATATTTGTGGCTGCAGTATTGCATCATATCGATTTTTCTTTACATCATGTGTTTCTAACAGAAGCACTGAGAGTGTTAAAGCCCGGCGGCAGAATTTATATATTTGAACACAATCCCAAAAATCCGGTAACTAGGCATATTGTAAATACCTGTGTATTTGATAAAGATGCAAAGCTACTCGATTCGAAATACTCAATAAGTATTCTTCAAAATGCTGGATTTAAAAAGATCAGCACGAGGTTTATTCTTTTTTTTCCAAGAAAGAAATGGCTGAAGTCGCTTATAAAATTAGAAAAGAAATTGGCCTCAATTCCTTTTGGGGCACAATATATGATCAGCGGGATTAAATAATTAAATCCAGGTTAAAGCGTGTTGGTTTTTTTTATAACGTAGAGTTGTCTTTGCTTTACGGTATCGTTGATTCGGCTGATGTACTCACCTATAATGCCGATACTGAGCAACTGAATTCCTCCTAAAAAAAGAACCGTTACCATTATGGAGGCCCAGCCAGTTATGGTTTGATTCCATAAATATTTTGCCAGTAATACATAAATAATCATAAAGAAAGAAATGATAGAAACTACGATACCACTGATGCTGGCGAGCTTTAATGGGAAATTTGAAAATCCGGTAATGCCATCAAAAGCAAAACGTAACATTCTCCCATAGCCGAAGTTGCTGTTTCCGGTTTTTCTTTTTTCTCTTTCATAAGTAATTGAAGATTCTTTAAATCCAAGCCAGGCTATTTGTCCCCTCAGAAATTTTGCATGATCTTTCATCTGAAGAAGTTCGATAGCAACTTTACTTTTAATTATTCTGAAATCTCCGGTATCAATGGGGATTTTTATAGAAGTAATTTTATTCAGCATCCGATAAAAAACTGAAGCGGTTGTTTTTTTTAAAAATGATTCGCCTTTACGGCTGATTCTTCGGGCATAAACAACATCGTATCCCTCATTCATCTTTAACCAAAGTTTTTCTATCAACTCAGGAGGATCCTGAAGATCTCCGTCAATAAGAACTATGCGATTTCCATTTGAACGTTCAATACCTGCAAAAAGAGCAGCCTGATGACCAAAATTTCTACTGAAACTGATATATTTTACAGACAAATCTTCTTTTGAAATTTTTTCAATTACAATTAAAGTATGGTCTGTGCTGCCATCATCAATAAATATTATTTCATAAGAAATATTCAAAATGGAACATACTTTTTTGATGCGGTGATATAATTCATACACATTCTCTTCTTCGTTTAATAATGGAGTAATGATAGAAATGTCTGTATTCATGAAAAAATATTATTTTAATGATTTGATAAAAGGTGAATACGGGTTACATATTTTCCAATGATATCAAATTCAATGTTCACCACGTTCCCCGGCTTTAAAAAATTCAGGTTGGTGTGATTGTAAGTAAATGGAATGATGGCCACTTCAAATGAATTCAATTCAACATTAAACAGCGTCAGACTAATTCCATTTATAGCAATCGAGCCTTTTTCTATAATTTGATTTCCAAATGAATCATCTATTTTAAATTTAAATTCCCAACTCCCATCTTTTTCAATAGCTGCGGTACAAACAGCCGTGGTGTCTACGTGCCCTTGAACAATATGGCCATCCAGTCTGCCATTGAGTTGCATGCACCTTTCCAGATTAATTACTGTGCCTGTTTCCCAATTTCCTAATGTTGTTTTTTGAAGTGTTTCAAAAATAGCCGTTACCTGATGGCAATCGTTTTCAACAGCTTCAATAGTCAAACAAACTCCATCATGGCTTAGGCTTTGGTCAACTTTCAACTCAGCCGATATTGGTGAAGATATCCGAAAAGTTCGGTTGGTTCCTTGTATTTTAACTTCGGTAACTATTCCTTTTTGTTCAATTATTCCTGTAAACATGATCAAATTTCGGATTTTATCGAGATATATTTTATTTTATAAATAATTCTTCTATCTTTGCGACCCATTTAAAATAAATTTTTCACCAAAGGAGGTATATACAACATGTTAATTATTGATTCAAAAGATTGCGAAAACATCGACAAAGCACTTAAAAAGTACAAGAAAAAGTTCGAAAAGAGCCGCGTTTTACTACAATTGAGAGAAAGACAGGCTTTCATCAAACCTTCAATCAGGCGTCGTACGCTTGTTTTGAAAGCGGTGTACAAGCAACAACTCGAAACCGGCAAATTAGATTAGTACCCGGCTTGAACAAACATATTTACCGATGACTGTAGTTATTTCATAACTTTGGTTATCGGTTTTTTTATGAACCCCAATCCCCAAAAACATATCAATTCTTTTCTTGATTATCTCAAATTTCAAAAAAGATATGCCCAGCATACTATAGTTTCTTACGAGCATGATATGGTTTCATTTTTTGATTTTCTGCATTTTCAGTTCAATGAATATGAAGTAAAAAGTATAAAGCCTGCCTATGTCAGATCCTGGCTGGCGGATCTTAAATCCAATGAAAATAGCTCTAAAACGATTAATCGGAAAATTTCTTCTTTAAAAACATTTTTTAAATATTTATTGAGACAAGGAGAAATCGAGGTCAGCCCGATGACCACAATTGTATCTCCAAAGCAAAGTAAAAGATTGCCACAATTTGTAGATAAAAGAGACACCGAAACGTTGTTCTCTCATGTAGAATTCAGCGACAACTGGACAGGCAAAACAGAAAAAATAATATTATCCATTCTTTATAATACGGGCATACGCCAGGCTGAACTGATAGGCCTCAAAGAAGATCAGATAGATTATTCAAAGTCTGCAATTAAAGTATTGGGAAAGGGAAGTAAGGAAAGAATCATTCCGGTGAGCATCGATTTACTGGAAGAAATAAAAAATTATATTAAGTTAAAGCACGAGATTATTGAAACTCCGGATACCGTTTTTATGCTGGTTCGCGATAATGGAAAAAAATTATATCCTAAGTGGGTTTATAATGCTGTAAAAAAGTATTTATCGATGGTAACTACAATAGATAAGAGAAGTCCACATATTCTTCGTCATACATTTGCCACACATTTAAGTAATAATGGTGCAGATTTGAACGCGATAAAAGAGTTGCTCGGGCACAGCAGCCTTGCTGCCACACAGATATATACGCACAATACCATTGAGAAATTAAAAGATATTTATAAAAAAGCTCATCCCAAGGCTTAATAAAATAAGTGGTAATTTTTTCCCAAATCAGATAATTTTATTTTGAATTTAGCGTTTGTTAGATTAAATTACTGCTAATTAATCGTAAGTAGTGATTTACAGATTACCTATGAATTTTTAATAGACTTTTTAATTTTTACTTAAACCACATTTTATGAACGTAAACATTCAGACTGTACATTTTGACGCTGATGTCAAACTTAAAAGCCACATCGAAAAAAAAATTGAAAAATTAAATCATTTTCACGACCGCATTACAAAAGTTGATATTTATCTGAAGCTTGACAATATAGTCCATAACATTAAGGACAAGATTGTGGAAATTAAAGTGGTAATACCTAAGCACGAATTTTTTGTAAAACAATCCTGTAAATCTTTTGAGCAAAGTTTTGAAATGGCACTGGAGTCATTAATCACCCAAATAAAAAGAAAAAAGCAAAAATCAGTAGCGTAAAAAAGCCAATAAAATCTTTTAAAAAGGTCTCCTAAAACAGGGAGATTTTTTTTTGTTTAAAAAAGAGTGTAAAAAAATCATTTACATTTTTTTTGTATTAACCATTTTCACTTACCTTTGCCTTCCAAAAAAATACGGGCGAGTTGTCTGTACAATTATGGAAGTTCTTTTTAGGATAATCGTGTATTAAGAGTTGAAAGATGGCAAATGTCAAAAATGAGCCATTTTTTAAAGCATGATAACCCAATTCAATAAAATGCCGAAGTAGCTCAGTTGGTAGAGCAACTGATTTGTAATCAGTAGGTCGGGGGTTCGACTCCCTTCTTCGGCTCATTTTTGAAAGGGCAGTTACCAGAGTGGCCAAATGGGGCGGACTGTAAATCCGCTGTCTTTCGACTTCGGTGGTTCGAATCCACCACTGCCCACAGTTCTTTTACAAAGTTTAATGTTGATGGATTTAGCGTATTAAGTTTGAAAATAATTTTATACAC
>CALQSB010000014.1 GCA_943333125.1 Chitinophaga pinensis
TCCTAATGAAGAAGTAGAGGCATTTAAGTTCAATTGTTCCCCTTCACAAATAGGTGCTACAATAGGAACAACCGGAGCCGGCGGTGGATTGGGATCTGAAAGGCTGAAAGGACCAACAGATGAAGAAGGACAATTCGTCAATACCACATATACATTGTTGTATGTTCCAGCTAAAAGTCCTGTGATAGTTACAGTTCCGCTTGCATTCGCTGAGAGATTGACTGTACGCGGTCCGGATGGTCCTGTATAATTGACTGTATAAGAAGTTCCGACAGTAAGACCATTTAAAATAATGATTCCTGTAGGAGTTGCACAATTAGTTGGATCAGTGGAACTGCTTCCTGAAATAACTGGTGTTGGATTCACAACCACAGTGGCATTGCCCGGTAAAGATGGGCAACTTAAAGCTCCATATGTGGCAGTGGCAATAACTGAATAGTTACCCGACATGTTGGTTGTTGCTGTATTACTAACAACCGGATTCTGTGTAGTGCTTACAAAACTATTGGGACCACCCCAGCTCCACGTCACAGGCATCGTACTTGTTGTGCTGGCTGAAAGCGTTAATGAATTGCCGCTGCAGACCGGTGTATTAGAAGAAGCTGTTGGTGTGGCAGGTGTTTGCTGAACAGTTACGGTTACTGTTGTGGCAGGTGAAGCACATCCACTAAGCGTTGATGTTACACTGTACGTTCCTGATGAATTTATACTTGCATTGTTTATTGTTGGATTTTGCAATGTGCTGCTGAAACTATTCGGTCCACTCCAGGTATAAGTAGAGCCTGTAGGTGAACCACTTGCCGAAAGGTTGATCGTACCACCGGAACAAATATCATTCACTGGCGACACCACCGGTGATGTAGGCGGATTGGGATCAACGATGTTGAAAGGGCCAACTGTAGCCGATGGACAAATTCCTTGTGTCACATAAACATTGCTGTAAGTACCTGCCGGAAGATTTGTAATTATAATATTTCCACTACCGTTTGCAATTATATTCAAATTGACGACCGTACTGGAAGGATTTGTATAATGAACTCCGTAGTTTATACCCGAAGTAAGTCCGCTCAATTGTATGGAACCAGTGGATGATGAACAGTTGGCCGGATTAGTGAAGTTGCTTCCTGTAATGACCGGTGTAGGATTTATAACAACGATTGTATTACTCGGCGATGATGGACAATTCAATGATCCGTATGTTGCAATAGCAGTAACGGTGTAAGTACCAGCCATGGCGTTTGTTGCTGCATTGCTGACAACAGTATTCTGTGTAGAGGCCAAATAACTGTTGGGCCCACTCCAGCTCCAGCTCACTGGCATCGTGCTTGTTGTGTTAGCTGAAAGCGTTAGTGAATTGCCAGCGCAAACAGGTGTATTGGAAGAAGCTGTTGGTGTAACAGGTGTTTGCTGTACAGTTACGGTTACGGTAGTAGATGGTGAAGTACAGCTATTAAGCGTTGCTGTTACACTATATGTACCAGTTGCGTTAATACTTGCATTATTTATTGTTGGGTTTTGTAGTGTGCTGTTAAAACCATTAGGACCGCTCCAGGTGTATGTGGATCCTGCGGGCGAGCCACTTGCCGAAAGGTTGATCGTACCACCGGAACAAATATTATTTACAGGTGACACCACCGGTGTTGCAGGTGGATTGGGATCAGATAACGAAAAGCTTAATGCATTGGATGCACAGCCATTGTATGTTATGGTTATATTAGAATATGTTCCGGATCTGAGATTACTGATGATATAGGATGTGACACCTGCACTTGTTGTAAAATTTACAGCTGTTTGTGGGGTTCCGTTATAAGAATAGTTAAGTGTGTAAGGTGTGCCGGATATTAATCCGTTGATGGTAATGCTTCCGGTACTACTGGCACAGGAAGTAGGATTAGATGATGTTCCGGTAATTGTTGGCGCTGTGTTTACCGTTACAACAGAAGTAACAGTTTTGCTGCAACCGGTGGCTGTTATGGTACCCGTTACGAAATAATTTGTAGTGGTAGTTGCAGTAGATGTAACAGTTGCGCCTGTTGTAGCACTGAGTCCGGTTGAAGGGCTCCACGAATATGTATCTGCACCTGAAGCAGTGAGTGTTGCCGAATTGCCTGAACAAATATTCGGGCTATTCACTGTAACAGAGGGAATAGGGTTTACGGTGATAGTGAATGAAATTGAGGTACCGGTACAACCATTTAAAGAAGGACTAACAGTTATGGTTGAGTTAATTGGAGAGCCAGAATTATTTGTAACATTAAATGTAGGAATACTTCCGGTTCCTGATGAAGCTAGGCCTATTGCAGTATTACTATTCGTCCAGGTGTAAACAGTTGCGCCTTGATTACCTGTAAAGTTAATAACGCCAGAGGATTGACCTGCACATTTTGTGATGCTGGATACCGCATTTACGGTTGGTGTGGGATTGATGGTTATGGGTTGTGTGGCGTTTGTGGTGCCGCATGAGTTGGTAACCGATAAGGAAATAGTTGGTGATGCCGCAGTTCCAAAAGTTACATTGCCCGGATTCTGTAATGTTGAAGTAGCAGGAGTACCTCCGGGAAAAGTCCACGAATAAGTAGTGCTTGCATCAATATAACACGAGGCGCTTGAGCTTGCATTAATAGACTGATTGACACACAGTGTGGAAGCCAATCCTCCAATGGAAATTACCGGTTTTCCTTTAACCGTTACTGTTTGGGTAACCACGGTAGTAGAACACGCATTTGCTGGTGAAATTACCTGAAGACCAATAGTATATACCCCCGGACTTATAAACCTAAATTGGGGATTAGTTGAGTTAGCGTTTGTTCCATTACGAAATAAATAATTAGATGTATCTGGCAAACATCCTGCAGTGGGAACATATGTTACGGTCCAGATGTATTTATTAACTCCGCAAAGAGGAGAATTTGATAAGTTAGTTGTGTTTACATTTAGTGAGGCACACCCAATGTTATTATTTATTGAGAAGTCGGCAATAGGTGTTGGATTTATACAAATGTTATTTGTTGTATCGTCATTACCGCATAAACTGTTTCCACCTCCGTTTAAATTTACATTGTAAATACCAGGAGTATTAAAGTTTATTGCAAGAGGTGAAGTGCCCGAAGTCCATGGATTAGGATTTGCCGGAAAGCCATTGTCGCTTCCAAGAAGTCCGGATACAATTGTCCAGCCTGTTGCTGGTGAAATATTCCAAACAAGTTTTCCGTTTGCACAATCCCCATTATCCAAACCGGCATCAACAATATTTCCTACACTTCCATTACTTGTAAATGTTGCCGTAGAATTCTGACAAAGAGTATCATTTGAAGAAATTGAAAAATCTGAATTGGGTTTTGTAGAAACATATATTGGAACAATAGAAGCTGTAGATGACTGACATGGATTAGACGCAGTTATTGTTACAGAAAAAGAATTTGTATATGTGCCACTTAGATTATTGCAACTGGTAATATTGAAAACATGTGTTATAAATGGCTGAGGAAGTCCTACAGTAGGATGGGTAAAAACAACTGGAGCGCTGCCGTCATTGAAGACAACGGTATAAATTGTACCTGGAGCATTGTTGCTGTTTCCCGCAGCATTTAAATAACTAATGGGAAAGGTCAGAGAATCTCCCGAACAAATACTGGTATTTCCGGGGTTACCCATACCAATAGCAGGGTTTGTACCAACAAAAACATTATAATTAGTAGTGGTTTTACAAAAACTTGGAGCAGGTCCAGTTACAATAAATTTTAAAACATAAGTACCAATAGAATAAATATGGGGAATGTTTGAAGTAAAGGTAGAGGCATTGAAATCCGAACTTCCATCACCCCAAATTATTTGATAATTAGAATTTGTGGTTGTAGTTGATGATGTATTTATAAATGTCAGGGAAGAAGATGTAGAATTAGAACATACTTTAAAATAAGTCACTCCATTAAAAGTCGATGTTGTTGCATCACTATTTAAAGTAGCACCAGGTTTTTGATAAACAGAAACTGTTTGAGTTGCCGTTCTAACACAACCAGTAGCTGTTGCTGTTGTAGTTAACGCAACTGTAAAATCTTGCGTTCCCCCACCAGTTGATGTATTGAAGGGGTGGGTTACATTGATTCCATTTGCATTATTTGATCCGTCTCCAAAATTCCAGCTGTATGTTTGACCACCTTGAGGAGTAGTAAAAAAATTAATGTTAGTGCCAGAACATACTATTGAATTTGGATTTACAGATATAGTAGGCAGAGCAGGCAAAGATGTCGTAATAATTGTTACCAAATTAAGGGTGTCCTGATTATTTCCTGATGTTATAACACATGTATACACTCCAGCCGCCGACACAGATAGTGTACTATTAGTTGCTCCACTTATTACTTGAAATACAGTTGCTGTTCTAACCAGCCATTGATATGTTGTTCCGGAAGATGTATTATTTACTGTTAATATTTGGGAAGATCCGCTGCAAAGTGGAACATTGTTGGCAGGGGTAATATCAGGATTTGATAGAAGAGATACTGTTATACTATCCTTGTAAAGAGGGCTGGCATTTGATCCATTTACAATTATTAATAATGCAAATGCACACAAAGTGCACCTAAGTACAGATTTTCTGAGTTTCATAATGAGGTTCTAAGGTTAAAATAGGTCTTCGACGGAGATTGGATTGGAAAAAATCTGAATACCAACTAACAATAACCTTGCCATTAGAGTAGACAAAGGCTTTGTTTGTTGGGGTTCAGTGTGTAAACTTAATTATTTTATATTATAATTTATAATAAATTGGCTGGTTTTTTTTAGTTAGGTACATAAAAAATCCCGGCTACACCTTTGTAACCGGGATTTTTTTAAAACTTGTCAACTTATTTCAGGACAATTCTATCTTAGATTTATTGCTTCACTATTTTAGTTCTAGAAACAACTTTACCATCTTTTACTACTTTAATTAAATAAATTCCAGCAGGTAATTTGGCAACATTAAGTTGTGATTTAGCTGAACTTGTACTTTTCGTCATTACCTGTACACCGTTAATATCATAAATCTGAATGTCTGAAACACCTTCATTGGTTGTTAAATCAATGTTCAGAATATTCTGTACCGGATTAGGAAATACAGATAGTTGATTAATAGGATTAACGTCAGGTTTAGTAGCTGTACCTAATGCCACTTTTAACGTGTAACAAGTAGTAGCGCTAAAGCCTGTGCTGTATGGGAACACTAATGCATAGTAAATGCCGGCTGCGGCAGTATAACTAATGGTTTCACTGGTGGTTGATGCATTTGCCGAACTGCCTACCTGTGTTCCTGCGCTGTTAAAGAGTTTTAAATCGAAATCCGCAGGAAGCGTTGTTAATGAAATCGTTATCGTTCCGCCAGTTGTGATAGTAAATTTATAATAATCAGAATCTTTTGCAACACTAACTAGTCCTTTAATATCGGTATTAAAAGGAATTACTGCGGCTCCCGATGTTTTATTATTTGTTGTATTATCATAAGCACTGCCTGTGCAAGATGTTACTGTAGTAGATGTAGCCTGAATGGTGTAACAGGTAGCACTATTTGCTCCACTGTATCCAAAAACTTTAATATAGTAAGTTCCTGCCGCCTGGTTGGTTATTGAAACCGTTTCTGTTGAAGAAGTAGTGGCTGCTGATCCTACAGAAGTTCCTGCACTGTTATAAATAGTCAAATCATAATCAACTCCCGAAGGACCAACAAGATTATAAACAATATTGCTGGTAGCCGTAGTTGTTATTTTAAAATAATCAATATCGATAGTTGTAGTAAGTGCTGCAGAATTGACAACTCCCGAAGAGATTGCTGCTGCTGTTGCAGTAGTTTCATTAGGCTCAAATGCTGTTCCACAAACCGAAACGGCAATAGTAGTAAACTGAGCAGCACTAAATCCACTCGCGCCATTAGCTCCGCAATTGGTACTTACTCGATAGTCATATAAAGAAGTTGCAGCTAACCCGCTAATAACAACTGATGTAGTTGTTGATGCAGTGGCCGCGCTTGTCCATGTTGTTGCTGTACTTAATTTATAATCTACAGAGTAACTAACGGCTCCGGTAACTGCTGTCCAACTAACGGTTGCGCCTGTTGCACTTATTGCTGATGAAGTTAAACCTGTTGGTGCATTACAAACAAATGGTGCGCTGGTAGTAAACTGAGCTGCAGAAAATCCACTAGCTCCGTTTGTTCCACAATTGGTACTTACTCTCCAGTCGTATAATGTACTTGTAGTCAAACCACTTATGGTAAACGATGTTGTTGTTGAAGCTGTTGCAACACTTGTCCATATCGCATCTGTACTTAATTTATAATCTACCCCATAGCTAACTGCTCCGGTAACTGCTGTCCAACTAACGGTTGCGCCTGACGACGTAACCGATGAACTCAATCCCGCTGGAGAAGTACATACAAAAGGAGCTGTTGTTGTAAAGTTTGCTGTTACATAATTTCCGCTGCCTGCAGCACAGGTTGCTCTTACTCTAAAATTATATAATGAACCCTGAGTCAATCCTGAAAGATTTGCAGTTGTTGCTGTTTGTGCAGTTGCAAAACTTGTCCATGTTGTTGCGCTATTCAATTTATAATCTACCGCATAACTTAATACATTGGAAACCGCTGACCAGCTTACTGTAGCTACATTATCACCAATAGCAGAAGAAGTTAATCCTAATGGATCACCACAAGCAACCACTCCACTGATAGTGAAATTGGTATTGCTAATATCAAAGAAAATGTTTCCAACAGCTTCTACTTTAATTCTTGCTGTTGTAGATGGTGTTGTAGGAATAACCAAAGCTTCTGTTCCGTCATTTGGTGTACTTGCAGATAATACTGTAGGGAAAGTTAATCCGCCATCCGTACTCAATGAAATTTTTACATTAGCACAACTTACAGGCGTAGCAGTAGTACTGGCCACGCTCCAAGTAATCGTCTGTGTTGATCCTCCAGCCCAGCTTACTGCTGTATTAGGAACCGAAACAGCAAATGGACCAGATGCAGAACTAACGGTAACTGTCATATCGGTAAACTGTGTTTGGCCCACTTTAACAGGAGCTGTAGAACTATATGGGCAATTATCCCTTACTGTTAATCTGAATTTTAATGTTCTCGCCACCGAACTTAGTGCTTCGGTATTTGTAGCGGCATCGCCACCTGTAAGAGGACCAGAAATTAAACTACCTGCAAGTATAGTTGCAAGTTTTGGAAAATATCTTGTGGGTGATGATGTTGGAGAAAAAGAAACCCAGTTTGGACCCGTTGCTTTAGTAGCGCTTGCTACGCTGCTTGTCGTTGTTTGTGAGGAAGAAGCATTATCATTTTGCTCCCAGCAATAAGTCAGCGCATCTCCGTTAGCGTCTGTTGCAGCGCCAGTCAATGCAAATGGTGTGCTCTTAGGAATGGTATAATTTGAAACGGCTGCAACTACAGGAGTAGCATTGTTCGCTGAAATACTTGTGGTTATTGGACAAGTTTTAGTGCCCAAATTAGTTTGTATTTGAGCAATGGTTGCTTCATGATAAATACTTATAGAATGATTAGCCACATCCTGACTTGTTATCCCAGCATAACCCATAATCGTAATTCCCGAACCAACTTCATCATTAACACCAGAACCCTCATTGCTCATAGAAAAAGTATGATTCCCGCCTAATTGGTGTCCTACTTCATGTACCACATAATCAATATCAAAATTATCTCCCTGAGGAATACCATCAGCAGGTGAAGTGATTCCACTTCCCTTAGTTCCGCTTGTACAAACACAACCTATACAACCTGCATTACCACCACCACCTGATGATCCAAACATATGTCCAATGTCGTAATTGGCATCTCCTATAACTGAAGTAAGTGTTGATTGTAAAGAAGCGTTCCAACTTGACAAAGTAGTAGAATAAGGATCGGTAGAAGTGCTATAATATATAACTGATGTTGTATTAGAAATAAGATTTAAATGCAAAGCGAGGTCTTTCTCATAAACGCCATTACATCTTGTAATCGTTGCATTAAAAGCAGCTAAAACCAAAGACACCTGAGACGCGCTTGTTGCTCCAAAATAATTAGAATATTCTGCATTACAAGATTGTGCCAAACGCATGGTTTTTAAATCGCCGCCCGATCTTGCGGTAATACCACTGTTCATCACAACGGTATTAATGCCTTCTGATAAAATTCTGTCTTCTGTAGAGCAAGACCATGACAATTGACCTGGATTTCTTTGAGAAACAAACACGGCATAAACAGTATGATCTTGTGAATAAGCCTCAATAAATTCATTAGGTTTATCTGTTCTGAACAACATGGTTTGAATACCCTGTGGAGAAATACTCAATTTTAAGGTTGCATATTTATCTGTAAGTCCTTTTCCGGAAAATGCTCTGATTTCGGGAAAACGAGCCTGTAACGCTGGTTCAAAATTCGAAGCTTCTACCATTTCGAATTCTTCGATCTGACCGTCAACGTTTGGAAGAGAAATTATTGTAGTGTGTCTTGTTGAATTATCTACCACCGAGAACAACTCTTGTCTGAGATCGGAAATATTTAAATCATATAATTTAAAAAGTTTTGGAAAGGAAAGTCTGGCTACCGATTTATCTGTTGTAATTCTTTCGGAACCTTTATGTAATGACCAGTAATTTTTAGGCTGAGCCATCGCTGCATTCAATAAGGTGAATGAAAGCACAATAAGTAGCAATTTTTTCATAACAGTGTTTTTAATTTATAATAGCTATAAATATACCGATTTATATATGGTATTAATCAGGAAAATTAGGCTAACACGACTCGTTAGTGATTTTTTTATTGGGATGGAATTTTTTTAACTTTATTACAAATTATTAATCAATAACTTATAAAAATAAATATCTTTTAAATGCCTTAGCATGTTTATTTTTTATTTATGATTTGATATGTGAGTTTAATTATTTGTAAGATTTTTTAAAACAATAAAATCACTTTATTTAAATAGCCCTGAATATCATCAATATATTAATAAAGAAATAGCTGAGAAATACAAAAACACCAGCAATTTTATCAAATTTGAAATACCTTAATGAGTGTTTCGATTCATATAATTTTAAAGAAATTATTGAACACAAAATAGATATCAATATATAAACAAAAGTTATGTCGTGGATTTTATCTACAAGGGTAAAAGAAATACTTTCAGGCATATTGGAATCTACTACATATTTATTTCCAACTGCAGCAAACAAGGCTCCTATACTCAATCCAAATCTCGGATCAACATGTATAGGCTTTATAAAAAACACCAGAAATGCGACAAGGAAAGCTACATAACACCCGGTAAATAATTTAAAAAATAAAGCCAGGCTGTCTCTGGATAAATATAACGTATAGACGACATTTGGATAATGGCTTTCTCCATTGAGAGAAGGGTTTTCAAAATCCGTTTTATAATGGCTTAATCCTTTGCTAATTTTACTGCTGTCTATTTTCCAGCCTTTGATGTTTATTTGTTTGCCGTATTCAAACACCGGTTTTAATTCTGTTAGAAAAACTTTTCTGATATCGAGATCTTCTTCCTCTAAAATAATTTCTACTTTTTGCAGATCGAACGGATAGTTTTCCCAGTCCCAATTTTGATTAATGATTGCTTTGCAATCCTGTGAAGCCCATATTATATCCCCCTTCTTTTCGATTTTCTGATTTGAACATTCAAAATCTTTTGCATTAACTATCTCAACTGAATTTAACGGATTTAAAGAGTCGTTTTTGTAACTATACCACATCCAAAGATCTGCGCCATAGATAAACGTATTTGAGTTAAATTCAGATAATGATTTTAAATAAATGCCCACCTTTACAGTGTCTGCTGGTTTGTTTTTTTGTGCCTTCAGTTGCAACAAAAAGAAAGTAAAAATTATAAACAGACTGGCTGCTTGAAATACTTTTCTGTTTTTTATCATTTGAATTTTTTTTCAGCCGGTGTTAGTTTATTTTTATATAACATCAAGAAATTGCTTTATTGCTCTTTTTTTATTTAAATATTTTATTAAGAAACAATTGCATCTCTTTCCAGGAAGCTAGATCTGCTGCTGCGTTATAAGCAATAGGTATATTAAATTTCTTTCCCCACTCAGTTGCAGCCGGATTGGAAAATGCATGAGTCGCATTGGGATATTGTTTAAAAATATAATCAGCTCCAATATCATCCATCTCTTTTTTAAAAGCTTCTACCTCTTCTTTTTTTACAAACTTATCTTCTTCGCCATGACAAATAAGAATTTTAGATGTCATTAATTCTTTTTTTGCAGGAACACCTATTAGGCTCCCATGAAAACTTACGACACCGGTCAGTGGTTCTCCCATTCGGGCCATATTTAATGCCATCGCTCCACCAAAACAGTAACCAATAGCCGCTATTTGTGTTGTGTCTGCCTGACTATATGTTTTTACTTTAGTTATTGCGGCATCAAAACGACTCTTCGCCAAATTGCTATTTTGATATAAAGGTGCTGAAAGTGCAGCGGCCTCCTCTACACTATTGGCGCTATTCCCATTACCATATAAATCAATAGCCATAGCCAAATACCCTAATTGCGCTATTTGATTTACCCTGTTTTTCATATAATCATTCAAACCCCACCACTCATGTATAATTAATACTATAGGTCGTTTTGATGTTATATTTGAATCGTATGCCAACACTCCGGTTAGATTTACTCCATCAGAAACATAATTTACTGTTTCGGTTTTTATATTCATTGAAGATTTATTTTGGGAATTACAGGCTGTGATAAACGAAAAAATTGCGGCTATCGGTAATAGTATATTTTTAATTTTTAACTCCATTTTTAAAAGTATTTTAAATAAATATAGAAAAAATAATTTGTTTCTATTTTACTTTTTATGATTTTCAACTATAGGTTTTAATTAATTTTAGGTTATGAGTTTAAGCAATTTCGAAAGAATGATTCAATTAGCAGAAGATGTATTTAATGTAAGAACGGATTCGAGTCAGTTAAATGTTGATGAAAAGGTAATTGATCGGCTGCTTAAAATACATCCCAACACCATGTCTGAAATTGATGATGGCAATGGGCCTGTGATCTGGATATTATTAATTCCTACTACTACAGAACTAATGAATCAATTTCTTGAAAACACTATTACAGAAAAAAAACTTTATGAATTAACACCCTTAAACAACACATACACATCATTGTATTTGTGTTCGGCTTTAGTTCTTGAAGAGTTCCGCGGAAAGGGAATGGCAAAAAAACTCACCATTCAGGCCATAGAAAATATAAAAAAAGATCATCCTATAGAATCTTTATTTGTATGGCCTTTTAGTAAAGAAGGGGAATGGCTTGCAGAAAAAATTTCTGCCATAACTCAATTGCCTTTAAGAAAAAAATAGTTTGGAGTATGCTGTTCTGACTTTAAATCATTTAATTACTGTTGTTAATAAATAGTGTTTTGATTTTGGGGTTATTTTATGCAACGGCCTTTTGTTTTTTTTGGTAATTTTATTCGGTAATTCGCTTTGGAAAAAACGCTCTTATTCCAATTCCATAATAAAACTTCTCGCAATACTGAATCATCGTTAACATTCTTCCATAATAGGCATCTTTTCCAAACTCTAATGAAAATATTGGCTGAATTTTATTTATAATTTCTATATTTTTTGTTGGATTTTTATCAAACGAATTAAAATCTTTACTTTTTACTATCGCTATTCCTGCAAATGGAGTTATAGAATAATTATCATAGACTTTTTGAGTTATATTTATTTGCCTCCCAAAATTCAATGAAAATATCGATGGCTTAACGTTCGACATAACATTGGTCTTATATTGAAGTCTAACATCAATTTTATTTATCACTACTCCAGAGTTGAAATTTAGTCCTTCGTTCTGAACACCAAATCCAACATAGCCTTGAGCAACAACATTTAAATTGATTAGTAATAGAATTAGCGTTTTCATTTGTTTGTATTTTTCTTGTTGGGAACATCCATTTTATTAGTTTTTTTTGGGCTTCTTTCTTATTGGAAATCCCTGAACAGGTCTTTCTGAGATTTGTCTTTCATTTAATGGTTTTTGTTCAGTTACTCTTTGTGGTATTGGTTTTTCCTGGTGTGGCATTTCTCTTACCGGCTGACGTTCTTCTCTTGCGGGTTGTTGTATAGCGGGTTGCCGATTTTGAGGTTGCTCTTGTTTAGGAATTTCTTTTGTTGGTTGACGCTCTTCTTTTATATTTTGTTGGGTAGACGGTTTCTGAGGTTGAGCATCCTCTTGTTTGGGTATTTCTCTTATGGGTTGATGATCTATTTTATCCGGTGGTTGAATTATGTTTTGTTGTTGAGCCGGAATTTTTTTAGCAGGATAAGGCTGAACCATGATTGGTTGTTCTTTTTTAGGAGGCGCTTCTTTCCAATTATTAAAAGTTTTGGGGGATGGCTTACTTTCAATGGTTGTAATCTCTTTTACTTCTGGCCTGTAAATAAACAACTCGTTTTTTTTGATGCTTTGACTGGGTGTATTTAATGATTTTACTTTTACGGCATTCAGCCTTTGTCCTATATAACTTTCTACTTCTCGTTTATCCGGCCCTGCATTAAATTTTGTGTTGTTTCTTTTGTCTTCATATAAATTTTTAATCACCGTTGATTTGTTTAAATATTTTACATTGCTTTCCGTTTCTGTATAATGATGGTCAATGTCCCGTCTTCTGATATCTCGTCTTCTTACAAATCTCCACCTGTTGTGAGGTAAATAATATCCATTGCTATAAGCTAAATCATAGCCTATATCGGGACCTAAAGGTGCCCAGCCATAATACCCAGGACATTGTCTCCAGGTAACCCAGGCTCCTGCCCAATGATAACCAGGAACCCATATCCAGCCATAAAATGGATCGTAAAACCACCTGCCATAATGAAAAGGTGCCCAACCCCAGGGGTAATATGAATACCAAGTCCACCCAAATTCTGTATATAACCAATAGCCATTTGATCCGTAAGGAAAAAAATCATGACCCGCAGATGGAACCCACACATAGCCATATTCTATATTCTCTACCCAGGTTCCGTAAGAACTTAATTCATCATAAAAAATTTGAAAACTTACATTTATCTGTGAGTATGATTTTTGTGGTGTGATTACCATAAACGAAGAAACGAAAATCAATAAAATTACCGCGGTGATTTTAAACTTTCTTATACTGTGAGGGGTCGAAAAAAGCCCTAATGAGGCCTGTGTGTTTTTTTTCAATTTGAATTTAATTAAAGTGAAAATGGAATAGCTGAAATTAAAAAGAATTGATGCCGATTTTAATGATAATGATTAGTAAAAACGGTGATAGAAGTAGAAGTTGATTTTGAATTACAATTCGTAAATGATTTTTATAACTGCTAATGATTAATAATTATTAGAAAACACAAAAGAATTTCAATTTGCATAAGTACATTTACAAATAGTTTTATTTATACCATTCCTGAAAATTGAATTTAATATATACAATACCACATAGAGTAATTCGCGGTTTTTTATTTTTGTTTTTATTTTTTCTGCTTTCAAAAGCAGAGGCTCAGGAGTTTTTTACTTATTCCGGAAAAATTAGTGATCCCAATAACGCCGGTATCCAAAACGTGACCATTCGTTCGGATAATCCTGTGTTTAATTATTTAACCAAAAAAGACGGGACTTTTTCTTTTACAAATGAACAATGGTTTGATAGTTTAACTTTTTCCTGTGTTGGCTTTGTATCAGTAAAAATTAAGCTGCAAAAAGACCAGATTGCTGATTTGAAAATACAATTGGATCATAAGTCAGAAAACCTGACAGGCGTGGTCGTAGGTGCAAAAGCAAGAATTAATAATTACTTTATCAGGAAAGCGATAGAAAATAAAAATAAAAACAACCCTTCAAGATTTAATGCCTATAGTTATCAGCGCTATACTAGAAACGAACTCGACTTTGATAATATAGATTTTAATAAATCAAATGGCAAAGGTTTAAAAAGCCTGATGATTAAAACACTTGAAAATATCGACAGTACAACAAAAGACGACAAAGAGCTTCCTGTTTATTTTGCTGAAAATATTGTCAATGTAAAACATTCTGTTTCTCCAAAAGTTGAAGATGAAATTATTATTGCCAATAAAAATCTTGGATTAAAAACAGATGAGCTTTTAAAAAACTTACAGAAATTTTATGTTCATTTCAATATTTACGAAGACTGGATTTCTGTTTTTGACCAAACCTTTGTAAGCCCATTAAACAATAATGGACTCAATTATTACAAATATCTTGTTGGTGATACCCTTACAGAAAAAGGCGACACTATTGTACAGGTTATTTTTATTCCGCTAAGGAATTTCGAAAAGGGTTTTAACGGAAATTTATGGATAAATACCAAAAATTTTGCCGTGGTTAATGTTAATATGAAACTCAGTAAAACAGCTAATCTGGATTTTGTAAGCGATATAAATTATAATGAAGAATATAAATTTGTTTACGATTCCGCAAAAGATGATCTGGTTTACATGCCTTATAAATATTCTTCGGAAATAAGATTTGAAAGTGGTCTTGCATTGCTGGGTATTCCCTCTTCATCAAAGAAAAAAAAGGTCAGTTTTGTTATTAAAAACACTACTGTAACCAATAAAATTGATTTAAATACAGTAATAGTAAAAAGAACAAACAAAGAAAAAAAGACAGAAGAAAATCTGGTAAACATTAATAGTTCTGATACTTACTGGCAAGAATATCGTCCGGATTCATTGTCAAATCAGGAGAAAAATATTTACACAATGATTGACTCCCTAAAGGGAAAACAAAAATTCAATACTCACATTAAAATGATCTCTCTGATCGGAAGTGGATACTGGGATATTAAAAACAAAATCAGATTAGGCCCTTCTTCTTCTATTGTCAGTAGCAACCGAATTGAAGGCTATCGATTCAGAAGCGGATTTTGGACTATGCCCGGCATCAGCAAAAATATAAATCTCAATGCATATTTGGCTTATGGTACAAGAGATCAAAGAATTAAAGGTAAAATTGGAATCAAATATATCTGGAATCAAACACGATGGACAAAAACAGAATTAAATTATAGCTCTGATTATGATTTGTTAAATGGAAATGCTGATGAGCTGGATAATGATAATATCATCAGTGGTTTTTTTCAAAAAAATACACCTTATACAAAACTGTTTATTAAAAATGCAGAGCTAAAACATGAACAGTTTTTAAATTCCAACTGGAGCCTTAACGCCTCTTTAAACTATAAAGAAATAACGCCTTCTTTCGATTTTAAATACCGGCCTTTAAATTCAAATGAAAATTATTATGACAGCGTTTATGTAAAGACGTTGCCGTTAACAGAAGTAAATATTGGTCTCAGATATGCTCACCATGAAACTACGCTGGTTTTTAATTATGATAATTTAAAATTAATTACTTACTCCCCTATTCTTTCAGCAAATTATACTCATGGTTTTAAATTGGGCAGAAATATGTTTAATTACGATAAAATAAATTTAAGCATTCAGCAATGGCTTAGACTGCCTCCAAAATTTTTGTTATACTATAAAATAGAAGGCGGTAGTGTTTTAGGAACCCTTCCATATCTATTACTAAACATCCCTAACGGAAACCAATACTATATTTCCAGTAAATATGTTTTCAATACAATGAATCCTTATGAATTTGTTTCTGATAAATATTTAAGCCTGCAAACTAGATTACATTTAGGTGGAGCTCTTTTTGATAAAATTCCCTTTCTACAAAAGCTGGGTTGGAGAGAAAGGTTTTCCTTTAATGCGTATTGGGGAAATATGAAAAAACAAAATCTGGATTATAATAAATTATATAACTTCAATATAGCCAATGGGGTTCCTTTTATGGAAGCCAGTGCTGGTGTCGAAAATATTTTTCATATTCTAAGCGTAGAGTATTTCAAAAGATTAAGTTATCTGGGAAGTCCATCTATTACAAAAGGCGGATTGTTTTTTGGAGTCAATATTGTTTTTTAATCTGTGCTAATCGAAAAATATTTACCCCTTTAAATTACAATAGGATTGTTTTATAAAAAAAGTCCAAAAATAAATACGCACATCATTCCAATTAAAATTATTAAAAAAAACATACAGCCACTGCTTGTTCTGTTATAAACCCTGTTATACAATGCTTTCTTTGGATTAGTAATCCATCCCATTCCTCTGGGTGCTTTAAATCCCATATTCTGACGAACATACCTTTTAAGAGAGGTTCTTGCGGCTATTCTTTTATTAAGATTGGGAATACGAAAACCAAATTTCATCTGTGTCTGTTTTAGATTGTTTGAATTTACTTCTTTTTGAGTACGCTGGCTTATAAAAAACATTTTGAGATTAATGCGCTTGTATTGTAATCTCTTTAAATAGCGAAATTCAATTAGCCCGCCTAAGTAATAATACATAATTGAGAAGAATAATGTTAAATAAATTCTTTTTAAGGATTTGTTATTTCTATCTATGTATCACAATCCTTAACCCTAAAAAAATCAGAATTTGGTATTTGATCCAAATCATATCGAAAAGCATACCCTGCGAAAAAACTCATACAATATGAGATGGGCAGAAGTTGAAGAGGGCGTTATTCCTCTTACTGCGGCAGATTTAGATATCCCTTGTTCGCCGCTGATATCTAAAGCCATACAGGAGTTTGCCGCTAATAATTGCTTCAATTATGGGCCATCAGAAGGTATGCCGATGCTTAAAGAAGCTTATGCCAATTATTTTATCAGAAAAAGAAATCTAACCCTTTCTCCTAATAATATTTTACCTGTTGACAGTGCCGCGTTTGGAATCTATCTCATTTGTAAATCTATTTTAGAAACAGATGATGAAGCTATCATTTTTGATCCGGTAGATTTTTTATTTCGTTATTCTGTGGAGTCTGTTGGCGCCAAAGCGGTGTCTTTTTCTATTCCCCCGGGAACTACTGTTGTAGATTTTTCAAAAATTGAAAATTTAATCACTAGTAAAACGAAACTCATTTGTTTGTGTAATCCTTTAAATCCAACCGGAAAGGTTTTTACAAAAGGTGAACTTTATAAACTGGCAACAATAGCAGAGAAATACAACCTGATTATATTATCGGATGAGATCTGGAGCGATATTGTTTATTCTCCTAATGAATTCACGAGTATTGCTTCTTTGCATGAAGATATTAGCAATCTAACGGTTACAGTTACCGGACTTAGTAAGTCATATGGATTAGCTGGCTTGCGTATCGGAGCCATCATGACATCCAATGACCAGCTTTTTAAACTGATAAAAAAGAATTCACTTCATCATACAACTATTCATGGAACTAATATTCTTTCTCAGGTGGCCGCTACCACGGCGCTTAATGAATGTGATGAATGGCTTGATAATTTTGTTGACCATCTTTATCGCATGAGAAATATATGTGTTGATGCTATTAATAATCTTGATGGATTTTTGTGTATTCCACCCGAAGGCTGTTACGTGGCATTTGCTGATATCAGAAATACAGGAATGAGCAGTAAAGAAATGCATCGGTTTTTATTGGAAGAAGCAAAAGTTGCTGTGGTGCCAGGTTTAAAAGAGTGGTTTGGACCTGGTGCAGAAGGCTATATACGATTTAGTTTTGCAACTTCTGAACAGATTTTACAAGAAGCTTTTTACCGTATTCGTTACTCAATATAACCCTTATGAAAATCGTAATTATTGGTGGTGGTGTGGCCGGAATGGCATTCAGCATCATGATGCAAAAAAAAGGACACGATGTGGTCGTCAACGAAAAGGGCGGCAGTATTCCATTAGGTGGAAACGCATTCATGATGCACGAAGAAGGTATGTCTGTTCTTGCCGAAATTCTGGGAAACGAATCTCTTATTCCAGGGAATCTTATTGATACGTTTATTTTAAAAAGACCAGATGACAGTGAATCTATGCATACCAAAATGGAAGCCTGGCAATGTATTAAAAGAATGGATCTTATTAACGCTTTGCTTTCTGTTATTGATAAAAAAACCATTAGATACAATAGAAACTTTTCTCATTTTATTTACGACAGAGGAAAAGCAATCGCTGCGGTTTTTGAAAATGGAGAAGTTGAAATAGGCGATATTTTTATTGGCGCCGACGGTTGTAATTCACAGGTGCGACAATTACTTTTTGGAGAAACAAATTTTACTAAAGTAGACGTTCGGGAAATACTTGGTGTGGTGAAAAATCCGGAACTGGCTAAAAAACTCAATGGCGTATTTACAAAATATCAACATCCGGAAAAAGGAATTTCTTTCGGGTGTATCCCTTTTTCAGAAAATGAAGTCATCTGGTTTAATCAATTTGATGTTTCATTGACACCAAAACCATTAATAACAAAAAAAGATTTTCAACAGTTTACAAAAGAAATATTAAAAGATTTCCCCGCTTTTGTTCATACCATTCTGGATGAAACAGATTTTTCTCACTCTTATTTATGGAATACCAAAGATTTTGATGCACTTACAACCTTTCACTCAGAAAATATAGTGTTGATTGGCGATGCTGCACATATTTCTCTTCCCTTTACAAGCGCAGGAACAACCAACGCGCTTTTTGATGCCAAACAACTGGCTTTTGAAATGGAAGAAAATCTTGACTTAAACAAAGTATTTATTTCATTTTATAATGCCAGAATAGAATCTATTAAAGATCATATCGACCTGGGAAGAAAACTAAAGACGTCTTTTTTGTATCCTATGATGAATGCAAAAAATGACATAGAAATTCCACTGATTAAAACTGCTGTTAAAATCACACCAGAAAAAATCACAGATAACAAACTGGAAATCTTATATTTTACAGACCCTATTTGTTCTACCTGCTGGACCATTCAACCTCAATTAAGAAGACTGAAGCATAATTATACGGATAGCCTTAAAATAAAATATGTGATGGGCGGGCTATTGCCTTCATGGGAAAAATTTGACAGAGGCGGTATTCAAAAACCATCGGATGTGGTAGGACACTGGAATGATGTTTCGATGGAATCAGGAATGCCCATAGACTCAAGTGTATGGTTAAACGAACCCCTGGAATCATCCTATCCATCGTCAATTGCTTTTAAGGCTGCGCAAATGCAAAATACCGATCGGGCTATTATTTTTCTGCGAAGAATGAACGAGCTTGTTTTCATGGAAAGTAAAAATATCAGCAATGTTGAGGTTATTAAAAAAGCTGCTTTAGAAACAGGATTAAATGTTCCAAAATTATTAAATGATATTAAAAATAATGCAGCTCGTCTTTTTTATGAAGATCTTGAGTATTCTAAAAAATTAGGAATAGATACTTTACCGACATTTCTATTTAAAGTAAATGGTATTGATACTCAGTTTTTATATGGCGCTCAAACTTACCATACTTTTGAAGAAACTATTTTAAAACATGCGCCTCATTTACCGAAAAGTCCACCATTGGCAACGCCCATGGATGTTTTTATTGGATACCCGTCTATAACAAAACATGAGTTTAAATATCTTACAGATTCTAATGACAAGATTGCAGACAAACTTCTTGATGACTTGTTGAGATTTGGAATGATAAAAAAACAAAACACTCCCGCAGGTTCTATCTTTTTGTCAAACACAAAAAATAGAGCCTTTTTGGCTTGATAAAGCCTTTCTCGTAACGTTGTTAAAACAGCCTCATTTCCTTTCTACAATAATCAAGGCCTGCCATAATTGAAAATCCATTTTTCGTAAATTTCTTTTTCTTTTTCAATTAACTTTTTGTTACGCTCTTCTTTAACAAAAATATCTTCCTTTATTATCACCGCTTTTTCTTTGTCTGCTAAAGGCAATGAATTTAGATGCTCTTTTTCGAGCAATAGAAACTGATATTCTGCAGGATATTTATGTGTCAGAATTTTAAATAATTGTTCACTCATAATTCCCAGTCGGTCTTTATTCATCAGTCTTCTGATTTTATTAAACTCCTCTTTATATCCTGCGGGATAACTTTTGGTATTATTAATAACGTAAGCCTGTTGTGAATGGTACTGTATCATGATTTTTTTATTTACCGTACAAAAATATTATGCCACCCCTCATTCTATTTGAGGACGTATATTTTTTTACTCCTCAAATAGAATGAGGACCAATTAATCATCTTTGAAAAAAGTACTTTATGCATATTATGACTCAATTATACAGGATAAATAATTTTTATCCTGTATTAAAAGAGAATTTTACCAGTAACAAAAGAAGGTGGGAAATTACTGACGCCGATACAGAAAACACTTATATAAATGAAGGGCATTACTTTATGCAAAACAAATCAATTGAAAATTGGAAATATTATAAAATCAAAACACTGCTTAAATCAAAAGATAATTTTGTTATAGACACCACTATAGAGCTAATCGATTATGACGTACCCGGGCATTTTGGACTAGTGTGGGGATTTAACAAAGATGTTAATCTGCTAAATAAGTTTACTATTTCTGTTGACGCCGAAAGATCACTGATGATGTTCTTTGATAAAAATTATAGAACTATTTATTCTCGTTATCAATGCAAGAAATTACCAAAAATAAACATAAAGAAACCTATTCGTTTTTCTATTATAAAACTTGGTGTGTCTTATTATTTTTTGGTAAATAATACTATCATCAGTATTATTCACGAATCACAATTTATTCACGACGGTCCTTACCTGGGATATTATATTGAACCCGGATTAAAAATAAAAAGTAAATACCTGACTGTTAAAAGAATTAGTGCCATGGAAATGGATGTTGTTTCAGGATTAAATATGTTGCTGGATAAAATGTTTTGATGATAAAAAGCTGATGTCTGAGCTTTTTGCAATATTGCAACATTACGTGTACCGGATCCGAACAGACAACTATTTAAACTACTCTTTATTCACCTCTACTTAACTTTTATTTCCTGTATTTAATACGCTCAAAGAATATTTATTTGTATTGTTTTAATGCATCCCCGAGCATTAATATAATGGTCTTTTTTAAAGATAATGGTTGAATGACCTTACAATAAGATGACATTGAAATAATTCTGTTACAAAACTCATGATTGATATAAACCGAAAGTTCAATTTGAATACACTCTTTGGTTATTTTGATTATTTTTTGAGAGGCGTGTATAGGTTCAAGCTGAACGAGTTTATGATAAGGATCCTTTATTGATAAAATAATTTTTGAAGGCGTTCCTTCGTTTTTCATTATTCCTACAGAGTGCTTTAGAAACAAATCTGAATTAAAATCCGATCTGAATTTTTGTCTTTCTTGTACAACTGCAACGTGTATAATTCTGTCAAGCGCAAAGGTTAAATAATCGTTCCTTTCTTCAACCCACACTATTACATACCAGCGATTGCGATTTTCTTTTAATAAATAAGGAACAACATCATAATTCTTGATTTCGTTTTTATAAATATTTTCGTATCGAATATTTAATAGCCATCTTGATTGAACCGCTTTAAATATTTGTCCCAACCATTCATAACCGGTAGTTGCATTACTTGTGTCAAATTGAATGTAATTTTGAAGAGCTTCATCCTCCACATCAAGCTGTAATCTGAACCTGGCATCAATTTTTTCTATCGCCTGTTTAAAGTCTTTAAAAATCGGCACATCAGAATACTGATATAAAAGCTTGGCTGCATATCTTAGCGACTCCCATTCCTCATCCTCAAGTTTAAGATCTGATATACTGAAATTAGGGTCTCCGTAAGCGTAACCTTTTCGTTCTTTACTATAGATGATATGCGCATCAAAACCATGAGGTCGGCCGCGTTTCATTGCGCTAATATCTTTCTCTATAGTAGATTGAGATATTTCCTTTTCAAGCTTTTCGCTGCATATACGAGCAAGGTTTTCTAATGAAGGAAATGGTTTTTGTTTATTCGTTAAGCAGGCATCAATAATTCGGTATCTAATAGCAGCAGACTTTGTAAGGGGCATGATAATTAGTTTGAGGGAAATTTAATTACGAATTTAAAGGAAATAACCTGCTTATATAAATAATGTTAAACTAAATCTATCGGGTATTTCTAGAGCCACTTATTTTATTAAGGTTTTATTTGGTGACAACGAAACCAATACGCTTTCTTTAACCCGGATTTTGCAGTTGGAATCGTGATGAAAGGAAAAAAGGCAATAAAGACGGGTGTTTGAGCCGATATTTTGGACGAAAGCATAATGAATTATGTAGAGATCAAAATATCAAGCAAACGCTAGTCTTTGCAGCATTTTTTTCTTGTAATAGATTTCAACTGCAAAATCTGGGTTAAATTACAATTTAAAGCTGCTGTTGATTGATAAACTGATAGTATAAAATCCAGCTGGGTTCTTTTGGCAAAAAAACTTCAGTGGCCTTTTTGTCGATAAATAATTTGTAATCGAACTTTTTATATTCAGGAGAAAAGTATCCGGGATAATACCATTGAATTTTATTTCCTAAACAATAATGATATTTTACAATCATTAAATATTTTCCAAGTCCATATTTTTTGTACTCTGGGTGATAAATATTTTTTATTCCGGCAATAGCATTTTTTCCCTTGTCAAATATTCCTGCTCCAATCAATTTTTTATTTTCTCTCATTTCAATGAGGTACGTATCGTAAACATCTCTTCTGATATCTTCAAGCATTGTTTTTAAACTGCTGCTTGTTAAAAAGTCTATGCTGTCAAAATAATCATTATGAAGCTCTTCCAATTCTGCTGTAAGTTTGAATGGAATTATTTTTAAATCAAAGCCTCTGTTATTTTTAATTAATTCTTTAGTCGAACGACTCTCTGTTATTTTATTTACATCATACCTTAACCAAAAAACTTCGTAGTTTTTATCATTTTCAGAAAAAGAATTTATTGTAAATATTTTATTACCATATCGGTACCAACCAGATTGCAAATAACTATCCAAAAGCTCGCCTTTAATTGTTGGAAGCTGGTGAAAAACAAATTGATCATCCATATTCAGATAAAAATTAGTTACCAGAGGTTTTAATAAGCCAGTGCTTCTTTGCTAAAATAATCAACTAATTTATATTATCTTTCTTTTTATTGTTTGATTTGAATTGCGTGATAATTAAAAAATATACGTGCAGTTTATTTAGTCTTTTGAGTATCTCTTATCTTTTTATCGATGAGGAAATTTATTTTACTTTTTACTATTCTTTGGTTGGGATGTAATGATAATTCTAATCAAAGAAGGCCAGCTGCTCGTGCTGTGTATATTCGACCCTCTATTAATAAATATGGTGTATTTAAAAAAGGGCACCTCAGAATGCCCATATCTGTAAAAGCCAATGCTGTTCAAAGTCGTAACAAAAGCAGGTATTATTATCATTCGCGGGGCAAATACAAAAAGAAAAAATAAAACATTACCTCCTTTTAAGTAGCTATACGTATTAATGTAGCGTGTAAAGACCGAATTTTAAAACTCTATAAGCATATTAGTTGACCACGGTCATTCTTTAGTATACTTTTATATCAGATAAGCGCTAATAACAAATCCAATATCAAAAAACCAAAAAAAATCCGAAACCTAAGAAAAACAAACTAAGAAATCCGAAACCTAAGAAAAACAAATCAAGAATCCAAAACCTAAGAAAAACAAACCAAGTCCTGACTAACCGAAAAAAACCTTTATCCAGTTCTATTGAAAACCAAATTAACCATCCATCCCTACTGAAAAAAACCAAAACGCACCTGCAAAGGGGCATAGCTTCCAAATCCTATTTAAAATCTGAAAAGATTAAACCAACCGAAGCTAAGATATTTAACCCCGATTTTTTCGGGGTTTTTTCTTTTTTATGAATTGGAAAAATGTGGTTAAATTGTAGTCCCAAAATCACATTATGAATTACTTCAAAACAGAAATTCCTGCTCCTACAGTAAAAGATTTTTTAAAAACACTTAAGGCTTATGATTATGAATTCTGCATTGTAGCGCTAAAAAACAATAGCACTCTTGTAATTTCAAACAGTCAAAACCTTACCGATCAGTTGCTTTTGCAACAAACTGATTTTTCTGAGATAACGGTTCCAAAAGTTGATATTAAAAGAATTCAGGAAGAAAAACAATACAAAACAACCCAGGGAAACCATGGGTTGCTAATTGATTAAACTATTTTTTTGGGTATTTTTTATCGTTCTTATTAATTATACTCTTGTATTTCCATAAAACAATAAGGATCTATCGAAGCATAATAATCTAGCTCTGTTGGCTCTTCCGACATTTCTAACGTCAGTAATTTTTCACATTCTCTCATCTGCCATAAATATAGTTTTACATCTGGCGTAAACATGAAAAAAAGCTCTGGCATCATGTCTTTCAACATTCCATTCCAGCAAGCTTGTTTCAGCTTTTCATTTTGAGATAAATAGTTATTATTATTAGGTGGCGGGGTTTTTTCACAATACTGTCGGCTTGTGAAACCCGTTCCCTGAACGAGGATTACTTCTTGTTGTGTAGTTAGTTTTGCCATAAGGTGGATTTTGTATAGCTATAACGCACAATCATTTCATTTTATTATGTTGTTGTCATAATAATTATTAAACCCAGATTAAAATACAAATGCTTGAAAATCAATTACACAGAAGAAAAACTATCTGCTTCTTTTAAAAATAATAGCAGCGTTTTTGTTTAAATCACCCGAAAACCTGATTTCATACCTGTCTTTTCCGTCCAGAACAATCAACAGGCCCGTATTAGGCGCTATGGCCCCAAGGTTTTCGGCATACATGATCATTTGAAGCGAGTCTCCCATTTCTGGAGTTATATAGAGTGTTTCTGTAATTGCTTTAGTACTTAGTCCTTTTTTGCCCATTATTACCTTTCCATTTACTACTACGCTTACCGTGTCTCCATCCACTTCACCATTGTCATATAAAATAAGATTGAGGCTGTCGTTTTTAAAATAAACCGTCTGGATGGTTTCTATGCTTCTTTTATTTAAGTCTGATGCAGATCCCGCCGCAATAACCGTTTCTGGCCTTGGAGTTCTTACAACTTTGGGAGCAGGAACAACAGTTGCGGGAGTTGGTGTTGTTGGTTTTTGAACAATGGCAACCGATGTTTTAGAGGTCGCTGCCGGTGGTTTATTTGCTGTTGCTCTTACAATTGGGGGTGGTACAGGTTTTGGTATTGGGGATTTTGCTGGTGGCGGAGTATTAATAACCACAGCGGTTTGAATAGGCGCTTTAGTTGCAATTACAACCGTGTCTTTGGGTTTTTGAGGCGCGGCTGCTGCAATTGCCGCCTGTTCTTTTGCTTCCTTCACAAAAGATAATTTTTCTGTCAACCCCATTTTATTCAGCTCGCTGAAAAGCAATGAAGTATCAGGAACTATTGCTTTTTGTAAAAAAACCTCTCCAGTTGCGCTCTTTAAACCCATCGTTGCCTTGGTTTTAAATTCTCCGGAAAATTGCATTTTTTTAGTGCCTATAACCAAGTCAAGAGTATTAATCTGTTTTATTTTTCTAGGCGCATCATTTTCAAAATTATCCGAAAGCAGCTGCTCTTCCTCCAATATGTATTTTTCTTCTTCTATTCTGATCGATAATGATTTAATAGCCGAATATTCTTTTCCTTTATTATTAAAAATAATTTTCGAATAACCAACATAGGTTCCCGAACTATCGCTAATGACTACCTCATAAGTTATTTTTTTATCTGACGTCTTTACATATCCCGACCAGGCGCCGGTTATATCATATTTTGGTTTAGGCTGTGAAAAGATTAGTTTGGGAATAAATAAAAAACACAGCACAATAATCACATTAATGCCATTCTGTATTTTATTATTTATATGCATGATAAGAGTTAGTAAAAGAATATTTTTACAGTAATTTTTTTACCACATTGGCCACCAGAAAAGGTCTGCCAAGTGTATAATAGTGCAATATCGGAACTCCGGCTTTCTTTAATTCTATGGATTGATTTAATAACCACTCCTCCCCTATTTTTTCAACCTCTTCGTCATTCTTGCAACTGTTCACAGCTTCGGTTAATGGTGTAGGTAAGTCTATGTTAAACGTCTTAGGTAAAATAGTAAGTTGTTTTTTTGTATAGATTGGTTTTAATCCCGGAATAATAGGAACCGTAATACCAATCTCTCTGCAGGCATTAACAAAAGAAAAATATTTTGCATTATCAAAAAACATTTGTGTTACAATATAATCAGCACCTGCATCTATCTTTGCTTTAAGGTATTTTAAATCGCTTTCCATATTTGGTGCCTCAAAATGTTTTTCAGGGTAACCGGCAACACCAATGCAGAATTTAGTTTTAGAGGTGTTTTTCAAATCTTCTTCGAGATATATTCCTTCGTTTAAATTAGTAACCTGCTTTAAAAGATCAATAGCGAATTTATGTCCTCCTGGTTCGGGCTCGAAACTGGTTTCATTTTTTGCGGCATCTCCCCTCAATACCAAAACATTATCTATTCCAAGATAATTTAGATTGATTAAAGCATCTTCAGTTTCACCGATTCCAAAACCACCACATATTAAATGCGGAACAGTATCAACATTATACTTATTCATAATTGCAGCACAGATAGATTCTGTTCCCGGACGTTTTCTGATTACCACCTTTTCAAAGCTTCCATCTGCTCGCTTTTTAAAATTATGTTCACTTCTGTGATAAGTTACATTAATAAAAGAGGGGTTAAATTCCATCAATGGGTCAAGGTGGCCATATAGAGATTGTATTCCTTTTCCTTTTAATGGCGGTAAAATCTCAAAAGAAATTAGTGTTTTGTCCGAATGATTGATGTGATCTGTAACTTTCATTATTCTTTTTTTGTCTTTTCGCTTATCTTAATTGTATTTAAGAATAGCAATTAATTTCGTAATATAATTTATAAAGAGCAGTAAAGATAATCCCAAATAAAAAAAGTATCAAAGATTGTTCGTTGCAATCCGTCTTTTTTATTGCTGTTTTATTAAATAAATAGAAATTGAGTACCTAACAAGAGTTATTTTTGTAAAAAATATAAATTGGCCTTAACGATACATTCTAAAAATTTGGTGAAAACTTACGGTAGCAGAACCGTGGTTAACGATGTGTCGTTTGATGTAAGTCAGGGAGAAATTGTTGGACTGCTAGGTCCTAATGGTGCCGGAAAAACAACTTCTTTTTATCAGGTAGTTGGATTGGTAAAATCAGATAAAGGTGAGGTTTTCTTAAATGATATCAACATTACCAAGCTTCCAATGTATAAAAGAGCAAAATTAGGAATTGGATATTTGCCTCAGGAAGCCAGTGTTTTCAGAAAACTAAGTGTAGAAGATAATATTATGGCGGTTTTAGAAATGACCAGACTTTCTAAAAAAGAACAAAAAGAAAAGCTTGAATCACTTCTGAATGAATTTAGATTGGGCCATGTTCGTAAAAACAATGGCGACACCCTAAGTGGGGGCGAAAGGAGAAGGACCGAAATTGCCCGGGCCCTGGCCGTTGATCCAAAATTTATTTTATTAGATGAACCTTTTGCGGGAGTTGATCCTATTGCTGTTGAAGATATTCAGGAGATTATAGCCCGCTTAAAATATAAAAACATTGGTATTCTTATTACCGATCACAATGTAAATGAAACATTATCCATCTGTGATCGGGCATATTTATTAATAGACGGGAAAATATTCAAACATGGCACAGCAGAAGAACTGGCAAGCGATGAGCAGGTAAGAGGACTTTATCTCGGTCGTAATTTTGAACTTAAACGCAAAGATTATCTTCACGAACAGGCTTCCAAAGAAAATTACTAAAAACAATTTTTTATTTTACAATTTAGTAATAAAACACATTAGTTTTTATACAGATAAAATTCTTTATCTTAGGTCAATGAAGTTGCTTTCCCCCGCAATATCTAAATTAGCAAGGATGCGCCTTTGGCGTATAAAGAACTGGACGAATCATCCTGTTGTTTCACAAAGAGAAGTATTACAAGATTTGGTTACTTCGGCACAGTATACTGTTTTTGGAAAGCAACACTCTTTTTCAAAATTATTTTCAGTAAAGGAATTTAAGCTTCATGTTCCCATCAGTGAATATGAAGACCTGCAACCTTATATACAAAGAATGCTCGATGGAGAAGAAAATGTATTGTGGAACGCGCCGGTGAAATGGTTTGCCAAAAGCAGCGGAACTACAGGAAATAAAAGCAAGTTTATTCCGGTAAGTGATGAGAGCTTGAATGAAAATCATTTTAAAGCAAGCAAAGATGTACTTACCAACTATTATAATAATTTTCCTTCGAGTGATTTATTAACCGGTAAAGGTCTTGTTGTTGGAGGCTCTCATCAAATCAGTACTTTTAATGGCGAAATACAATATGGCGACCTAAGCGCTGTGCTTATGCAAAACACTCCATTCTGGGGCCAGTGGCTTCGCACTCCCGAATTGAGCGTTGCGCTTATGGATGATTGGGGCGAAAAGATTGAAAAGCTAGCCCAGTCTACAGCCAATGAAAACGTTACCTCTCTTGCAGGTGTTCCAACCTGGACATTATTATTGTTAAAACGAATTCTTGAAATAAAAGGAAAACAAACAATTAGCGAAATTTGGCCTAATTTAGAATTATATATTAATGGCGGCGTTTCGTTTATTCCTTATCGTGATCAATTTGAAAAAATCATTGGAAAGCCTATTAACTACCTCGAAATTTACAATGCCAGTGAAGGTTTTTTTGCCGGACAGGATGGTCCCGAGAACGACGGAATGACCTTGTTTACAGAACATGGAATTTTCTACGAGTTTATGCCTGTTGAAGAATATGGAAAAAAATTACCGAAGACATTCGGTTTGGATAAAGTAGAAATAAATAAAAACTATGCATTAATTATTAGCACTACCGGTGGTTTGTGGAGATATCTTGTTGGAGACACCATAAAATTCACTTCCTTAAACCCTTATCGAATAAAAGTAACCGGAAGATTAAAACACTATATGAATGCTTTTGGTGAAGAAGTAATCGTGGATAATTCAGACAAGGCTATTGCTGTAGCTGCTCAAAAAACCGGATCTGTAGTTATGGATTATACAGCAGCTCCTGTATATTTTTCTGATAAAAATAATGGGGCACATGAATGGTTGATTGAATTTGACAAAGAGCCTTTAGATATTAATCAGTTTACATTTGAACTTGATCTTGCATTAAAAAATGTAAACAGCGATTACGAGGCAAAAAGATATAAAGACATCGCTTTGCGTTTGCCTTATGTTCACCAATTACCCAAAGGAACATTTACGAAATGGCTTCAAAATAATAATCGGGTGGGCGGTCAGCATAAAGTACCAAGACTAAACAATGAAAGAAAAATAATTGAAGAAATACTGTCTTTAATATAATTTTTCACTTTTCTTTTATTACTTTTTTTATATCCCCTTCAATCTTACTTTTGCATATATTAATAAAACAATAAAATGAAATTATTAGAAGGAAAAGTTGCCATTATCACAGGTGCTGCCAGAGGAATTGGTGAAGCTGTAGCTTTAAAGTTTGCAGAAAATGGTGCTCATGTTGTGTTTACTTATGTAAGTGATGGAAGTAAAGAGAAAGCAGATATCCTTGTTGAAAAACTTGTTGCTTTTGGCGTAAAAGCAAAGGCTTATCAAAGCAATGCTGCTGATTATGCCTCTTGCGAAACCCTGGTAGCCGATGTATTGGCTGAGTTTAATCAGATTGATATTTGTGTAAACAATGCCGGCATTTCAAAGGATAATCTTTTGCTTCGTATGACTTATGAACAATGGAACGAAGTAATGCAGGTAAATCTTAATAGTGTTTTCAATATGACGAAACAAATTATTAAGCCCATGATGAAGGCCAGATCTGGCAGTATAATAAATATGAGCAGTGTTATTGGAGAAATGGGAAATGCTGGACAAGCCAGTTATGCTGCAAGTAAAGCGGGTGTTATTGGTTTCACTAAAAGCGTTGCTAAAGAACTCGGTAGCAGAAATATTAGATGTAATTCAATTGCTCCTGGTTTTGTGGAAACCGATATGACAAATTACCTAAAAGAAGGTACTAATGCCGATAAATATAAATCAATGATTGCTTTAGGAAGATTTGCAACTGCAGAAGACATTGCTAATGTTTGTTTATTTCTGGCAAGCGACATGGGAAACTACATTACAGGACAAACAATCAGCGCCTGTGGAGGAATGAATATTTAATTTAAACTGCCTTGTTTAATTTTATTACACAAAACATTAGATTCGGATTAACGTAGGCTTTTTCTTTTTATAATATTCCTTTGTAATTAATTTTCCTGTTTATCTTTGCAACGACTATGAAAAGAATGGTTTATTTTTTTGACAATCCGCTTTGCATTCGAGCATTGTTAATTTCTTTTTTGCTTTGTATTTGCACGCTGTATTTTTTAGGTGGCGATTTTTATTATGTCTTATCGGATACCTCTTTCAATAATGAAAAGAAATATCAGGACGAGGAAAAATCAGAGCAATCAGAAAAAACGGAAAAAGATCAAGATAATTTTTATTCAATCACAAAAGAATCAAACGTGACTGCCAATGTATTAATCATTGGTTGCTCAAATTCATATTTTACCATTTCAGAGAAAAAGAGTTTAAAAGGTTTCTCTGATATCCTTTCGCCGCCTCCCGATAGTTTTATTTTCATTTAAGTGTATTAACTGGGTTATTTTCAAATTCAGTTATCTGTTTTTAATTCATTGCGAAATGTTTTATTGTTTTTGATTTTAAACGAATCGAAAACAAAGACACGTTTCTTATCATTATTAAATTTTATTATGAAAAAGTATTTTACAAGTTTGGGTGCTGATTTTTCTGCAGCAATTGTTGTTTTTTTGGTGGCTATTCCATTGTGTTTGGGAATTGCAGTTGCGAGCGGCCTGGGTGAATTTTCGGGTATCATTGCAGGTGTTGTTGGCGGCGTTGTTGTTGGATTAATAAGTGGGAGTCATTTAAGTGTAAGTGGTCCTGCAGCAGGATTAACCGCTATTGTTGCTGCAACCGTTTTAAAGCTACCCGCAATTGAAGCGTTTTTTTTAGCTGTTGTTATTGCCGGTTTACTGCAAATAATTATGGGCTTTTTGAAGTTGGGTATAATCGGTGATTATGTACCCAATAGCGTTATTAAAGGCATGTTGGCTGCAATTGGAATTATTCTGATTTTAAAACAACTGCCTCATCTTGTTGGCTACGACAAAGACTATGAGGGTGACGAAACTTTTTTACAAATTTCAGGAGAAAACACTTTTTCTGCTGTATTTAATGCCGTGAATTTTATTACCCCTATTTCGATTATTATAGGATTGGTGGGTATTTTTATTCTAATTATTTATGAATCAAAAAAAATAAAAGAAAAAAGATTGTTTCAAATTTTAAGCGGTCCGCTGCTTGTGGTAATCGCCGGTATTTTAATTAATAAATTTTTAGGTGGCATCGATTCTGTTCTTACAAACAGAGAAGCTCATCTAGTAAAAATTCCTGTCGCTTCATCTTCTGCCGAATTTTTCTCTTTCTTTAATTTCCCAAACTGGAGTTATATTTCCAACGCAGATGTATGGGTTAGTGGATTTACAATAGCAATTGTGGCCTCGCTTGAAACCTTATTAAGTATTGAGGCTGTTGATAAATTAGACCCTGTTAAAAGGGTTACTCCCCCAAACAGAGAGCTGGTGGCTCAGGGATTTGGCAATATGGCAAGCGGGCTTATTGGTGGGCTTCCTCTTACAAGCGTTATCGTTAGAAGCAGCGCCAATGTGAATGCTGGGGCCAAAACAAAAAGCAGTGCCATCATACATGGATTGTTGATTTTAATTTGTGTTTGTTTTGCTCCCGTGGTTTTAAATATGATTCCAAAGGCGGCATTGGCGGCGATCCTTGTTTTCACCGGATATAAACTTACTCGTGTTTCTCTTTTTAAAGAGTATTACAAAAAAGGATGGGAACAATTCATGCCTTTTGTTGTTACAATTTTGGCTATCGTTCTAACAGATCTTCTTAAGGGTGTTGTTATTGGTATCTCTCTAGGGCTTTTTTATACCATCAGAAGCAACTTCAGAACAGCGGTTTTTGTGATTCATGAAAAAAATAATTATTTGATTCGTCTTAGAAAAGATGTTTCTTTTTTTATTAAACCCATACTAAAAGAAAAGCTTGAATTGATTCCAGAAAATACCAATCTCATTATTGATCTGGTACATGCTGAACATATCGACAGAGATGTAATTGATACTATTAATGAATTTTTAAGTCACGCTCATTTGAAAAATATCATTTGTACTATCAATAAGAATGATTTTAATGAACTTCATAAATTAGTAAATGATCCTTCTTTTTAAATATAAATTCATTTCAAATTGCTTTATTTCTTTACCTTCAAAAAAAATAAAAAATGATAAACTCTTACGATAAACTTTTACTCGAAAATAAAGCCTGGGCGACAGAGCAGGTTCAATTAGACACAGACTTTTTTAAGCGATTATCTCACATTCAAACTCCAGAATTTTTATGGATTGGATGTAGTGATAGTAGGGTACCTGCAGATAAAATAACCGGAACCCAGCCCGGTGAAATTTTTGTACATAGGAATATTGCCAATATGGTTGTTCATACAGACTTAAACCTGTTAAGCGTTTTAGAATATGCTGTTCAGGTGCTTAAGGTAAAGCATATTATTGTTTGTGGTCACTATGGTTGTGGCGGGGTTAGAGCAGCAATGGGAAACCACTCTCTTGGTATCATAAATAAATGGCTCAGAAACATTAAAGATGTTTATAGAATTCACCAATCGAATTTGGAAAAAGAGACCAATGAAGACAAAAGAGCAGACATGCTGGTTGAATTGAATGTTAAAGAACAAATTATGAATCTAGCAAAAACTTCAATCATTCAAAAAGCCTGGAAGTATGAACAACGCCCTCATTTACATGGATGGGTATATGGATTAAACGATGGTATTATTAAACCCGTTTGTGAAATGGAACCAGGAACACACATCGACCCTATTTACGAATATGATAATTTATAAAAAATGACCGCTAAAGATCTAATTGACCAGTTTCAAATGCTGCCTCATCCCGAAGGTGGCTGGTATAAAGAAAACTATAGAAGCGCTGAACAAATTTCTGCAAATGATTTACCTGAAAGGTTTTCCGAAAGCCGCCCTATTTCAACAGCTATATACTTCTTAATGGAACAAGGTAATTTTTCTGCTTTTCATAAAATAAAAAGCGACGAGTGCTGGCATTTTTATGCCGGACAAACACTGTTGATTTATATTATAGACAATAATGGTACACTTGAAATTGTAAAACTTGGAAACAATATAGATAATGAAGCGTGTTTTCAGTTTGTTGTTCCCGCCAATTGCTGGTTTGCAAGCAGGCCCGCCAACGAAAGCCTGTTTTCATTCGTTGGTTGCACCGTTGCTCCGGGCTTTGATTTTAATGATTTTAAATTAGCAAAAGCTACCGAACTAATAGAATTATATCCAAATCATACTGATATTATTAAATCATTGTGTCGTCAATAACAATTTTGATATTATTGAGCTGATCATTCTTCTTTGATTTTACATCAGCAATTTATTTCTCTTTTTCTTGTTTCTTCTTTTTTTAAAAACAGATTATATAAACCTGTTTTTGATTGATTGATAATTGTTGAAAAAATCGGTATAATTTTTTTTATTACTAATATTATACTTTATATCTTTCCGTTGATTACTACCAATCTATTAAATTCTAAATAAATAACTTTATGCAAGACGGTACTGTTGATAAGGAGGCTGTCATTCTTATTAGCAAAAACTCTTTCTCGGAAATTTGTATAAAGCCAGAATCCGGAATGCGTTTTCTTCGTTCATTGTGCACAATAAAAAAAGACGCCATAATCACTGCTTTTAAAGAAAATGGATATTTTTATGAGCCGAGTTGCTTTACCATTCAAACCGAAATAAATAAACATATTTCTTTGTTTCCTTTTTTACTTAAATACACTAATCATAGTTGTGATCCTAATGTTTTTTTTGATACCACCTCGATGCTTTTGATTGCAATAAAAGACATTGCGGCAGGAGATGAGCTTTGTTCTTTTTATCCTTCTACGGAAAAAAATATGGCTCAGTCTTTTTTTTGTAACTGCGGAAGTAAGAATTGTCTTGGAGAAATTACGGGCGCTTCTACAATTCCAAAAGACATTTTAAAAAAATACAGACTAACCGATTTTATACGTTCTCAAATTTTTGATATCTAATTTTTAAATTAATGACAAGAGCCGTTGCTTCTTTATTTAAATTTTCTTTACCGAAAAATCTAAAAATAAAAGTTTGGGTACTGGCACCTGCAATAGAATCAAAGGATGAGCATATAGATTATTATTACGATTTTACACAAAGCATTGCCGAGTATACTGCTGTTTTTAAAACTTTGAATATTTTGTGGGAATGGAAAGAAATAAATATGAATAATTTTAAAGCGGTTATTAATGAGATTGAGTCAGACCGCGATACTTTCTTTCCTGTTGCACTCAATCTTTGTGATGGCGATGAAATAAATGGCGCTCCCGGGCTTTCTGTAATTAAATATCTAGAAGAAAAAGAGATTATTTATACAGGTTCGGATGAGTTCTTTTATAATATTACCACGTCAAAAATTCCTATGAAAAAAGCTTTCGACATGGCGGGTGTAGCTAATGCGGAGTGGACTTTTTTTAGAAGTAAGGGAGATTTTAATGCAGAAGATATTTTAAATAAAACAGGAACTCCTGTTATCATTAAGCCTGCTGTATCCGGTGGAAGTATGGGGGTGGGAATTAAAAACGTTGTAGATAATAAAGAAGAGCTAACGATATTGGTTGATAGTTTGTTGGACGGTTATAGAGGCTGGAATTTGAATGCAGATGGAATTATTGCAGAACGATTTATTGCCGGCCCGGAATTTACAGTATTTATCAGCGGCTCTTATGACCGACCAAATGATGCAGTTATTTATACGCCAGTCGAACGCGTTTTTCATCAATCTCTTCCTGACAAAGAAAAGTTTTTATCTTTTGACCGTCTTTGGGAAATTTATGAAACAGAATCTCCAATGCCCGAAGATGAGAATTTTTATGAGTATCAGTTACCGGATCCATCTTTGATTGATTCTATAAAACAATTAAGCTGGGAAGCTTATGTTGCAACTAAAGGTATGGGCTACACGAGGGTTGATATCAGAATGGATTTAGTAACTAATAAATTGTATGTATTGGAAGTAAATGCACAATGCGGAATTAGCGAGGATGAAAATTTTACTTCTATTGGAGCAATATTAAAATTTTCAGGAAGAACTTTTTCACAACTTATTGAAGAAATTCTAAATGATGCCATTAAAAGGGGTTACTCAAAAATTATTTCTCATGTCAATAATAATAAAAAGAAGGCTATAAGATCTTAATTTATAGCAGGAATCAGATGTCAAATGAATTGAAAAATAAAAACCAATTTGCAGTAAAAAAAGTTTGTGTTTTACTGCCCGATTATTCTACCTCCGATGTAGATTATCAACATTATGATCCTCCAAGAGACCTTTCTCTGCTCCTTCCAGAATGTGAGATCGAGCATGTATTGTTAAATAAACTTACCACCTATAAACAGCTTAAAGAGCTCAGTAAGAAAAATTTTGACGTTTTTGTAAACCTATGCGAAGGTTATCTGGAGTGGGCCGTTCCTTCAATTGATGTTATTTATTTTCTTGAATTACTAAATCTTCCTTTTACAGGACCAAGTTCCCTTTTGTATGATCCTACAAAAGAGTTAATGAAATATGTTGCTTACACACAAGGCGTAAAAACGCCAAATTATGCTTTGATTGAAGAATTGTCTGATATCGAAACACAATGCAAGCATCTCTCCTATCCTTTGTTTGTTAAGCCATCAAAAGCTGGAGACAGTTTAGGTATTGACGAAAAATCGCTGGTATATAATTATGGCGAGCTGTTTAAAAAAATCAGTTCAATCATTGATGAATACGGGCCTTTGCTGGTGGAAGAATATATTGATGGAAGAGAATTTACTGTTATGCTGGTAAGAAATCCAGAAAGCCTTTTATCCACCAAGGTGTTCGCCCCCGTTGAGTATGTTTTTCCGGAAGGTAAAAAGTTTAAAACCTATGCTTTAAAAACATCCGAACTTCATACCGAAGCCAACAGAGCTGTCAAAGATTTTGAGCTGTCTGATAAATTAAAAACATCTGCTGAAGATATTTTTAATGGTTTTGGTGGTGTTGGATATGCAAGACTGGATTTCAGAATGAACGAACATGGTGATTTGTTTTTTCTGGAAATCAATTTTACGTGCTCCGTTTTTTACAGTGGTGGGTATGAGGGTTCTGCAGATTATATTTTAAAAATGGACGGCTGCAGTCCTGATACTTTTTTACGAATGATTATTGAAGAAGGCAGGGCAAGATATCTTCGAAACCAGAAAAAATATAAAATGAGGGGCAACTCCATCTCTGGATACGGAATCTATGCCACCAAAGATATTGAAGCCAATGAGTTGATTTTCAAGGGAGAAGAAAGATCACAACGCATTGTATCTCAATCATATGTGAATAACAACTGGACTGTTAAAGAATTAGAAAACTTTAAAAAATACGCATATCCTCTCAGTAATGAAGTATTTTTGCTCTGGGATGAAAATCCGGCGGGTTGGGCTCCTCAAAATCATAGTTGCGAGGCCAACACGGTTTATAAAGGACTTAATGTTGTTGCATTACATCCAATAAAAAAAGGCGAAGAACTAACCCTCAATTACGCTGATTTTTTAAATGATAAAATGGAGCCCTTTAATTGTACATGTGGAAGCTTGAAATGCCAGGGTTATATTAGTGGCGTTCCTTTAAATTCTGTCAGCACAAGAGAAGAACATATCAAGATCTAACCCGCTGATTTCCTGTTACTACCTATTTTATTTTTTTCTTTTTGTTAAGTCAAATCCATTGGGTATTGACTATTGTTTCTGTTTTTAAAAATAAAATTTATGTATAAGCTCGATTTAATTGGAAAACTAATTAAGAGATATAGGGCAAAACTTGCTATAACATATTCTCTTTTTTGTTTGGAAATGTTGGGTACCCTTTTAAGGCCCTTTATGTTGGGTGTTGCTGTAAACGATCTGATAAAAGGAAAATATCAGGGATTAATTATTCTTTCTGTTGTTCATTTGTGTTGGTTGGTTATTAGTACGATAAGGCACATGTATGATACCAGAACTTTTTCTGCGATTTATACTTCATTGGTAACAAGATTTCTGAATCGCAGATACGGGAAATCTGATATCTCTAAACTAAGTGCACATTCCACCCTTTCCAGAGAATTGGTGGATTTTTTAGAATCTGACCTTCCGTATATAATAGAGGCTTTTTATAATATTGTAGGGTCTTTGATTCTCCTTTATTTTTATGAAAGCAGCGTGGTATTAATTTGTTATGCAATTCTTTTTCCGGTGATTATCATCAGCTATTTCTATGGTAAAAAAATGAGAAAATTAAGTCAGTTGAAAAACGACGAATTGGAAAACCAGGTTAGTATAATTGCAATTGGGAATAACGAATCAATACTCAGGCATTATAACAAGCTACGTAACCTTCAGATTAAAATATCAGATAAAGAGGCTTGGAATTTTGGAATAATAGAAATGCTGGTATTAATTGTAATAGGCGGTTCTTTGATTATTTCTTCAAACATGTTTGGCACTACAATTCTGGCTGGAAATTTAATTGGTATTTATAATTACATTTTAAAATTTGTATCTGGCCTTGATACTATTCCCTATACCGTTCAGCGATTTTCATTACTTAAGGATATAATAAAAAGAATTGAACTTCAGTCTGACGATATTTCTGAGTCCTATGATTATTCAGATGACACAAAAGAAAAATATCGTCAAGGCGTTTTAAAACTCAGGGCATAGTTTCACATGTATTCGTTTTTTATAATCACACACCATTCGTTGTCCAGGGGCATGTATCCGTATTCGTAACAATAGAAGTAATGGGCGCCTAATTTATTTTTATGTATTTGGGTGGTAAGATTAAAAGAAAATCCAAGCTGCATCATATATTCTTTTTTCAATTTTATCATTGAATCTTTTTCTCCTAAAATATTTTCAAGAATTCTTCTGTTTTTCGAAAGTCTGTTATTGATATTTCTAACATAATTATTAGCCGCGGATTTAAGTTGATTATTATATCCGTTTCTGCAATAATCATTACAGAACTTTTTATCTATTCTTCCTTTAATAACTTTACTACAGGCGATACAATTTTTTAATGGGGTGTGTTGCATGTTGTTTTTTTAATTTCAAAAATACAATTAGAATCATCAGACTTATCCGTTTTTACACGCTTTCAAATATGTATTTTCAACAACAAACGAATAAATACCGAATATTAAAATAAAGCAGGTGCACCTTTGCATTGTTATTATTGAGGCGCCCATAATAACTGAGATATAATTTTATAAACAATTAAAAAAACACAATTATGTATTCTTTAAGAAACAAAGTTCAACTAATCGGAAATCTTGGGAAATCACCAGACATTAAAAAAACAGAGTCTGGTAAAAAACTCGTGAAGTTTTCTGTTGCAACCAATGAAATATTCACAAACCTAAAAGGCGAGAAAGTTAAGGAAACACAATGGCACAATCTTGTTGCTTGGGGAAAACTTGCAGACGTTGCAGAAAAATATCTGAATAAAGGTAGCGAGGTGGCTGTAGAAGGGAAACTCGTCTCCCGCGATTATACAGATAAAGAAGGCAATAAAAAATACGTAACAGAGGTTCACGTTAATGAGCTGTTATTACTGGGTGGAAAAGCAAGTGCCTAAAATAGATCATTATGTGTTGAAAGTAAATTTACTTTTATTTCTTTTAGATCTTTTATAAATTTTAAAGATTTTTGTAGGGTCGATAATTTTTAACTGTTCTTCTCTAAAAAATGCGCGATTGGTTATAAGGCCAATCGCGCCACATAATGAAATTCTTATTGGAATAAAAAATGATTTATTTAAACTATCATGCCCTTCCGAATTCATCATTTATTCTAATGATATCATCTTCATCACTTGGATTTTCGGGATCCGTATGCATCCAAATTTCAGCAACTATCCCCCACTCTGATAATCCAACAAGTCGGTGTCTTTCTCCTTGTTTAAGAGTAATAATATCATCAATAATTAATAGCTCCAAATTATTTTCAACATCGGTTTCGCTCCGAATAATTGCCGCTTCGCCTTTTATTAATTTCCATATTTCTGCTCTGCGATGATGATACTGCCAGCTTAATTTTTTATTAGGAGCAACCAATAATATCTTAGGACTTAATTTTCCTTTTTGTATTTCCTCTTTGTTTACTGTAGGAAAAAAATAATCAATAAATTGGGCGGTGTTTGATTCTTCAATAACAAAAAAACCACCCCAGGGTCTATTATTATCAATGGTTTTTATTTTAATTGCCAATGAGTTTAAAAAACCGTTCACCTCTGAAAAAATATTTTCTTTTGTTTTCATTTTTATAGTTTTTATCTACCCATAAAAAGCATTAATATTTGAACATCGCTTGGATTTACACCTGAAATTCTTGACGCCTGACCAAGTGTCTTGGGTTGTATTTTTGTGAACTTTTGTCTTGCCTCATTGCTTAAAGAAACTAATTTGTTGTAATTAAAATTATCTGGAATATTTAGATTTTCCAACTGACTCATTTTAACGACCAGTTCTTTTTCTTTTTCTATGTATGTATCATACTTAATTTGAATTTCAGCCTGTTCTATAATATCTGAATCAAAATTACACAGCAGTTCATTTAATTTAGGCAATGCCAACATCATTGCTTTTAGCCCAACTCCTGGCCTTAATAATATTTGTGCTGTTTTTTGTTTTATTAATAACGGAGATGAGTATACGCTAATTAAAAATTCGTTTACCTCTTCTGTTTCAAAGCTTGTATTAAACAGGATTTCTTTAACTTCTTCTACTCCCTTTCTTTTTACTAATAACTTATCCATCCTATCCTGCCCAGCCAGGCCCAATTTGTAGCTTATTTCTGTGAGCCTGATATCTGCATTGTCTTGTCTTAAAAGGGTTCTAAATTCTGCCCTACTGGTAAACATCCGGTAAGGCTCATCGGTACCTTTATTAATTAGGTCATCTATTAGCACTCCAATATAAGCTTCGCTTCTTTTTAATACCAGAGGTTCTAAATTATTTACATTTTGATGTGCGTTAATCCCTGCCATTAAACCTTGGCATGCCGCCTCTTCGTAACCAGTTGTACCATTTATTTGCCCTGCAAAAAATAAATTTTTAATTAGTTTTGTTTCCAGGCTGAATTTAAGTTGTGTAGGTGGAAAATAATCATATTCAATCGCATAACCGGGTCTGAACATTTTACAGTTCTCAAAACCAGGAACCTTTCTAAGTGCTTGAATCTGAATATCTTCTGATAAAGAGGTTGAAAATCCATTAACGTATATCTCCACCGTATTCCATCCTTCCGGTTCAACAAACAACTGGTGCCTGTCTCTTTCTGCAAAACGATTTATTTTATCTTCAATACTTGGGCAATACCTTGGTCCCGTTCCTTGAATTCTTCCCTGATACATTGGACTGGAATCAAACCCTTCTTTTAGAATATCATGAACCTCCTGACTTGTATAGGTAATCCAGCAACTTCTTTGATTTTCCGGCTTAAGTGTTGGTTTTTCTAAATAACTAAAGCCAACAATCTCATCATCACCTTTTTGTTCTTCCATTTTAGAATAATCCAAGCTTCTTCCATCAATTCTTGGAGGGGTTCCGGTTTTTAATCTGTCACTTTCAAAGCCAAGAGCTACTAATTGTTCTGTTATGCCTGTTGCCGCTTTCTCTGCAACCCTTCCACCGCCGAAATTTTTCTCTCCTATGTGAATTACCCCATTTAAGAAAGTACCATTGGTTAAAACAACAGATTTTGATTTTATTTCGTGACCCAAACCTGTAATTACTCCTTCTACTTTGTTATTATTAACGATCAGACCCTTAACCGTATCCTGATAAAAATCCAGATTAGGTGTTTGCTCCAGCATTTCCCTCCATGTTTGAGCAAATAACATCCTGTCACTTTGGGCTCTTGGGCTCCACATTGCTGGGCCCTTAGATCTATTAAGCATTCTAAATTGAATCATGCTTTTATCGGTAACAATTCCGCTGTATCCGCCCAAAGCGTCTATTTCTTTTACAATCTGTCCTTTTGCGATTCCTCCCATAGCAGGATTACAACTCATTTGGGCAATGGTTTGCATGTTCATTGTAATAAGCAAAACCTTGCTACCCATATTAGCGGCCGAAGCAGCGGCCTCGCAGCCGGCGTGCCCGGCACCCACTACTATAATATCGTATTTCTGAAACATTTTTAAAAGTATTAAGAGATTGGTTTCTTGTTCCACGTGGAACTTTTTGATGAAAAAATATTACGTTCCACGTGGAACATTTTGATATTTAAAAAACTTTGCTAAATAAAAATCTTCTTTTGCTCTAATTTTTGTTTGTTGAGATTTTGTTTTGTCTTTGTAACCACAAAGATGTAAAACCCCATGAAATATAACACGGTGTAACTCACTCTTTATACTAGATTGATAATCAATACTATTCTGCCTAATTCGTTCTAAACTAATATAAATTTCAGCAGGTTTAACCGTGCTTTTATTGTTGGATAAATCAAAAGTAATTACATCGGTTAAATAATTATGATTTAAATAGGTTTTATTAATTTCCAATAAATAAAGATCAGAACAAAATATGATATTTAAATCGTTTATGTGCCCTTTTTCTGTCTTTATGATATTACCAATGAACAACTTAAGTTGTTTTCTGTTTTTTAAATGAGTTGGTAATAAATAAAAAAAATGTGTAGTCATTATTATTTCGTTACTCGAAAATAAGACGAATTTCTATTATCTAAATTTATAGTTAATTTTATTAAATGTTTAAGAGGTTATCTGAATTAAATTCTGGCAAAAAAGCAACGATTAGATCGTTTGAAAATGAAGAATTGTTTATTAAATTAATGGAGATGGGTTGTGTACCAGGAGAGATTATTACTATAGAAAAATCTTCTGCAACCAGAGATCCAATCACAATAAATATATCCGGTTACAGACTAAGTTTAAGACTTGACGAAGCCCATACAATTATAGTAGAGGAATTTATATAATCTTATTGTTTTAATATGAAAATAGCTTTATATTTTGGTTCTTTTAATCCGATTCATAACGGTCATTTAATAATAGCAAATCATATCGTTCAGACTGAAAATATTAAAGAGCTATGGTTTGTGGTAACTCCACAAAATCCCTTTAAAATTGAAAAAAAACTTCTAAATGCAAACCATCGGTACCAATTGATTAAATTTGCTATTGATGGAGAAAATAAATTAAGAGCCAGTAATATTGAATTTAATTTACCAAAACCTTCTTACACAGTTAACACGTTAGTTTATTTAAAGGAAAAATTCCCTAATGATGAATTTGTTATAGTAATGGGAAGTGATGGATTTAAAAATATTTCTAAATGGAAAAATGCAAACTATATTTTGGAAAATTATAGTTTTTTTATTTATAAAAGACCAGGGTTTGAAATAGAAAATACAGTAGGGGCTAGTATTAAAATTATTGATGGTCCACAATTATATATAACGTCAACTTATATTCGCGAATTAATTAAAAATAAAAAATCTATACGATTTCTTGTACCCGATACCGTAAAAGATGAAATAGAAATAAATAATTATTACAATAACAGTTTAGAAAAAGAAACCTAAAAGCAAGCAGAATAATGCAATGAAAGGGGCGGGGATTCTGGTATAATTTAGGGTAAAAAAAGTACCTAGAATAATTAATACAAATAATACTGAATCAATATTAAAATTATTAATAGCTAAAGATTTTAGAAGATAAAGCGTTGCCGCCCAGATGACCCCAACAACAACTGCATTTATTCCTTCGAGCGCTCGGTATACAATAACATATTTCTTTAAATTTTGCCAAACGGGAAAAAAGAAAAACAATAAAAGAATACTAGGTAAGAATAATGCAATAGTTCCAATTATACAACCCAGTAATTGAGAGGAATTACCTTCTTTTTGTAAAGCCATTCCTCCGACGAAAGAACCCACAGAGAAAACTGGACCGGGTATAGCTCTTACCAAACCATAACCAGTAAGTAGGTCTGATTTATTAATTTTTATAACATTAGGATTATTTTTTTGAATTTTTGAATCTGTTGGACGCGCAACGTATTGATCTAACATCATAGGTAACAAAACATCTCCGCCGCCAAAAACAAAACTACCAAAGCGATAAAAATTTTCAAATAAATTGAAAGCTTTTCTATGTTGCCATTCCTGTTTTCTTGCAGTTTCACTAAGAAATCCCGCAATTAAAAATAAGAAAAGGAATAATAAAATATTGGTCCATTTTATTTGTCTTGGTTTGATATTCTCTTTTTTCGGAATTCTTTTATTGCTAAAATTAGTTGCGATACCGCCGAGTAATATTATTAAGGGGAAGATCCAAGGTGTTTTGAAATATAAATAACTAAAAATAAAACTGATGAGCATTATAATCTGTGTGATTGGATTTTTTATTGAAATATTAAATGTTTTGATAGCAGAAAAAGCAAGAAACCCAATCGCCATTGGTTGTATAAATTTAAAAAGAGTAGTAGTTAAATCTTCGTGATGAAAATTAGTAAGTAAGAAGGAGAGCGCTCCCATTATGAAACAGGCGGGCAGTATCCAAATTAAAAGTGTTATTATAGAAAGAAATAAACCACCTCTTTTATAACCAATTAATCCTATTAATTGTGTGCTTGATGCTCCTGGTAGTAATTGACAGAAAGAAAAATAATCCACTAGTTCTTCTTCTGTTAAATATCTATTTTTTAAGACAAATGTTTTGTGAATCATTCCAAGGTGACCCTGAGGTCCTCCAAATGCAGTTAAAGAATAGATAAAAACATCTTTTAGAAATCTTATGTGTCTGAATAATGGCAATAAATTTTTAAATTATTTATGATTACAGTTAAAGATAAAAAGAACAAATGTAGATTTGAATATGAAAAATTACAAAATTAAAGTTTTTATTAAAAGTTCGATTATGTTCAGGTTGTTTTTTGTATTCCTTTTTTTATTAACCAATATTTTTGCTTGTATTGCACAGCCATTAAAAAGTGAATTAATTAAAAGTAATTCAAATGTTCCTGATTACAATAATTTATACTATTGGGCTGCTCATCCTTGGAAATACGATAAATCAGACAATACTCCGAAGGAAATAAAAAATGTTATAAAAAATGATTCATTAGCAGATGTTTTTTTTATACATCCTACTACGTACTACGATAAAAATTTTGTTAGTTGGAATGCGTTAATTAATAATCAGGAATTAAATGATAAAACAGATAATTCTACAATATTGTATCAGGCCAGTGTATTTAATGAATCGAGCAGAGTTTTTGCTCCAAGATACAGACAAGCACATATAAAATCGTTTTATATAGAAAGTTCAATTGCTCAGCCATATTTCGATACTGCGTATGAAGATATCAAAAATGCTTTTATGTTTTATATGGAACACTATAACAAGGATCGGCCAATAATTATAGCTTCTCATAGTCAGGGGACAAAACACGCGGGTAGATTACTTAAAGAATTTTTTGATGGAAAACCATTAATGGAGAAACTTATTTGCGCTTACATTATTGGAATGCCAATACCTGTAAATTATTTCAATACAATTCCACCATGTAGTAATGAGAATCAAACTGGTTGTTTTGTTGGATGGCGAACATTTAAAAAAGGATATACACCTGAATTTGTGATAAAAGAGAATTTTATTAGTGTTGTTGTGAACCCACTTACCTGGAATTTGAATGATACAATGGCACCTGCAAACTTGAATAAGGGTGGTGTTCTAAAAAACTTTAATGATATTGTTCCTGGGGTTGTGGATGCTCAAATACATCATAATATATTATGGAGCTGCAAACCAAATGTTTTTGGGAAGATATTTTTTCACAAGAAGAATTTTCATATTGCTGATATAAATCTATTTTACATGAACATTAGAGAAAATGTAAATAATAGAATACAGAATTATTTAGAATTGCAGAATAGTATTATCAATTAAGCAATCCTATTATTTCATTTTGCATTAAATAAACAACGTATCTACCAGCTATAATAAGAGCCTCTTTCTCCCAAGGTGTTATTTTTAATTTTGTTTCTACTTGTGAGGACAATTCAAATAATTGGAAAATAGTTTTGATAGTAAAAAGAGAAAATCTATCTGTAGGGATTTCAGAAAGGTTATCTTTTGTATAACCATTAAAGGCTGAATTAGTCACGAATTCCTTATAAAGAGTATTCCATTTTAAATGGCCTGTATTTATTCTTTTAGTTAAATTTTTAACCTGCTCCAAAGAGACACTGTCTTGATTTTTTTCTAGTTCAATAAATTTTTCTTTTATAGAAGAGAAACCAATTCTTATAATATTATTTTCATTAAGATCGTAAAATTTTGTAAGATATTTTATATTATCGTCAGAGTTAAATAGGTTTATTTCAACTGCAAAAAGCAAAGACTTTTTTAATAGTTTTAATATTTTTACTTTATCATTATCCTGAAGTTGTAATTCTTTTCCTAATCCTGAACAATCTACAATTAATAATTTTTTATTTTTATTTTCTAATTTATCACAATGCAATAATTCAAACAGAGTAGTATAACCCAAATTATCTACAGGAGCGCCATCAATTACTCTAATTACAGAATCAGCATTGTCTTTGATATTAAATTTTAACATTGGTAAAACACCAGGAAAAGCAGCGCTACCGGTTATTGCGTAAGATAACGGTAAGCCATAACCTTTATTAATATTAAATTTTTCAACAGGTAACAAAGATCCTTCAATTTTTAAGTCGTCTATGATATGTGGCATAAATGGAAGCCGTTCTCCGTTATTATAAATAGTACCATTTGTTACAAACATCGGCATAGTAACTTGTACATCTGATTTAGCCGGAATAAAGAAATCGCTTAAATAAAGTCTTTCTATTTTTTTTCCATTATATATTTTACCATATTGAAGTAATTCTGTTTCAATCATAGTAGGGTAGGGCTTCCTGATTCTGTTTTTTTCATAACGGGAAAGTTTAAATACAGAAGTAACACTTACATCACGAGAAAGAAATTCCTGTAAAACTATTTTCCTGTCATCAGAATGCCAAAAATCTAAAAAAGATCTATTGAGTAGTACATTATTTTTCATAAGAGATAAATAATAACCTACAGCAAAACCACCACCAGAAACTGTTGAAAAATAATCTAATTGATCTAAAAAAGAAATACTGTCTTTTTTAATTTCATCTAAACCAATTAATATACCTAATCCAAAATATTGAGCTCTGGATCCACCACCAGAAATTGATATACCGATAGCACGGGTACTATCTTGTCCAAACCTTGTCTCTGGAGATTTATAAAAATCTGTTTCAACTTTTGAAATAGGTGTAAATCTGTTATCGGAGTAAACTGAAATTTTATTACTAGCACAAGAAGAAATAAAAATTAGTATATAAAATAAAATAGAATATAGATAGAATCTAAAATAGTTTAAGTGTTTTAAATAAGTAATCATTGAATAAAATTAATTATAAAATGTTTTCAGAAATAGATTTTTTAAAAAAATTTAATTAAAAATTTACAAACCGTATTGAGCACTTATTTCTAACATTATTTCAATTGGTTTTCTAGCTGCATTTAAAAGTTCAGGAGACATTAATATTTCCGGAGTTTCATAATTTAAACAAATAAATAATTTTTCAAGTGTGTTTAACTTCATATATGGACAATTATTACAGGCGCAGGAATTATTGGGTGGCGCAGGGATAAAAGTTTTGTGTGGATTTAATTTTTGCATTTGATGCAGAATCCCGGTCTCTGTAGCCACAATAAATATTTTTGAGGGATTATGTTGGGTAAACTTTAAAAGAGCCGTAGTGCTGCCTATATAGTCTGCCAGAGCTAATACATTCTCTTCGCATTCGGGATGTGCAATAAATTTAGCATCTGGATGTCTTATTTTTAATTTGGTGATTTTCTCTAAACTAAAAATTTCATGAACCATACATGAGCCATTCCATAACAACATATTTCTTCCGGTTATTTTGTTGATATAAGCTCCAAGGTTCTTATCAGGTGCAAAAATTATAGGTTGACTTATAGGTAGACTATCAACGATTATTTTTGCATTTGATGAAGTGCAAATTATATCACTAAGAGCTTTTATTTCTGAACTGCAGTTGATATAAGTAATTATTTTATGATCAGGATGTTTCTCTTTGAATATTTTAAATAAGGGAGTTGGAGCTGAATCACTTAAAGAACAACCCGCTTTTAAATCTGGTAATAAAACTTTTTTTTGAGGATTTAAAATTTTAGCAGTTTCTGCCATAAAATGAACACCAGCAAAAACTATTATATCTGCCGTTGTCTTTGCTGCATATTGGGCTAATCCTAAACTGTCGCCTATAAAGTCAGCTATATCCTGTATATCTGATTCCTGATAATAGTGGGCCAGAATTATTGCGTTCTTTTCTTTTTTTAATTTATTTATTTCTTCAAATAAATCAAGATTAGGATTTAAATCGACATCATAAAAACCATTATTCTTTATTGAATTAATTTTTAAAATTTCATTGTTAATATCTACCATAATATGTATTAATACTATTTATTTATATAATCACCTATTACTACTATGTCTGTTAATAAGTGGAAAATTTAATTTTTTAGCAGTTGGAAAATTTAATTTTTGAACTTATTAACTTTAATAAACACGAAATTAACATTATTGTTATTTTTTATTTACCTGATTTACGCTATTCATTAGGGTTATATAAATTATTTATAAACAAACGTTGATAAATTAACACGTGAATAATTTTTTTTGTATAAAAATAAAAATCAGTGTTAATGAGAGTAGGATAACTTGTCACTAAAATCTATAAATAAGCCCAATGACTATTATGGGTCTTATTATTTCACATTTTATCCTAATTATTCTTTTAAAAAATGCCAGATATCCACAAAAATTTGAAATATTCACATTGATGCTGTGGAAACTAAAAAAAAGGAAAAAAAAGCACCTCAAAAAAAAGTTTTTTGGAAAATGACTAATAATTAATCATTTATGAGGTTATCCACAGTTTGTTAATACCCTTTTTTATACTATTTTTGCTTTCCCTTAAACTTAATATAAAGTTATATGCAAATTATTCAAAGTATTCGTGAAAAAGGAGCCGCAATTGTAATTGTTGTAATTGCGCTAAGCTTGATTGGTTTTATTTTAATGGATGCCAAGCAAGGCGGAGGCAGTCTTTTTGGTTCTTTATCAAATAATGTAGGAAAAGTAAATGGAGAAACCATTGATCTGATTGACTTTAATAAAAAAGTTAAAGAAGCAGAAGATATGCAGGCACAACGTTCCGGACAACGTCCAACGGGAACACAAACCTATCAAAGCAGAGACCAGGTATGGAATCAACTAGTTGCAGAAAAAGTATTTTTCAATGAAGCAAAAAAATTAGGAGTTGAATTTACTGCAAAAGAGCTTTCCTATATATTATTAAGCAATGATGCTTCAAACCCATTTTTACAAGAGCAATCACTTAAAGATTCAATTACCGGAAAACTTGATGTTAAAAAAGCACAAACAGCTTTAAACAACATAAAGAAATTTAAAGGAGAGCAAAAGGATCAAGTAAATTCACAAATTGTTGATCCTTTAAAATTAAATAATACGGTTGCAAAATATTCTGCATTATTAAATGCAAGCGCATATTATCCAAGCTGGATGGAGAAAAAAGAAACTGCAGAAAATTCTGCCTTTTCTTCAATATCATTTGTAACGGTTCCTTTTTCTGAAATTTCGGACAGCACGGTAAAGGTTACAGACGAAGAAATTAATAGTTATACAAGCAAACATAAAGAACAATTTAAGCAAGAGGAAGGAAGAAATATATCTTATGTTTCATTTAGTCAATTGCCTTCTAAAGAAGACAGCGCAACCGTTTACAATGGCTTACAGGAATTAAAAAATTCATTTCAGGCAGACACCAACACAATAGCATTTGTTGCCAGAAATACATCAACAATTGATTTTAATGATGACTATACAGTAAAATCAAAACTTAACCAGGCTAATACAGATACCCTATCTAAGTTGGCTATAGGAAATGTATTTGGGCCTTATGTAGATAAAACAAATTTTGTGTTGGCAAAAATGATTGCAACAAAACAATTACCCGATAGTGTAAACGCCAGACATATATTAATCGGAACAAACGAACCAAGTACCGGTAATCCTACTATGCCAGATTCAACAGCTAAAAAACTTGCTGATAGTGTTTATAATGCAATACTTGCTGGTGCAGATTTTACCCTTATGGCATTGAAATATTCAACGGATCAAGGTAGTAAAATTAAGGGTGGTGATTTAGGAACTTTTGCATACGGAACAATGGTTCCTGAATTTAATGAATTTTGTTTTACAAAATCTTCGGGTTCAAAGGGTGTGGTTAAAACTCAGTTTGGATATCATATAATAGATTTGATTAGTCAGAAAGATTTTAAAACGGCTTATAAAATTGCTTATGTAGGTAAAGAAATATCTGCAAGTGATGTTACCGTAAATAAATCAAGTTTGGAAGCCACAAAAGCATCTGCAGAAAAAAACAAAGAAGGACTTGAGAAGTTTATTGCAAAAAACGGACTTAGTCTGACCTCTGTTCCTAATTTAATCAAAGAGAATGATTATCAGATTGGAGCGCTGCAAGATGCAAGAGGTTTGGTAAGATGGGCATTTGAGGCAAAAAAAGGGAATATTAGCGAGCCCTTCAGTATTGGTGATCAGTTCATTGTTGCTGTTTTAGATAAAATAAATGATAAAGGCGTTCAGGATGCAACAGCTGCAAGACCAGGATGTGAAGCCATTATTAGAAATAACAAAAAGGCTGAATTAATTAAGAAAAAAATTGGCAGCAATCCAACATTAGAATCTACTGCATCTGCATATGGTAAAACGGTACAATCTGCAGGAGCGGATTCAACAATTACCTTTAATTCACAGATAATTAATGGTGTTGGAATGGAATCTAAATTAATTGGCGCATCATTTAATAAAGAATATCAAACTAAAGCCTCTCCATTAATTGATGGAACAACGGGGGTTTTTATTGTAAAAGTTAATTACATCCAGAACAAAACAGCAGAGACTTCAGAAGCAATAGCTCAGCGAGTAACTTCAAAAATAAGCAGCATAAGAAGCCAAACCAATGGCTGGTATGAGGGTTTAAGAAAACAAGCTGATATAGTAGACGAAAGAAGTAAACATTTCTAAGCATTTCGTTAATCGTAAATATTTTTAATCAGTCGGTCCTACGAGGCCGACTTTTTAATTTAAATTTGAATTATGTCTGAATCAATTATTAATAAAGTAACAGAAAGCGGAATCATTACCCTGAATCTCGAAACTTATTTACCGGTTGAAACAATTACGGTATTTGACATCAAGGATTATTTGTTTATGGGATTGATACTAAAAGAAAAAGATTTCCGACAATCATTAAAAGAACTTGACACGAATCAATATCAAAATAAAATTGTTGCCGTGACTTGCAGCGCAGACGCAATAATTCCATTATGGGCCTACATGCTTATTAGCAGTATTTTACAACCTGTAGCAAATTCAATAATATATGGAAACGAAGAAGAAGCCCAAAAAAAAACATTGATAAAAAATATACAGAAAATAAACCCATCAGAATTTACAGATAAAAGAGTAGTTGTAAAAGGTTGCGGAGAGATTTCTATCCCTGAAGAAGCATACTTTGAAATTACAAATATTCTGAGGCCGGTTGCAAAAAGTATTATGTTTGGAGAGCCCTGCAGCACAGTGCCGATATATAAAAAAATCAACTAAAACCATTTCTTCTTTTTAAAATAAAGCATCATCCAGGCGGGAATAAGAATCATCAATCCAACCGAAACAAAGAACCCCCATTTATTATGAAGCAGGGGAAGTCTTTCAAAATTCATTCCGAATATACCGCCAATAACGGTAGCGGGAGCCAGCATACAAGTTACGATGGCCATAACTTTCATAGCCTCATTTAATTTAAGATTCATATTGCTCATATACAGGTCGTGAATATTTATCATTATATCACGATAGTTTTCTGCCAGATCGTTTGCCTGAACTATATGATCATAAACGTCTTTAAAATATTTTTCAGTTTTTTCTTCGATAATTTCATTTTCACTTCTTAAAATTCCATGAATTAATTCTCTAACCGGACCTATACTTCTTTTTAATAAGATCATTTCTTTTCGAAGATTATTAATATTTACCAGTGTTCTATTACTTGAATTTCTGATGATATCTTCTTCCAGCTGTTCAATTTTATCACCTAGTTTTTCCATCACCAGATAATAGTGATCAACTATAGAATCAATTAAGGAATAATAAAGAAAATCGGCACCGCTTTGTCTTATTTTACTACCATTTATTTTCATTTTTTCTCTCAACAAATTAAATACATCTCTTTTTTCATCTTCCTGAAAACTAATTACAAAATTTCTACCTAAAACAATACTTATTTGTTCAGCCTCAACAGCAGATTCTTTTTCATTAAAATAAAGCATATCCAGCACGCAAAAAAGAAGCCCATTTATCTGATCCATTTTCGGGCGTTGACTGACGCTTAAAATATCTTCAATAATTAAAGGGTGCACACCAAAATGAAAACAAATTTTTTCGACATCATCTTTTTTTATACCATCGATATTTATCCAGGTAGTTTCTGTCGTTTCAAGGTGCTTATAACAATCTTCTATATTTTTAATAATGCTTGAAGTAATCGATTCGTTATTGTATTCAAATAAATAAATCTTTGATTCAGTAATTTCTTTTCGTTCAGGAATAATTGTTGGATTAACTTTTAAAACCTCTTTAGTTCTTAAGAGTTCAAGGGGATTAATGATATAATCAAGATATTTTTTACTGTTCATTTTTTTTAAATTAGGAATAGTAAAATTAGGTTTTGTATCACACAAAAAAACCGCAAATATTTTTGCGGTTTAAAATTTTTAAAATGAAGCACTCTTCGGATATCTTGGAAATGGAATTACATCTCTGATATTTCCCATTCCGGTTACAAATTGTACAATTCTTTCGAAGCCCAATCCAAAACCCGCATGAGGACAGGCGCCGAATCTTCTGGTATCTAAATACCAATCAAGCTCTTCGGTTGGTATATGCATTTCTTTCATTCTTTCGGTAAGTTTATCAAAACGCTCTTCTCTCTGAGAACCACCTACAATTTCTCCAATCCCAGGAGCCAGGATGTCCATAGCTGCTACCGTTTTACCATCATCATTCTGGCGCATGTAGAAAGCCTTTATTTCTTTAGGGTAATTGGTTAGGATAACGGGTTTTTTAAAATGTTTTTCTACCAGATATCTTTCGTGTTCACTTTGCAAATCAATACCCCATTTGTCTATTAAGTAATTGAACTTCTTTTTTTTATTGTGACTGCATTCTTTTAAAATATCAATTGCTTCTGTGTAAGTGATTCTTTCGAAATCGTTGTTTACCACAAAATCAAGTTTTTGTATCAAACCCAGTTCGCTTCTTTCGTTCTGTGGTTTTTGTTTTTCTTCCTCCTCAAGTCTTTGTGATAAAAACTCTAAATCTTCTCGATTGTTTTCCATTGCATATCTGATGATATACTTAATAAACTCTTCTGCCAGATTCATATTGTCTTCCAGATCATGAAAAGCCATTTCGGGTTCAATCATCCAGAACTCAGCAAGATGGCGGGTTGTGTTACTATTCTCGGCACGGAATGTAGGACCAAATGTATAAATATCACTGAAGGCCATAGCCGCTAATTCTCCTTCAAGCTGACCACTAACCGTTAAGTTTGTATTTCTTCCAAAAAAATCATCTTTGAAATTTATAGAGCCATCTTCATTTCTTGGCGCCGTTCCATCTAAAGGCAACGTAGTTACTTTAAACATTTCTCCAGCGCCCTCGGCATCGCTAGCTGTAATGATAGGAGTGTGCAGATAAACAAATCCCTTTTTATTAAAAAAATCATGGATCGCAAAAGCAAGAGAATGCCTTACTCTGAAAATGGCTCCAAATGTGTTTGTTCTGAAACGCAAATGAGCAATTTCTCTTAAAAATTCAAGACTATGTTTTTTCGGTTGTAAAGGAAATTTTTCAGCATCACTATCGCCAAGTATTTCAATACTACTTGCATTTAATTCTACTTTCTGACCCTTTCCAAGAGAAGCGATTATTTCTCCGGTTGCTTTAATGCAAGCACCCGTTGTTATTCTTTTTAAAGTAATATCATCCAAAGAACCCAGGGAAACTACAACCTGAATATTATTATTGGTGCTGCCATCATTAAGGGCAATAAACTGATTGTTTCTAAATGTTCTTACCCAGCCCATAACCGTAGCCTGGTAGTTTACATTATCTGACAACAACAATTCTTTAATTTTTATACGCTTTCCGAACATGCTATTATATTTTTATGCAAAGATAGAAATCGAATTCCTTAAAACTATCTGTCTGATTGTTTTCCTCTAAAATTACCACCTCTGGGAGTATTAAATTTTCTTTTATTACCAGAATTCTGAGAAGAACCTCTTTGATTTCCTTTGAATTGTTGATTTGATGGCTTGCTTTTTTTAGGAGCATTGTAATTTCCATACTCAACATGATACACATGAGTCCTGTCTACCTTAATTTCCCTTCCGATTAATTTTTGAATATCTTTTAAGTAAGGCAATTCTTCACCTTCACAAAAAGAAAGCGCGATACCGCTAAGTCCTGCTCTTCCGGTTCTGCCTATACGATGAACATAAGTTTCGGGCACATTTGGAAGTTCGTAATTAATAACATGAGTAAGTTCATCCACATCTATTCCTCTGGCGGCAATATCCGTAGCTACAAGAACGCGTGTTGTTCTGTCTTTAAAATTCGAAAGGGCTCTTTGTCTGGCATTTTGAGATTTGTTGCCATGTATGGCTTCTGCTTTTACTCCAATTCTTATTAGATCCTTAACTACTTTATCAGCACCGTGTTTTGTTCTGGTGAAAACCAATGCGGTTTCTATTGAAGTGTCTTTTAGAATTGTTGAAAGCAGATCTTTTTTATTTGCTTTATCTACATAATAAAGCAACTGATTAATAGTATCTGCGGTTGATGATGGCGGCGCTACTTCAACTTTTTCCGGGTTGGTAAGAATTGAATTAGCCAGCGATTGAATTTCGTTTGGCATTGTAGCCGAAAAGAAAAGTGTTTGACGTTTTTGAGGAAGCTTAGTAATTATTCTTTTTACATCATGAACAAAACCCATGTCCAACATACGATCGGCCTCATCCAAAACAAAAATCTCCACATCTTTAAGGCTAATATAACCCTGGCTGATTAAATCGAGTAAACGGCCTGGTGTAGCCACAAGGATGTCTGTTCCTCTTTCAAGCGCATTGGTTTGGGGTACCTGACTAACGCCTCCAAAAACAACCAGATTTTTTAGTCGGAGTTTTCTACCGTAGGCGTTAAAGCTTTCCTCAATTTGAATGGCGAGCTCACGCGTTGGAGTCAGAATCAAAGCACGAATGTTTTTTTGTCCTGGCTTTTGTGCATGTGGCTTGCTTAGCAACTGCAGCATAGGAATAGCGAAGGCGGCAGTCTTTCCTGTTCCTGTTTGAGCGCAACCCAAAAGGTCTCTGCCGGCAAGAATAAAAGGAATGGCCTTCTCTTGAATTGGTGTGGGTTTTGTGTAACCCTCTTCTTTGAGCGCATTTAAAATAGGCTCAATGATTTGTAAGTCTGTAAATAACAAAATAAATAAATTAAAAAATGAGTGCGGAAATGAAGCTGGGCCTCATCATCAAAAAGGTTGCTTAGAAAGCGATTATTGGGAAAATAAATTATCAATAAAACCGGCTTTGAGCCGCGGAATAGCATAAAGATAAACTATTTGATTGATTAAAGCTAGTCTTTGGTTAAAGGGAAGTAGATGTTTTAACCATAAAAGCAAGTTTATAGCTATTATAACCGGCAACAATTTTAAATTAAGTCCAACTAAATTTATTAATTATAGATGCCGTTCTTTTCGCTCAGGCTAATATTTAATATTTTGGAAAAGTATACAGCACCTGCATGAGTTAGGTGTGAACAATCCTGGCTAATAAACGTACAATCAGAAGTAAATACGGGCACTCGATTATCTTTATCGATTATTGCCCCAATTAAATCTATATATTTTTTACCCCATTGTTTTTTTAAAGTATTATTTCTTTCAAGAAAATACCGAGTCATAAATGTTCTTTGAAAACAATAATCCTCATCTCTTTTTTTATTATAAAAGATTCCATTATTTGAACCAAAGTTTTTTGTTCCCACATTCCAAACCTTTTCGGAATCAATGTTATATTTTCTTTCTAAATCATGAAAACCATCAATACTTAATTCCGAGAAAAAGATAAACCTTGCTTTTTCAAGTCTATCATTAATATCTGCACAGGCATTAATATCATATACATACGATATTTCGATTTGATTTCCTGATTGAGATTCTAATAAAATATTTGCAAAGTCACGGGCAAAACTATTTCCAATTACCAAAACTTTTGTTTTTTCATTGGTTGTAAATTTTTTATCTAAGTCATAAATTTTTGCATTGTATTCAATATGTATATTTCTCTTGCCGCTACCATGATTTAATTTTTTCTCCGATTTATTGATTTCTAATTCTGGAACATTTCTAACTATGCCTCCTATAGAATACAAATAATATGAAACAATACAGGTAAATAAAAAAACAAAACCAGAAATCTGTAATAAAAATTTTGTGTTGATTCGATTCTTGTCTCTGAAAGGCTGTTCGATTATAAAATATGAAAATATGGACAGAAGAAAAATAATTACAAAAAAGTAAATCGATTCTATAACGCCAGGTTTATCAACAAAACAGTAGCGCATGTAAGCCAAAACAATTTGATGCCACATGTATAGGCTAAAACTGATTTTACCAATTCCAACCATAATTTTATTTTCTAAAAACAAAGAGCCTATTTTATTTTTATTATCAGAAATCAATAATCCAATCGAAAAAAGCACTACCAAAATAAGTTTAATTTCAGCGATTAAATGAAAATCAAATAGCAAAATAAATAAAAGAAACAAGGTCATTAAAACTTTGTATCTGGCGTTGATAAGCCGATCCTTACAAATAATATAACCAATACCGCCAAACGATAATTCAAAAAACCGAAACTGAATGGAATAAAATTTATCTGCAGGATTAGTTGAAAAAACAAACAACAAAAGAGAGATTAATGCCAGTATAAATAATACAGGTAAAATTAATCGACTTCTTTTCTTATCAAGCAGAATAAACAGCAGGGGGAATATTAAATAAAACTGTTCCTCAATACCAAGGCTCCAGGTGTGCATTAAAGGCTTATATTCATTAGCGATAGCCCAATAGTTACCAGAAGTAATTAATAAAAGAATGTTGTTTGCAAAAACATTTGTAGCAAATACAGATTGACATAAATTTTCAAAGTCATCAGGAAGCATTACAAATAAACCGATAATCAGGGCGGTTAAAGAAGTAAACAGAACCAGCGGAATTATTCTTCTAATTCTTCTTAAATAAAAACCAAGTATTGAAAATTGATTTCCGAGAACATCATTGTAAGCTATTTTGGTTATCAGGTAGCCGCTTATTGCAAAAAAAACATCAACACCAAGATATCCATTTGGAAGAAACCCAAGATGAAAAAGGATTACAGCCATAACCGCAATAGCCCTTAGTCCATCAATGTCTTTTCGATAATCTGTTATTTTTATTTTGTTCATTAGAACTTCTCAAATATCAGTAAATATAAGTCAGAATACCCCAGACTGTTTTAGGGCGTTAATACTTAATTAGAATAATTGTATGCTTTTAAATTTTGCTTTTCCATAAATAAAACAGGCATTAATTATATCAATCTGTTTTCGGTTGATGACAGATACCGGCTACGTTTTTTAAAGATCCATTTTCATCATGATGTCTGTTTGATTATCATTGCCCAACTTGAAGATATGTTTATCAAACTCAATAAATCCGTTTTTCTTGTAGAAGTTTATTGCCCGCAGATTTTTCTCCCATACGCCCAGCCATAAATAGCCCGCATTTTTCTGTTTAGCTATGTCAAGAGCCTTTTCATATAAAAGCTGCCCGACTTTCTTTCCGTGAAATTCAATCAACACATAAATACGTTCTATTTCAATAGCATTATTTTCTTTAAGTTCTGTTTGTGCCGAACCAAAATTTATTTTCAAATAACCAATTATATTTTTAGAAATAGTTGCAAAATAAAACGCAGAGTCTGGGTTTGTCAATTCTGCTGTTAATTTATCAATGGTAAATCCTTCTTCTAAATACTTTTGCATATTTTCTTCGGTGTTGCCATCTGCAAATGTTTCAAAAAAAGTTTGTCTGCCAATAATTTGTAATGCCGTTATTTCTTCAAGACCAATTTTATTAATTACAATTTCATCCATAAGTATTCTTTTTTTAAAAGATTATCGCAGACAGATTAAAAGCCCATCAAAAATTCAAACCTTATTTTTTTAGGAGATTTTTAATTAATTAAATCAAAAATTATTTATTACGGTTTAATTAGAGCAACAGCATCAAGAATTCCGTCGTTATAAATATTAAGCACGATGTTTTGTCCTTGTATATAACCATCTCCAGTGACAAAGAATCCAAGGTGAGTCAGAGGCTGCATCGTAAAGGTTTGCGCCTGACAGTTAAAGTTTAGTACTACAGGAAAGGTGGTCAAATTATTCACAACAAGTTGCCCCTGATCATTATAAGCGCAATTAATATTTTTGTTTAATAAAATTCCATTAATCTGATAGGTGATTTCACCATTAAGATAATTGCGATAATTGTAAGCACAGTTAGGCGCATAAACAAGTTGAATATTTTTAGTCTGAGAGGCATTATTATTTACGTTAAAAACAGCAACCGTTAACTGACATGGATATATACCAGGAACGGCATTGTTTTGATAGAAATTAATATTGAAGAAGCGTTCTTGATTAGAAGGAATTACAAGTTGCTGGCTTCCGTCAGAAAATGAGCCGTTTAAGCCTGTTAAGCTGGCACCAAATTCATAGTTCCCTGAATTTTGAACCGCTACAGCAAGTTGTTTAGAACCAGTATATTCAAACGTAAGTGTGTCTGGGGCGGTAAATGAAAAAACCACATTTTGCGAATTCTCATTATTATTATTTTTTTTGCAGGACTGAATCCCAATAATAAATCCAATTGCTAATATCCAGCTAAAAGACCACATTATTTTTTTAATAAACTTTATCATAAAAAATTTTTCACAAAAATAGCGCAATTGTTGGCACGATTGGTTGTTAGATAAGTAATTAGTATACCCAATAAAAAAAACAATCGGTCTGAAATTAATTACAAACACCAATTTTGATTTACAGCGTATCATTACTATTCACTTAAACCCTTACCACCCATAATTTGGGGTATACATTTCTCAATTCTTGAGGACCGGGTTTTGGATTGTTTTGGTGCGGTAAAAAAAAGATTGTAGGCTCTTTGTCTCCCGGGGGTTAATGTATCAAAAGCAATTTTAAGCGAAGGATTTTCTTTTAATTTATTTTCAAATTCTTCAGGAAAGATAAGCCTGGTATTCTTATTAAGGGTTGTTTTTTTTCCCGATCTTTCCAAATCAATAGCTTCGTTGATATATTTTTTCAGGACGGGTTCCAAATTTTTAATTTCTTCAATGTTAGTAAATCTAATCTGTCGTCCCGCCTGAACATTAATGGTTTGTTGGATTAAAATATGATTAGCGTCTTTTAGTAATACGCCTTTCACAAACAAAATCGCACAATAATTTTTAAAGGCATGAATTAAAACAATATTGCTATTTTGGGCTGTGTAACAAGGAACACCCCATTTTAATTCTTCGGTTAAATTACAGTCGAGAAGAATCTGTCTCAGCGTCTTTAATTCGTCCTGCCAGCTTTTTGCTTTATTAAAATAAAAATCAACGTTGGTATTCATTCTGCATTTATCAATTGTTAACTTTCCCTGGTTGGTAAAAGCCTACTCTTCTGGTTCTTTATGATTTTAAGTAAATATCTTTTGTTGAGTATCAAATATATAAGAATTTATTTTTTATACAAACGCAGTGATGTTTTTTTAAAGCCTATTGTAATTAATCACCATTTTTTATTCTGTCCAGAAATTTCCAATGGAATATGTTTTTGCCTGACCGCCTATTATAACTCTGTCGCCCTCGTCATTGCAAAAAAGTTTTCCCGCTCGTTCAGAAATCTGAATGGCAATTAATTCTTTTTTATTAAGTCGTTGCGCCCATAAAGGTATTAAGGAGCAATGAGCCGAACCAGTAACCGAGTCTTCCAGAATTGAGGCTTGTGGGGTAAAAAATCTTGATACAAAATCACAAGAATCTCCTTTTGCGGTTACGATAACTCCGCCAGGGTCAAGATTTATTTGATCAAAAATTTGTCGGTTAATTTTTATGTTTTGGATTTCTTCTTCTGTTTCATAAACCAGCACATAATCTCTGGACTTTAAAACTTCTTTTGGCTGAATGCTTAAAGCTTTTGAAATAATATCCGGCAAACTGCTTTCTATTGGCATTCTTGAAGGAAAGTTCAGATAATAAAAATCATTTTCTGCCGAAACAATTAAATCGCCGCTAAGGGTTTCAAAAATAATTTTATTGTTTTTGTAATTAAGAATGGTCTTTAAGCAATGTGATGTGGCAAGAGTAGCGTGTCCACATAAATCTATTTCGATTTCAGGAGAGAACCAGCGTAAATGAATTTTTTCTCCATTATCCACAAAAAAAGCAGTTTCGGCAACAGCGTTTTCTTTTGCAATTTTCAATAAAAGATCATCAGGCAACCAATGATTCAAAGGCACAACACAAGCCGGATTTCCTCCAAATGTTTTGTCTGTAAAAGCGTCTATTTGAAAAAGGTCTAGTTTCAAAATTGTTTATTTACTGTAAAAACTAAATCTATACAAGGTTAATTTTTAATAACTCAGGCTTCTCGTTATACAGATGCAAAATCAGTTCACCAAAAATTGTATTTGCCCAAGCAAACCAGCTTCTGGAAAAATCTTTTGGATTATCTACATTAAATGATTCATGTATAAATCCGGTGTCGGCATGGGTTTTCTTCAGCATGGTTAAACATTCAATAATCTCTTTATTATCATTGCTGGTAAGCGCTTGCATTACCAAACCTAAAGGCCATATTTTTTTTTCGCCAACATGTGGCCCGCCAATTCCCTTAGCAAACTTTCCTACATTAAACCAAGGATTAGATTCACTCAATGAAAACTTTCTGGTGTTTAGGTATAATTCATCATCAGATTTACAGTAACCAATATAAGGTATAGAAAGCAGGTTGGGAACATTGGCATCATCCATAAACAGTGCATTTCCAAAACCATCGATTTCAAGCGGGTAGATGTTACCGGCAGTTTGGTGATGAAGTATTGCATGTTGTTTTATAGCCAGGTCTAATTCAGCAGAAAATTGTTTACATTCATTAGCCGTGTCGGAATCATGTAAAACAGTTTCAAAAATTGCTGCAAGCTGTTGCAAGGAAACAATGGCAAACATATTTGAAGAAATCAAAAATGGGAAAATGGTGGAATCGTCAGAAGGACGAAACATAGAATGAATAAGTCCAATTTTTTTTGTTGGATTACCATATCCACTTCCAAATTGAGTATCGGTAGGACTTGCGGCAGACCGTTGAAAATGATAGGGTCCTTTATTGTGGACGCGCTGTTGATCTCTGAAAGTTTTTATGATCAACTTCATAGCATCTTGCCAGCTCTTGTTGAATATGGAGGTGTCACCAGTTTGTTTCCAATAGCCATGAGCCAAACGAATAACATAACATAGTGAATCAATTTCCCATTTACATTCATGAACACCGGGCTTCATGGTAGTATAATCATCTTTCCATTCGCTAATGCGTTTTGGATCGTTGTAAAAAGCGTTGGCGTAAGGTTCGAGCAGCACGAATTCACTTTGTTTGGCTATCACACCTTTTAATAATTTTTTCAATTTCTCATCATTATTAGCCAGAGAAAGATACGGCCATACTTGGGCGGAAGAATCCCGGAGCCACATGGCATCAATATCTCCTGTGATTACATACGTAAAAGGATCGCCATTTATTTCTGTGTAGGTTACGGTAGTATCCAGTGTGTTAGGAAAACAATTTTCAAACATCCATGCCAGCTCTTTGTCGGCCATAACCGATTTTATTTTGACAATAGTTTCTTCGACAGCGTTGCTAGTAAATTTTCTTTTTCCTGGCTCGGGACGCATGGAGATAAAAGAACCATCAGTTAACCGAATTGGTTTATCATGTAAAACATTATTTGTTGAATTATTAAGTAAGTCAGCATTTTTTTGTTTGTCTTTTTCTGAAGAAAGTAGCTCCAGTTTTGAATTAGCAAAAGTTGAAATACCATTTACTAATAAGAAAGAACCGATTCCGGCTTTTTTAATAAAGTCTCTACGATGAGGCATAATTGAAAATTAAAAAATAATTAAAATATTCGTTTGATTTTATAAAAAAATACAATTGTTATTGCAGTCAATTAATGGAATATTGATTTGTTCACAAATATTCATTGTATGACCCATTCTGCCGAAAATTAGTTTTTTAATTCATCTTGTCTTGTAAAATAATAATTTAATCTGTAATCCCAACTTGTTTGATTTCCGTTTGGATAGTAACCACCCAGTGAAATGATCAGGTATTTATTATTTTTTGTCATTACCATCGGTCCATTAATGACATTACCGACACTGTCTTTTATAAATCTAGAATCGTCCAGGTAAAACAATTTTTTCAATGATGATGTGGTAAAAATGTCATTTCCTTTTCGCAAAACATTTATATGGTTGAAATCAGTTCTGAACATTTTGACGCCTGATGAGGAGCCATTAGAACCAATTACCGTTTGCCAGCCCTTTTTGTAAGAGCAGATGTATTTCCATTTAAAATCATTGTTTACAGCATGGGTTATCGAATCTAAATTCGAAACCCTAGAATCAATATTTTTTATAGTAAACATATATTGATTGATAGCAAGCGTATTGATTATCAAGCTGTCGTTGTTGTCGAATTGGGAATAACAGTTTTGAAAGGAAAATAAAAAAACAAACAATAGAATTGTTTTCATGTGTGTATTTTTATTTTACATTATTGCCACATGTTATGCCCTTGAATACTCCCCGAAATTTCGGGGCACGCTATCCTTGGTTGGTAAGAGGTTTTCTCTTATGGGCATTTTATGTGTTAATATTTATTGTTTTTGGTGACACGGTATAGCATTTATTAGTGAAAGATAAGAATTATAGGATAGAAAAGTTGGATGGATAATCGGGTTGCGAAAAAACATTAATTAACTCATAATATTAAAAATCCAAACCTGCTTCCAAATCAATTTTTATCATCTCGTTGTTTCTGAAATTCTGCAAACTACCGACTTCGCTTCCTGAAACTGCTTTTATTTCTGTTCTTTTATTGTTTTTATCAATCACAATAATTCCACTTGATAGGGATTCGTCTTCGGCGCTGTAAGACGAATAGATGATATAATGAAAACCGGCGTTATCAAAAAACAAATTATCAATATCAATACCCGCATTTTCTTTACCGCCGTCAACCGAAGACCATTTTTGATTTTCTTTTTTGAACAGCACCGTGCTTCCTGTGCCGCAAAGTCCGGGACATAAATTTCTGATCATCATGATGGCATTCTTTCTGTCTTTTGAAAATAAAGGAACAGAAAAACAAAACGAGATCTTATTGATTAACGTTATTAACCACCCTAATCGGAGTAATCGCTATTTTCATAAAAGGATAGTAAGGTAATATAGAAAGCTTTGCATGAACATCATCTTGGTCATTCGCCATCACCACCATGTATATACCCGACATATCGAGCTTTATGAAATTATCAACAATCGTTCCATCGCTTTCCAATACTTTAACCAACCTCTGTTCTTCGGGAAGTAGTTTCATTCTTGTTTCGGTGTCTAATCCTTCTAAAAGGATATCAATCATAAATTTTTTCATCGTATAAATTGAATAAGGTTTAATAAATACATTTTTGTAAAATTAATCATCATTATAACATTTGTTTCATTTTCTTTTTTTAAGAAAAGCAAGATTACTCTTAACTAAAATGATCGTCCAAAAAACCAAAAAGCCAAGCCCCAAAGGAAAGGTAATCAACGCCAACCATGGAACAGCACCAAAGATACCGTTACCTTCATGAGCCCTGCGTCCGGTTATGATTTCCTGCAGATACATTCCGCCAAATCCCACAATGACGGGAATCATAGCCACAATAAGAATAACCACATAAACCACAAGGATTTTTAAAAACCCCAAAGGGCTTCTGCAAACGTTTTTAATTTGTTCATCCGAATTTGATGAGACGTTGGTGGAAGCTCAAACATGGTTATTGGTTGAATTGTTAGATTAAAATAAATCAATCAAAAAAAGAAAGGATTCACTTTTATTAGGGATTATTTTCTCCACCGACCTAACTCCATTTCCAATTGTCTTCAACATTATAGCTGATTTTTAAAAAGCTGGCAAGGTTTATCAATGTCTCCTTGACTTCATCAACATTACTGATTTTATTTTTCGGAATGATCAATGATTGACCACTTTTCAATCTGATCAGAAACAAGGAAGGGATTTCTACAATCTCTTCGGTTTCTGTTGCGATTATTTTGCTTTCTACGCCCTCGTCCTTTGTTACAAAACCTTCATTGTTTATTGTTAGAGTTGCCATTCTGCCGATTCTTGTTTTATAGCATTCTGCAATGAATTTTTTATAGTGTCTTACATATTTTTTTCTTTCAAAGAATGGATTAATGATGAACCAACACAATGCCAAGATTAAGAATATTATCATCAGTGAACTTTTCCCCTGAAAATAAAACAGCAACGCCATCACAGCATAAGCAATAGAAAGTACCAATCTGCCTCTTTTTCTTATTTTTCTTATTCTTTCTGATTTCGATGCAATGTAAAGTTGGTGAGTGAGAAAATCATTTTCGTCTAAAGTATATTGTAGCGTCATTGAAATTAGTATTTGAATTTTTTAACAACAACATCAAATGATTGAAGTCTTTGTTTTTCTGAATTGAATTGTTCTTCGTTCAATATCGTCAAATTAATGTCTGTAAGACCAACGGGACCGAAATTCTTTTCAGATAAATACATGTTGTTTGACAATTTTACAAACGCCGAAAAATCAACATCAACCTCATTGTTATAATAACAAAAAAACAAGTCGGTAATTTTCTGGCTGATAATTAAAGTTTTCGGCTTTTTGTCAATAATTGCTCCTGTATCAAATCTTGATTTTAAATATTCCAGATTTTCCGTTGTCAGATGCAAGTATAGATCGTCATCAAATTTTGGAATGTCAATAATAGTGTCGTCGATTAATTTTAAATAAGCATGAAAGGATTGTAAACCATATTCATTTTCTGGGACATAATGAAACCTTAGATCAATGATTTCTTTTCCGATTAAAGTTGATAAATGAAGGGTGTCCATAACGAGCGTAATATTAAGCTGAATTATCGGTAATTGAAATTCCGATGCGATTATTTACTTCTTAAAATCTTTTCCATTTTTTCCCCTTTTGCCAGCTCGTCGACAAGCTTATCGAGATAGCGTACTTTTTTTGTTAGAGGATTATCAATCTCTTCAATTTTGTACCCGCAAATAGTTCCTGTAATCAATTCTGCATTTGGATTGAGCTTTGCCATATTGAAAAATGTTTCAAATGTAACTTTTGAAACAATCAATTTATTCAGTTTATTTTCATCAAATCCTGTCAGCCAGAATATCACTTCATGCAACTCTTCTGTTGTTCTTCCTTTTCTTTCCAA
>CALQSB010000015.1 GCA_943333125.1 Chitinophaga pinensis
CATAACGCAGTTGGCGGAACAGCATTAACAACAGCAACAACAGCAACAGTTACCTATACTACTCCTGTAACAAGTGCAAGTGATAGTACATATTATGTGGCCACTAAATCAACTTCGGGTTGCTTCTCTGCAAGAACTGCGGTATTGGCTAAGGTTCTTACATTACCAGTAACTCCAGTAACATCAGGAACTTCAAGATGTGGAGCCGGAACAGTTACGGTATCAGCCATTCCAGGTGCAGGAGAAACCATAAACTGGTACAGCGCAGCTACTGCCGGTACATTATTAGCAACTTCATCTAATACCTATTCTCCGGTTAGTATTTCTGCTACAACAACCTACTATGCAGAAGCAACTAATGGTACCTGTAACTCAGTAAGATCTGCTGCAGTAGCAACAGTAAATGCATTGCCGGCAGTATCAGTAGGTGTACCTACTTCAAGATGCGGCGCAGGAGCAGTTACTGTATCTGCAACTCCATTAACGGGTATGACCATAGACTGGTATTCTGCATCAACAGCTGGTACATTATTGTTGTCTGGTTCTAATAGTTATACAACCACTATTACTGCTACAACTTCTTTCTACGCAGCAACCAGAAACTTAACAACAGGTTGTGTATCTGCAACACGTACAGCAGTAGCCGCAACATTAAATGCCTTACCTGCAACAGTAGCCACTGTTACAGCAGCATCAAGATGCGGTACAGATACAGCAACATTAAAAGCAACAGCCGCTGCGAGTACAACAATCGACTGGTATGCTGATACACTGAGAACATCATTGATTCAAAGTGGAACTGTAACCGGAGTGAATTCTTATTTAACTCCAGTAACATCTTCAACAACCACATACTGGGTTGTAGGAAGAAACCTTACGACTGGTTGTGTGTCAGCAGCAAGTAAACCTGTTGCATTAACCATCAATGCGGTTCCTGGTTTACCAACAGTAAATACTACTCAATCAAGATGTGGAACAGGTTCAATCATATTGACTGCAACTGCTCCAACAGGATCAGCAGTATGGTTCCGTGATGCAACAATATCAACTGCATTAACAACAGCTACAACAGCAACAGTTACTTATACTACTCCTGTAACAAGTGCAAACGATAGCACATACTATGTATCAACTAAATCAACTGCAGGTTGCTTCTCTGCAAGAACTGCGGTATTAGCTAAGATCAATGCAGTTCCTGCTGCTCCAACTACATCAGGAACGTCTGTTTGTGGTATATCAAGAGCAACAGTATCTGCTTCTACAACAGTAACTGATGGTACTATCGATTGGTACTCTGCAACAACAGCTGGTACATTATTAAGAAGCAATTCACTGACTTTTGATTCATTGATTTCTGCAACTAAAACATTCTATGCATTAACAAGAGTAACTACTACAGGATGTTTATCTGCTACAAGAACAGCAGCCGTTGCAACATATATCGCTTTATTAGCAGCACCAACAACATTAACAGGTACTACCAGTATTTGTCCTATCGTTGGAACTACAACAGGCGCAACTTATACAGCAACTGCTGTTACCGGTGCAGTTTCATATCAGTGGACAATACCTGCAGGTGCAGTTTTGGACAGTGGCAGCAATGGATTAAAAATAAAAATACATTTCGTAACGGCAGGTCCTGTTGACAGTATTTATGTACAGGCAGTAGCAACTACCGGTTGTTCAGGAACTAAGAAAGTTCTCAAACTGGTAACAACAAGTTGTGTTACTTTAGCAGTAAAACCAACAATAAGTGCTGCAGAATTAATGAGCGTAAATGTATTCCCTAATCCAACTACAAGCAGCTTTAATGTACGTGTAGTTACTGCCGGAAAAGAAGTAATTACGGCACGCATTTATGATGTACAGGGAAGATTCATCAAATCAGTAATAATTAATCCTTACGAAACCATAAATATAGGATCCGAGTTAAAAGCCGGTACTTATATGGTTGAAGTTAGACAAGGGAAGAACTTGAAAACAACAAGAGTGTTGAAGTTCTAAATCCTGTCTCAATGAAATAACAAGGCCCATTCCTTTTTAGGAATGGGTCTTTATTTTGGAATGATTGTTAAATCCGGGTTAAACAAAAAATATGCTTTGTTAAACTTTTTATCCATTAATTTGTATTAGTAGTTCAAATTTCATTCAATGAATACATTTACGATAAAAGATCTCGAGAACCTTTCTGGTATCAAGGCTCATACCTTAAGAATCTGGGAGCAGCGATACAGTTTTCTTAAACCCAGCCGTACTTTAACCAAAATCAGATATTATTCAAACGAAGAACTCAAAACGATATTGAACATTGCCTTGCTTAATAAATATGGATATAAAATCTCTCATATCGACAAAATGGACAGTGCTGAGATTAAAGAGAAAATCCTGAAATTAAACCAAAGCGAAGCACAGCAGGAGCGTATTGTGAACGAATTAGTGCAACATATGGTAGATCTTGATACTGTTGAATTTGAAAACAAAATAAGCGATAATATTTCTTCCAGAGGAATTGAACTCACCATAACTCAGATTATTTTCAATTATATGGAAAAAATTGGAATGTTATGGATAACCAATCACATTAATCCCGCTCAGGAACATCTAGTTACCAATATCATTCGTCAAAAACTCATTGTGGGTATTGAAGGAGTTTCAACACCGCTGAAAACTAATAAAACTGTTTTACTCTTCCTTCCTGAATCCGAATATCACGAACTAGGCCTCCTATTTATGAGTTTTTTACTCAAAAGCCGAGGTATTAATGTTATTTACCTGGGATGTAATGTTCCTTTGGCTGATGTGGGCTATGTAGTAAAATTAAAAAAACCAGACTATTTATATTGTCATATTACTCGTCCCGGGCTTAATTTCAATTTTGTGAAGTTCCTGAACAATATTTCTAAGAATATTCCTGAAACCCCATGTGTAATTTCGGGGCAACTGACTCAGCAACACGAAAATCCAAATTTCTCTCACATAGTATTTAAAAAAAATCTTGCACAGGTAATGGAGTTTATCGGAAGTCTGTAGAAGAAAAAACAAAAATTATTAAACAAAATATTGTCCCTTCTCGGATTTATTGTTTAGCTTTGAACTACTAAAAGTTAAACAAATGTCTGCTAAAGAATTCGAAAGCCTCCTCGTTGAAAATGTTGATTTTTTAAAACCTTTTGCTTTTACACTCACTAGAGATATTGAAACAGCAAAAGATCTTACTCAGGAAACATTATACAGGGCGCTTGCCAATAGAGAAAAATATCATGTAGGTACCAATGTAAAAGGTTGGATGTACACGATAATGAGAAATATTTTCATTAATAATTATCGCAGAAAAGCCAGACAAAACGTAATCTTCGACAATACACCAAATGATTTTTTAATTGATTACAATCAATCCACAGTTACCAACCTTGCAGAATCGAGAATAAAATTGAAAGAAATCGAATCTGCTGTTGAGCGACTTCCCGAAACCTTCAAGCTTCCTTTTGTATTGTATTTTGAAGGTTATAAATACAATGAAATCTCTGACTATCTTAGTGAACCATTAGGAACCATTAAAAGCAGAATACACTTTGCCCGAAAATTATTGAAATCGGAATTAACCAGACATTAATTAAATCATCATCTTCATTATCTTTATTAACTAACTTTCAAAAGTGAAAAAAGCAGTTATCATTGGAAGTGGTTTTGCCGGAATGTCTGCAGCTTCATTCATGGCTAAAGCGGGTTGGGATGTAACCGTACTCGAGAAATTATCTATGCCCGGTGGTCGGGGAAGGAAATATAGGGAAGACGGTTTTACTTTTGATATGGGACCAAGCTGGTATTGGATGCCTGATGTTTTTGAAAGATATTTTAATTGTTTCGATAAAAAAGTTTCTGATTATTATGAGCTCATCAGATTAGATCCTTCTTACAGAGTTTATTATCCTGATGGTCCGGTAGATATTCCAGCCAATTACACGGAGCTAAAAAATTTATTCGAAAGTATTGAAAAAGGTAGTGGCGAAAAATTAGATACTTTTCTTAAAGAAGCACATTATAAATATGAAGTCGGTATTAATAAACTCGTTCATAAACCCGGACAAAGTGTAACTGAATTTTTGGATGTAGATCTTGCAAAAGGCTTATTGAAACTGGATGTATTTACTTCTATGAAAAAACATATAAGCAAGTATTTCAAAAACCCGAAACTGGTTATGCTGATGGAATTTCCGGTTTTGTTTTTAGGTGCATTGCCTGCAGATATTCCTGCTTTGTATAGCCTGATGAATTATGCAGATATAAAATTAGGAACCTGGTATCCTCAGGGCGGAATGTATAATATTGCTGATGCTATGTATAAACTTGCAGTAGAATTAGGGGTAAAATTTCGATTCAACTGTGATGTAAATAAAATTAATGTTACCAACGGCAAGGCAGAAAGTATTTTGGCTAAAGAAAATAACGAAGACCTTATTTTTAAAGCCGATGTTGTGATTGGAGGAGCCGATTACCACTTTATAGAAAATAAATTATTACAACCCAACCACAGAACATACTCGGATAATTACTGGCAAAAGAGAGTTATGGCTCCGTCTTGTTTATTATATTACATCGGGTTAAACAAGAGGCTGAAGAATGTAACGCATCATTCGTTATTTTTTGATGTTGATTTTGAAAAACATGGTGCCGAAATTTATGCTGATCCACAGTGGCCAACTGAACCTTTGTTTTATGTAAGTGTTCCTTCGGTTACTGATGATTCTGTTGCTCCTCAAGGCTGTGAAAATTTATTTTTTCTCATTCCCGTTGCAGCAGGTTTATCAGAAGACACCGAAGAGAAAAGAGAACAATATTTTAAAATGATTGTTAGCCGTTTTGAGAAATTTACAGGGCAAGAGATTGTACATTCCATTATCTATAAAAAATCGTATTCCATATCCGAATTCAAACAAGATTACAATGCCTTTAAAGGTAATGCGTATGGTTTGGCTAACACGTTGATGCAAACATCAATCTTAAAGCCTTCGCTCAAAAGTAAAAAAGTAAGCAATCTTTTTTATACGGGTCAGCTTACCGTACCTGGTCCGGGTGTACCTCCTTCTTTGATAAGCGGAGAAGTGGTTTCAAAAGAAATTTTAAAAAGTTTTTAATATTCAATTATGATGATGCAGCTTTTTCATGAGGTTAGCAGTGATTGCAGCAAATTGACTACAGAGAGATACAGTACTTCTTTCAGCAGCGCAATTCGTTTGCTTAATAAAAACTTGCGAACACCTATTTATCATATTTATGGATTTGTTCGTTTTGCTGATGAGATCGTTGATACTTTTCATGATTTTGATAAAGAAGAATTGCTCAGAGAGTTTAAAAAAGAAACTTACGATGCTTTTAACAGAGGGATTAGTTTAAATCCAATTCTTAATAGTTTTCAGCAGGTTGTTAATAAATATAATATAGACCATCATCTGGTGGATGCTTTTTTTAAAAGCATGGAATCTGATTTGAATAAATACAATTATGATACAGAAGGATACAAAGAGTATATCTATGGAAGTGCCGAGGTAGTTGGATTGATGTGTCTCTTTGTATTTTGTGATGGCAATAAAGAAATGTATCTTAAATTAAAACCCTATGCAATGGCGTTGGGTTCTGCTTTTCAGAAAGTAAATTTTCTGAGAGATATAAAAGCAGATTCTGAAAATTTAAAAAGAGTGTACTTTCCCGGAGTAGATTTTAAAAACTTTACTTCTGAAATGAAAGCTTCAATTGAAAAAGATATTGAAGCTGATTTCAAAATTGCTTATGAAGGAATCTTGCTCTTGCCTGAAAATTCGCGTTTTGGTGTTTACGTGGCTTACAAGTATTATTTATCCTTATTCAAAAAAATAAAAATAATTCAAGCTGCCACGTTGTTGAATGAGAGAATCCGCATTCCTAATTATTCCAAAGCATTAATTATAATGAGAGCAGGTTTGAGAAGTCGGCTGAATATTTTATAATAAAAAAGTATCAAAGTGATTACAGAAGTTATATTGGTAAATGAACAGGACGAGGCGATAGGTAAGATGGAGAAATTATCTGCACACAGAACGGGTTTACTGCATCGCGCTTTCAGTATATTTATTTTCAATACCAAAGGAGAAATGTTGCTACATCAAAGAGCTGCTAATAAATACCATAGCCCGAACCTTTGGACCAACGCCTGTTGCAGCCATCCTATGCCTGGAGAAGAAACTATTAATGCCGCTCACCGAAGGCTCCGGGAAGAATTGGGTTTTGATACAATTCTCGAACACGCATTTAGTTTTATTTATAATACACCATTTGACAACGGGCTTACAGAACACGAACTGGATCATGTTTTTGTTGGTGTTTATGACGGCCCTGTTAATCCCAATGAAGCTGAAGTAAAAGACTTTTGTTACATGAAAATGGATGCTATCAAAGACAGCCTGAACAGACATCAACATAAATATACTTCATGGTTTACCATTGCTTTTCCTAAATTGGAGACACATCTGGAAATGAAGTCTTTATAATTTAACATCATGTCGGCTCCAAAAGCAATTATTATTGGCAGTGGAATTGCAGGACTTGCTTCTGCTATCCGCTTAGCTGTAGATGGATATGAAGTTAATGTATATGAAGCCAATGATTATCCCGGAGGCAAATTATCTGCATTTGAAAAAGATGGCTACCGTTTTGATGCTGGTCCTTCTTTATTTACACAACCTCAAAATATAGAAGAACTGTTTCAATGTGCTGATGAGCCGATTGAAAATTATTTCAAATACCATACTGTTGAAACGGTATGTCATTATTTTTTTGAAAACGGAAAAAAACTAAAAACATTTGCAGATAAAAATAAATTAGCCAAATCGTTTTCAGAGCAACTCGGTGAATCTCCTCAAGCAGTGATTGATTATTTAAACAAAGCCGAAAAACTATATGATAATGTCGGAACGGTTTTTTTAAATCATTCTTTACACAAAAGAAAAACATGGTTTCATAAAAGAGTGCTCTATGCTTTAAAAACAATACGAATTCCATATTTGTTTGGCACCTTACATCAATATAATACTTCGAAATTCAAAACGTCGGAAGCTGTTCAGCTGTTTAACCGATTTGCCACTTACAATGGAAGCAATCCTTATAAAGCGCCTGGAATGCTGAGTTTGATTCCTCATCTGGAACAAAACCAGGGAACATATTATCCCGAAGGAGGAATGATCAGTATAACCAATTCTTTGTATAAACTTGCAAAAAAGAAAGGAGTGATTTTTCATTTCAATAATAAAGTAGACACAATTTTACAAAAGGATTCCAGGGTTAGCGGTGTAGTTGTTGGTGGCAATAATATTATGTCAGACATTGTGGTGAGCAACGGAGATGTCTATAATACTTACAGGTATTTATTAAATCATCGAAAAAAGACAAAACAGATTTCGAAGTTAGAAAGGAGCAGCAGTGCTTTGATATTTTACTGGGGAATAAAGAAAGAATTTTCTGAACTTGGGCTGCATAATATTTTATTCAGTGCCGATTATCAAAATGAATTTGAACATATTTTTAATAAAAAAACGTTGAGTAATGATCCAACAATCTATATAAACATTACTTCCAAAATGGAATCAAATCATGCTCCCGAAAATTGCGAAAACTGGTTTGTAATGATTAATGCGCCAACCAACGAAGGTCAGGATTGGAGTGCATTGGTGAAAGAAGCAAAAAAATCTATCATTAATAAACTGAACAGAATACTGAATACCGACATCAGTAATTTTATCGAATCTGAAACTATCATGGATCCTGTCTTGATTGAGCAAAAAACAGGTACATTTAAAGGCTCTTTATATGGCAGCAGTTCTAATTCGAAGTTTGCAGCATTTTTCAGACCAGCTAATTTTAATACTCAGGTAAAAGGTTTATATTTTTGTGGAGGAACGGTACATCCCGGAGGTGGAATTCCACTTTGTTTAAAGAGTGCTCAGATAACAGCTGCACTTATTAAATCAGACCATGCAAAACACAACAGAAAGAAATAATCTTTTTAGATATTCCAAATATCAGGCGGCAACTTTTATCGCGTTGTTGTTCCATGCTATTGGATTGGTTGGAATTTTATTTTTCAATAAAGAATTTTTCATCAACACTACAGGATTGAATTTGTTGTTGATGTTTGCCCTGATTATGTATACACAGCAAAACAAAAACTTACCTTTCTATATTTTTATTTTCATTGCATTCACTTTAGGTATTATAGTAGAATTAATCGGAACAGAAACAGGTTTGTTGTTTGGCAATTATGCGTATGGAAAAGCTTTAGGCCCGACAATAAAAAATGTTCCCTGGGTAATAGGAATCAACTGGTTCATGATTATATATTGTTGCGGAATAACCATGAAAACATTGTTACACAAAATGATGAATGCTGTTTCTGCCGAAAATAAAATTTCTACACCGATGCTTAAGACGATTTCGGTTATTGTGGATGGCGCCACATTGGCGGTTGCTTTTGATTGGATGATGGAACCCGTAGCTATGAAATTAGGATACTGGAACTGGGTGTCTGGCGATATCGTGCCTATGTATAATTATGTTTGCTGGTTTGTTGTAAGCCTGTTGCTATTATTCATTTTTCATCATTTGAAATTTAATAAAGAAAATAAATTCGCAGTACATTTGTTATTGATACAGGCGATGTTTTTTTTGTTATTAAGAACATTTTTATGAACACATTTATCTTCATTGGTATAGTATTGCTCACCTTTTTTTTGATGGAAGGCATAACCTGGTTAACACATAAATATGTGATGCATGGATTTCTTTGGTATTTGCATGAAGATCATCATCAACCCAGTCCAGGATTTTTTGAAAAGAATGATGCTTTCTTTTTGATATTTGCTATTCCAAGTTGGTTGTGTATCATGTTAGGTTTACAACATGGTGTGTATTGGGCCGCCGCCATTGGTTTTGGAATAGCGATGTATGGATTTGGATATTTTATTGTACACGAAGTAATTATTCACCAAAGATTTAAATGGTTTACCAGAAGCAATAACACTTACGTGAGAACGATTCGCTGGGCGCATAAAATGCATCACAAGCATTTGTACAAAGAAGAAGGCGAAAGTTTTGGAATGTTGTTTGTGGCGAAGAAATATTGGGATAAGGTTAAAAAAGACAATGAATTAAAAAGTAAAAATTCAAAAAAGTAAAAGTTCAAAAAAGTAAAAGTTTAAAAGGTTTCAGACCTGCCTGCCGGTAGGTAAGGGTTCAATAAGTTCAATTTCAACATGTTCATACAACAATAAACAATATAACACAATAACCTTCCCCCTTTGGGGGAAATGAAGGGGGCTACCAAACAATTTTAATTTTTGAATTTTCAATTTGAATAATCACTTCACATACTTCCTCATCCTCCTCGGCTCCATCCTAGGACCGTTGGCATTGAGTTTTGATAAGAAAGTGGCTTTTTATACAAAATGGAAACGCTTGTTTAAAGCGATGTTGTTACCGGCTGTGTTTTATATTATTTGGGATATGATTTTTACGAAACAAGGTGTTTGGAGTTTCAATGAAAATTATATTACGGGAATCAAATTATACAATCTGCCAATCGAAGAAGTGTTGTTCTTTTTTGTGGTGCCGTATTGTTGTGTGTTTATTTATGAATGTGTGCGGTGTTATTTTCCGAAGATTCAAAGAACAGCGGTTGGCAATATTATTTTAAACGCTATTGGTATATTACTTTTAATTTATGCTATCATCAATCACGACAAATCCTACACGTTCTATACATTCTTTTTTAATGGAATTTTTATTTTAATCTTAGATACTTCAAAAGGCTATTTTAAAACATTTAATGTAAACGCATTTCTAATTTCTTATTTGATTATTCTGGTTCCATTTTTATTAATCAATGGTTTGTTGACAGCTATTCCTGTGGTGTTGTATAATGATCATGAAAATTTGGCGACTCGTATTTATACCATTCCTGTTGAGGATGTGTTTTATGGGATGTTGCTGGTGATGATGAATGTGGCGGGGTATGAAGCCCACTTTAATTCCCCCAAAGGGGGAATTGTGAATGCCACGAATTCACAAATTTAAATTCAAAATTATTTTAAAGGCTTATGATTTATATTTTGCCCACCGTTTCAACATAGCCCACCGTTGAAACGGTGGGTGAGAATGAAAGACAAAATAGGCAACGTCCCCTGCGGGATACATTGCTGAGAAAGCAAAAAAAATATTAATTAAGGTAGAAAAATAATTAATATCAGGTCAGATATCTTTACATCTTTTCGGTCATCGGTCTGAGGCCGTCGTGATCTCGGCGAAATTTTCTTATTCCTCAACATTTTTCAACAATCCATCTATCGACAAATCTTCATCAAGCATAGTCCAGTGAATGCCATAACCGGAAGGTGAAATTGTATAAAGGTTTCTTTGCCAATCACTGGCCTCCAATAATTTGGCAGATATTTTCTTCAATTCAAAACTATAAGACTTGCCATCCACCAGAAGCATAAGCATGTTGTCTTTAAATTTTATATCGTCAACCTGATGTGTAATAGTCATAATTTAAGGTTTAAAATAGTTATGCCAGGCGTTTTTGATTAATTGAAGGTTCTCATAAATAATATCAGCAACTTCATTTATTTTATCAGAAGACATGTTAAAAGCAGTTGCCAGTTTAATTGTAAAGTCAGCTTCATTTATCCAATATTTACAATCTATATCTCCTTTTTCTGCATGGATATGAATGGGTTCATTGCCCTCATTGGAATAGAAAAAACTCCACCCATAAAAATATAAAACTGTAGGCATTATTCAAAATTGATTAAGACTAAGAAAAAAATAATAACAAAGCTCAAATATTAAGAATCGAAAAGAAAGAGAATAATAACATCTTTTAAATGTATTATTCACATAATCAATTAGTACAAGGTCTCTCAAAAACTGGTTATAATATCTTCCTCTTCGCGTTAAAACAACTTCATCAATTCACCAACATGCCCTTTTTTTATATCATAAATATTGAAAATCATTCTTGCAAATGTAATTACAAAGTAATAACTTTAATCTTGCAACTTTTGATTCTAAAAAAATCTATTTATGAAAATAAAACTCATCAACATCGGCAACTCCAAAGGACTTCGTTTGCCTAAAACCATAATTCAGCAATATAAGCTTGGTGAAGATATTCAGGTCGAGTTGCAAGAGGATGGCATTTTGCTTAAACCCCTTACAAAACTTAGGACTGGATGGTCGGAGCAATTTGAGAAAGCGGTAAAGCCGATTGAACAACAAGAAAAAAATTGGATGGAAGCACGCAATCGTTTTGATAAGGAGGAGTGGACATGGTAATGCAACGCTCAGAAATATGGTTAATCAATCTTGAACCGACTTTAGGATCTGAGATGAGCAAACTCAGACCTTGTGTTATCGTTTCTCCTGATGAGGCCAACAAACATTTGCATACTGTTATTGCTGCACCGCTGACTTCTACTTTAAAAAATTATCCCTCTAGGTTGTCATGTGTTTTCAAAAGGAAAAAAGGTCAAATTGCCGTAGATCAACTTCGTGCATTAGACAAATCCAGATTTATTAAAAAAGCAGGAAAACTGGATGATAACACCATGCAGGAATTACTCGAATTGATAAGGGTTTATTTTGAATGATAATCACGAATTCAAATATTTTCTTTAAACCATCATTTCAATATAGCCCACCGTTTCAACGGTGGGTGAGCATTATAAATTCATTATGCAACGTCTCTTTTAGGCGATATTGCTGAGAACTGAGAACGCAAAATAAACATAACGTATTAAAAAACATAAGGTCAAAGACCTTAACCTCTCTTAGTCACCGGTCGGAGACCGGCGCCATATCCCGAACAAAAAAACGCCCCCGAAATCTCAGAGGCGTTATTATATTTAGTATAAAATTCTCTTTATTCCCCTCTCTATTGGAGAGGGGTTAGGGGAGAGGCCTTATCCTCTTTGCTTCCCATTCCACACTTTCTTTCCCTGTATTCTCTTTACGGTGTACATGATTAGCACAAAGAAAAAGAATAACGGTCCTGTAAACCCAAACAGTGCAACATATTTAGTACCATAAAACTTATCCATTGGTCTTCTTAATCTCTCAGAAATCAGGTACATACTTGGCACCATGATCAACGTTAAAAAGAAAGCGAAAATCAAACCGAAAATAATCGTCCAGCTTAATGGACCCCAGAAAACAACACTATCACCACCAAAGAAAAGGTGCGGATTTAAATGCTGGAAGAAAGAAATGAAATTAATATTTAAACCAACAGCCAATGGCAATAAACCTAATATTGTTGCAATGGCAGTAAGCATAACAGGTATGATACGAATTTTTCCGGCCATGATTGCGGCCTCTCTGGTGCGCATTCCTCTGCCTCTTAATTCATCAGTAAACTCAATCAGTAAAATTCCATTTTTAATTACAATACCTGCCAATCCTATAACTCCAACACCAAGCATAATACTGGCTATTGTCATTCCGGTGAATGCATAACCCAGCAAAACGCCAATAACAGAAAAGAAAATTTCGGTTAGTACAATGAAGGGTTTACTAAGAGAATTAAATTGTAACACAAGAATCAAAAAGATTAAACCCAGCGCAATGGTAAGAGCCATACCTAAGAAACTATTTGTCTCTGCTTCCTGTTGTCCCTGACCCGTTTGCTTGATGGATACATCTGCAGGTATTGCATACATAGATTTGAATCTTTCGATTTTATTAGACAGCTCCTTGTTTACTTTTGCTGTCATAGAAGGATCCAGTACATTTGATTGCAACTGAATGGTACGCTTTACGTTCTTGCGAAAAATAGCACCAGAGGTGTTTGTGTAATCTACAGTGGCCACAGCGCTTAACGGCACCGATTTAATACGCATGGTATTCATATCCATGAAAGTAATGCGCATGTTCATTAAATCAGAGATATTATTTCTCATGAGATCATTGTATCTTAATTGGATTTTATATTCGTCTTCACCTTCTTTTAGTTTACTGACTTCTTTTCCAAAAACAGCCGTGCGCACTTCCATTCCGATTTGTGCAGTGCTAAGTCCTTCCAGCATTGCTTTTTCGCGGTCTACTTTAATGGTAATTTCTGGACTGTTTAAATCCACATCCATTTTAATATTTTCGGCACCTTCCACTCTGTTGGTGTCAAGAAAATTATCGAGTTTGGTGGCGATGTCGGCAATTTCTTCAAATTTATCACCAGAGACTTCAATATTTACCGGTGGATCAGTTGGCGGTCCTGCATCTTCCTGAGATACTTCGATACTTGCTCCGGGTATGCCAACCATTTTAGCTCTGATTTCATCTAAATAAGGTTTTGTTTTTTTTCCATGCCTTTTTTCAAATTCTACAAATGAAACCTGGATACGTCCCAGATTCGGCTGTACGCTCCTGTTATTACTTCTAGGATTGTTGGCACTATTGGCAACATTGGCAATTACACTTTCCACTATACTTCCCTCATCACCGGGTTTATCTTTTTCTAAAACTTTAAAAACTCTTTGTTCAAGTATTCGGGTTACGCTATCAGTAGAAGTAACGTTTGTGCCTGGAGGCATTTTCAAATATACATAAATAAATTTCGGATCACCACTGGGAAAGAAGGTTGCTTTATTACCTCTTGCCATAAGAAGAAGAATGGAAATGGGGAACAATAAAAACAAGCTTACTAACGTCCATACCGGGCGTTTACCTTTAAGTACCCAGCGAAGTAATTTCTCGTATTGGTTCATCAATCCAGGTAAAACTTTATTCTGGAAAGCATGAATGATTCCTCTGAAAATATATCTGTTCATAACTGCCAGCAGCATCATGATTAATAAGAAATTTCCAAATCCATGAGATCCTAATAAATGAAGAATAATGCCTGTGATGATAGCCGTCCAGAACCACCATTTTTTAAATAGTAATTTCTTTTCTTCTTCAAACTCTTTTCCTTCAGGTTTCATGAAGCTTACCGCAAATACAGGGTTGAAAATAAAAGCTACAATTAATGAAGCCGAAAGAGTAAGAATCAGCATCGTTGGTAAATAGATCATAAATTTACCGATGATTCCTTTCCAGAAAAGCAATGGAAAAAATGGGGCTAAAGTGGTTGCTGTTCCAGCCAGTACCGGAATAAAAACCTCACCAGCGGCCTCTTTAGCGCTCCTCACAATTTTTATTTTTCCGTTGTTGTAAATGCGGTGTGTGTTTTCTATAACCACAATGGCATCATCTACAATGATTCCTAATCCAAACAACAACGCAAACAATACAATGAAATTTAAAGTAACCGGTGTTCCAACAATAGAATCAGCTATCGGCAAAAACATAAAGGCAACGAATACGCTTAGGGGCACACTCAAGGCAACAAAGAAAGCATTGGTAACACCCATAAAAAACATAAGAATAATCAACACCAGAATAAATCCGATGATAATGGTATTCACTAGATCATTGAATGAGGTTGCCGTGGCTACACTTTGATCACCGGTAATAACCACTTTTAAACTGGGAGGCAACTCTTTGGTTTCTTTCATTTTGGCAACAATATCTTTTACCTTTCCTGCTGCACTGATCAGATTTTCTCCTGCACGTTTTATAATGTTGATGGTAATTACATTTTTTCCATCCAAGCGGGCATAACTTTCTTTTTCTTTGATGGTATCTTTTAAATCAGCAATATCCCTAAGATATACTGTTGCTCCCTGTGCACTGCTTCTAACCACGATGTCCTGTAAGTCAAGTGCGCTGTTAAACTGACCTTTTACTTTTAAGGTTCTTTTCATATCACCTACTTCAATTAATCCTCCGGTGATATCATTGTTTTCACGGGCTATAGCTCCTTCTATATCCATAAAGCTTACCCTTGCAGCCTGCATTTTGTAGGGATCTACATTCACTTGTATTTCTCTTTCAGGTGCACCTATTATTTCAGCACGGGTAATTTCCGAAAGTTCTTCAAATTTGTCCTGTAATTTTTCTGCATATTGTTTCAGTTTTATCCCATCATAGTCTCCGCTCACATTTACAAACATGATAGGCATTTCGCTGAATGCAAATTCCTGTACATTAGGTTGTACGGTAAGATTATTAGGTAAATCATTTTGTGCCTTATCCAATGCATCCTTAACTTTTTGTTTGGCTAATTCTGTTTTGACATCGGTATCAAATTCTACAATGATTAAACTATAATCTGTTTGAGAAGTACTGGTAATTTTTTTCACCTTGGCACCACTGATTCCTTTCAATTGTTTTTCAATGGGTCTTGTTACCAGATTTTCTATATCCTTTGGAGAATTTCCCACATAAACAGTAGTAACGCTGATTGTAGGAACTACAATATCCGGAAACTGTTCTTTGGGTAATGTGTTGAATTTATACAAACCAAATGCTGTAATAAGAATAGCAATAATATACACCGCAGTTCTGTTGTCTACGGCCCAGCTGGTTGGTTTAAATTCTTTTATTTTTTCTTTTATACTTTCTACAAGATTCATAATATTTCTTTTTGTATTTAGGCTATTTGATTAACGAAACAGGAAAATTATTTTACTTCTGTGGTTATCACTTGGCCTTCATAAAGATTTTGGTAGCCAGAAGTAACCAGTTGCTCGCCGCCTGTTAATCCAGATTTTATTTCAATCAGATTACCATAAACATCTCCTGTAATTAGTACTTTTCTGGTGGCTATCATTTTTCCATCTGCAGATTTTTCCATGATATACACATATTTATTATGCTCGTCACTTTGTAAAGTATTAACAGGAATTACCACCGCATTTGATGCAGAATAATCAAGGATTTTTACCACAACAGATTGATTGGGTTTTAACATTCCGTCAGAAGGAATTTTTGCTTCTACCATAAAACCTCTTTGTGCATTTTCTATTGTTTGACCAATTAACGATATTGTTGAATTGATTGATTTTCCTGCTTCCGGAATATTTATTACTACAGGTAATCCTTTATGAATTCGTGTAAGATAATTCTCAGGAACACTGGCTACTACCTTAAGTTTATTTGTATTTACAATTTTAATCTGACCCATTCCCAAAAAAAGCTCACCTACTTTTACCATTACTGTTTCTGCAATACCATCAACATCACTTCTTACATCTGTGGTATTCATTTGTTCAACACCTACTTTAACTTGTTCTTCTGAAGCTTTAAGTTGATTTTCTAAAGTGGTAACATTTGTTTTAGCACTGATCAACTGTACTTCAGTGCCAATGCCTTTTTCCCATAGATTGTTTTGACGCTCGTAAATATTTTTGGCAAAGGCGAGTTGTGTTTTTATTCCTTCCAGTTGCTGGCGGGCCGCTGTTAACGACTGACGCATAACCGCATCATCAATTTTTAGAAGCAACTGCCCTTTTTTTACAACATCACCTTCTTTTACAAAAATACTTTTTACTTGTCCACCCATACCTCTTGAGGATACAAAAGAAATATTTTCAGCGTCTATTCTTCCACGCAAGTCTAAGTAGTGTTCAAATTTTTGTACAGCAACCGGTGATACCGCAATCAGCTTTGAAGTGGATTGAGGGGTAACACCCTTTAACACATTCAGCTCATCCTGAAGCTTATTGATCTCGGCATCTGTTTTGGTTTTTCTGCTGTTCAGTTTTTCAAGCTCAGCCATTTTAGCGATGATGTTTGAATTGCCTTCTTTTTTAGCATCATTACAAGAAACAATCATTATTGTTATTGTTAATAAAGCGGGTAATAATTTAAAATATTTCATCATTGTTGTTTTTTATTTTCGAATTGACGTTGTAATTAATAAATAAATAAGATTAAGGTAATTGACCAATAGCTTTCAGGAAATCTATTTTGGCTATGATGGCATCGTACATTGCGCCATAGTAATTATTCTGTGCTACTTTTAATTCTGTTTGTGCCGTATAAATTTCCTGATTACTTCCTAGACCTTGATCGTACTTCATTTTGGTCATATTAAATACCTTTTCAGCCAAAGCAGTATTTTGTTCCTGAACTTCCAGTGTTTTTAACGCGCTTATTATTTTTACACGGGCATTTCCTACTTCCAAATCAATACCTTCCTGAAGCCTGCTCATGCCATTTTTAACTTTTTCCATTTCGTATTTCGCTTTCTGTACTCTTGCTGTTCTGGCAAAGCCATCAAATAAAGGAACAGAGAGTTTAACACCAATTAATGAGGTAGTAAACCAATCTCCTTTTTCAAAGAAATTAAATTCATTTCTTTGTGCATTTTTTGAGTAAGTGCCAAAAGCAGCGATGGTAGGAAGTTTGCTTAATTGATATCTTTTGATATTGAATTCACTTAATTTTAAAGCAGTGGTTAATTGCTGATATTCTATTCTGTTTTTATAATCAACAGAATCATTTAATGATAAAGATTCTATTTTCTCCACAGATAAAGAGTCGGTTAATTTTAAAGTGTCTTTCTGAGAAAGATTCATCAAAAATTTCAATGCTGCATTTCCGGTAAAAAGCCGATCTTTTATTTTTTCTTTTTCAGTATTTAAATTGTTTAACTGAACTTCTACTTTTTCTACATCCAGTTTTTCTGCAAAACCATTTTTATAAATCTCTTTGGTGTCGTGTAATAGCTTTTCAAACCTTTCGATATTGGCATCTATGCTTGTAGATTGTTTTTCTCCGACAAGCAGCTGATAATATAATTTGTAAACGTTGTTTTTTATATTTTCTTTAGTTATTTCTGCAGTTTGTGTCGTATATAATAAAATGGCAGACCTGGCTTTCAAACCAACAAAAACCTGCCCATCAAAAATTATCTGTGAAAAATCAACTCCACCGGAAACGTTCCATTCGGTTCCAAATTTAGCGGGGACACTTCCAAAACCACCCGAAGGAAAACGAATAGGAACGCCATTTCCATCCTTTACATTATTATCTATCAAAACACTATACACCGCAGGAGAAATAAAATCCGGCAATGTTGTAGTTGGAATGTCGAAATATCTTGTTCCTGTTGTACTGGCATTGATCTGAGGCAACGCCACAGAAGTAAGCTCTCTGTTGGATTGCTTTTGAATTTGAATGTCGATTAAAGCATTCTTTACCTCGATCGCATTCTTCATCGCATACTCGGCAGTTTGTTTTGCAGAGAATTCATAAGTCTTTTGTGCAAATGAATTTACAAGATGAAAATGTAAAAAGATAAGCAATAAAACTTTTTTACTGTTGTTGATTTTAAACATTGGTCAATGATTTTTTAGCTCTGGTTTTTATATATTTATTAATAAGGGGGTAATATTTTTCGTTAACTACTCCAAATAAAAAATGAGTAGAAAGTTCTTCTGCTATTGATGCAAGCTTAACTTTTAACGCAGACTGAAACTCCGGAATAAAAGGCATTATAATCGATTCTACCCTGAACCTTGAAATGATTTCTGTATTAATATCGCCACGGTACATTCCGTCTTTAATGCCTCTTAGAAGATTCTGTTTTATTTTATTATAAACAAAATCATTTTTATGAGCTACAAATATTTTATAGGCCTGTGGGTAATATTTATGTAAATCAAAAAGTATTGAAGGATTCATGGCTTGAAATAACTTCGACATCTGATCAATAGCCAGAAAAATTTCATGAATGGCATTCTCGGATTGAGCAATATCTTCATCACAATTTTGCTGGTTTTGGTTAATGATCTGACTAACCACCTCAGCAACCAATTGTTCTTTATCTGTGTAAAACTGATAAATTGTTTTTTTGCTGATGCCCATCTTTGAAGAAATATCATCCATACTTACACTCTTCAAGCCGTATTGCATGAATAAATCATGTGCCTCCTGATGAATTCTTTTTCCGGTATCGTTGATCATGTTCATATTGCGCCGCAAAACTAAGGAAACTTTTAGTGGTATCAAAGTTTTTTAAAAGATTATTCATTTATAAGTTCAATACCCCAAAAAATGATCATCAACAAACACCAAACCACAAACAAAAATCACCAAACCCCAAACAACAAAACGCAATAAACTTCCCCCTTCGGGGGATTGAGGGGGCTTGCTAACTATTCATTACTTTTGTTTTTCAAATCTTCACCATGACCAACAAATTTAAATACACAAAAGCGCTTCAATATTTTTTACAGGGTTTGCTTGTGCTCGCTCCAATATTGATTACTTTTTATGTGTTATTTTCTGTGGTAACCTCTATTGATAATCTCATTCCAATATTTACAGTAACAGACAGCAAAGGTGTGGTGCAGGTAAAAAATTACGGATTGGGCTTTGTGGCAATTATTTTATTTATCATTTTAATTGGCTATTTCAGTTATTTTTTTATCTCCAATCGCATTATTGTCTTTCTTGATAAAATGATGCAGCGTTTACCCGGACTAAAACATATTTATTCTACAACCCGTGATTTTTTTGAGGCCTTTGCCGGAGATAAAAAGAAATTTACTTACAATGTACTGGCAAATGTAGATGACAATGACGTATGGAGAGTGGGCTTTGTTACTCAGGAAGATATGGAAGAGTTTGGACTAAAAGATTATGTGGCGGTTTACGTTCCGATGGCTTATTCGGTTGCCGGCAATGTTTATATTATTCCAAAATCAAGAATCAAATCGATTACACATATCAGTAGTTCTCAAACGATGAAATTTGCCGTAAGTGGTGGCGTTACTGATATTCTGGAAGAAGATAAACAAACGGATAAACAGCATTGATCATTATTATCATTCGTGTTATTTTCTTTCAATAGGGCTGTGTTTTTCACCTGAAATATTTTTTTGGCTTGTTTAGTTTTGTTTTTTAATCTATTAGATGAAAACTAAACTTATCATTTTTCTGTTTTTAATATTGCTTTATCAATATACTTTTTCCTGGGGATTTTATGCTCATGGTAAAATAAATTACTACGCCGTTTTTTTGCTACCTCCCGAAATGATGGTACTCTTTAAACCCAACATCTCATTTCTGGAACAACACGCCACCGATCCGGATAAACGACGGTATGCTGTTCCGGAAGAAGGTCCCCGACATTTTATTGATATTGATCATTATGGTAAATATCCTTATCCTGATCTCCCAAGAAAATGGAAAGATGCTGTCGAAAAATTTTCAGAAGATTCGTTGAAAGCTCATGGAATTGTACCCTGGCATATTCAGGCAATGCTTAACAGACTTACTATCGCATTTTCTAAAAAAGATTTTTCAGCTATCATGAAAAACAGTGCAGAAATCGCTCATTATATCGGAGATGCACACGTGCCATTACATACCAGCAGTAATCACAACGGACAACTAACCAACCAAAAAGGTATTCATGGCTTCTGGGAAAGCCGAGTGCCCGAATTGCTCGCAGAAAAACAATTTGATTTCCTTATTGGTAAAGCTGATTACCTAAAAGATCCCGGTGATTTTATCTGGAAAAGAATTTTAGAAAGCGCAAAAGCTGCTGATAGTGTACTGACCATAGAAAGAGAACTGACTCAACAGTTTCCCGAAGATAAAAAATATGCATTTGAACATCGCAATGGTGTTATTATCAAACAATATTCATCAGCTTTTACTATTGCTTTCAATAATAAACTCGATGATATGGTGGAAAGAAGAATGCGTCAATCTATTTATGCAGTAGCCTCTTTCTGGTATACCGCTTGGGTAAATGCAGGTCAACCCGATTTAAAAGAACTCGCACATCATCATTTTTCGGATGAAGAACTCAAATCATTTGAAAACCTGAATCAGCATTGGAAGATGGGAAGCAGGATGATTGGGAGGGAGGAGTAGGAAGCCCCCTCAATCCCCCAAAGGGGGAAGTGGGAGTGTGGTGTTTTTCAGCAATATCTTCTGAATTAGACGTTTTCAGAATATTTGTTCAAAAGGTTAACAAAGAACTTCTCAGCAATGTCTCCTGAAAGGGACGATGCATTGCTAAAAGTCTTGTTCAAAAGGTAAACAAACAATAAACAACAAACAATAAACAACAAACATTTTTTTACCTTCGCGTTTTCAATTCATTTACAGAAAAATTCATCTGTTTTAAAAATATTGCATGATTCATAATTTCAACGCTGGTCCGTCCATTTTACCGAAAGAAGTTTTTCAGCAGGCATCCGAAGCCGTCATAGAATATAATAATTCAGGATTATCTATCCTTGAAATGGGGCACCGCACACCCGAGTTTACAGCCATCATGGAAGAAGCAAGATCCTTAGTTAAGGAGTTGATGAATCTGGATGATGATCATAAAGTGTTGTTTCTTCATGGTGGTGCTTCTACACAATTCATGCAGGTACCGATGAATCTGCTGGATCCCAAAGACTCAGCAGCTTATGCTGATACCGGTGTCTGGAGCAGTAAAGCGATCAAAGAAGCAAAATTGTTTGGAAAGGTTGATGTGGTTTGTTCTTCAAAAGAAAAAAATTATTCTTTCATTCCAAATGATTTTGCCGTACCTAACGACGCCAAATATTTTCACCTTACTACCAATAACACCATTTACGGAACTCAATGGCAAAGCATTCCCAAAACCAGTAACGTACTTGTTGCCGATATGAGCAGCGATATTTTCAGCCGCCAACTGAATTTCAATGATTTTAGCTTGATTTACGCAGGCGCTCAAAAAAATATGGGTCCGGCAGGAGTAAATCTTTTGGTTGTAAATGAAAATATCCTCGGCAAAGTAAAACATCCGATACCAACTATTATGGATTACCGCAATCATATCGCCGAAGGAAGTATGTTGAATACTCCTCCTGTTTTCGCTGTTTATGTATGTATGCTCACGCTTCGCTGGCTTAAAAACCTTGGCGGTATCAAAGCAATCGAAAAAATAAATGAACAGAAAGCCACTTTATTATATAACGAAATCGACAGTAACGAATTATTCACCACCCATGTAAACAAATCCGACAGAAGTAAAATGAATGTATGTTTCGCTGTTAATAATCCTGCACATGAAAAACAATTCCTTGATTATGCCTCCACTAATGGCATTGTAGGAATAAAAGGCCACCGTTTATCCGGAGCTTTCAGGGCTTCGCTCTATAATGCATTGCCAATCAGTAGTGTAGAGTTCTTAGTAGAGATCATGCGCTCTTTTAAACAATCCATTGCCTGATTTTTCTTTATATATAGAATCAGAGTAGTTTAGAAAGACTATTTTTGTGCTCCAAACTTCTAATATACCAACTTATAATATGACAACTATTTCTCCTTTCAAAGCATTACGTCCCGAAGCTCAGCTTGCCAAACAAGTTGCCTCAAGACCTTATGATGTTTTAAATACCAAAGAAGCAAAAATCGAAGCACAGGGAAACCATTCCTCATTTCTGCATATCACCAAAAGCGAAATCGATCTGCCCGAAAGCATCGATGTCCATGATCAGAAAGTTTATGATACCGCTAAAGAAAATCTGAGTGCATTTATCAGCCGTAATATTTTATTCAGAGAAAATAAACCCTGCTATTATATTTACAGATTAATCATGAATGGAAAAAGTCAGACTGGACTGGTTTGTGTAAGTTCGGTTGATGATTATGAAAATGACATCATTAAAAAACATGAGTTCACGAGACCAGAGAAAGAGCTCGACAGAATTAATCATATCAAAACCACAGGCGCACAAACTGGCAATGTATTTCTTGCCTATCGTAACGTGGATGAAATTGATGAAGTGATTAACAACTGGACCAAAGAAAAAAATCCTCAATACGATTTTATTGCCGATGATAATATTCAACACAGCATCTGGATTGTAAACGACGACAATACCATAAATAAAATTACCACACTCTTTAAAACAAAAGTTCCCTGTACCTATATCGCTGATGGTCATCACCGTGCTGCTTCTGCCGCAAAAGTGAGGGCTGCATTGGGAGATAAGGCTACTGAAAATGCCGGTTATTTTCTTACTACTTTGTTTCCTTCCAACCAACTCCATATCATGGATTATAATAGAGTGGTTAAAGATCTGGGAAAAATTAGCAAACAAGATTTTTTAAATAAACTGGAAGATCATTTCACCATCGAAAAAGTGGATGCCGCTTATCGTCCGGAACATTTACATTGTTTCGGTTTATATATCGACAAACAATGGTACAAATTGTCTTCAAAGCCTGGAACCTTTACTGAAGATCCAATTGGAATTCTGGATGTTACCATTCTTCAAAATAATATTCTAGATCCTTTGCTCGACATTAAAGATCAGCGCACAGATAAAAGAATTGATTTTGTTGGTGGTATTCGCGGGCTTGAAGAACTCGAAAAAAGAGTCGATAGCAAAGAAATGGTTCTGGCTATAAGTTTATATCCAGTGAGTATTCAGCAGTTATTTGATATTGCAGACAGCGGAAATGTTATGCCACCTAAAAGCACCTGGTTTGAACCCAAATTAAGAGACGGACTATTAACACATCTCATTTATTAATGGGTTAACTTTATAACTCATGCTGTTGATTATATTATAAAAAGATGATCAAACTCTTATCCTTTATTGTATTGCTCATTGGCCTTCAATATAATCTGAAGGCTCAGAATGCGGAGCAATTTCATGCTATGGGTAAAAATTATCTGATAGATGGCGATTATTCCAATGCCGAATCCATGCTTTTTAGTGCCTACAATTTAGACTCCTTAAATATTTCTATTATCAAGGATCTTTCTCTTTGTTATTATTTCGAAAAAGAATATTCAAAAGGACTTCAAATCATTAATTCCATAATCGATAAAGATTCTGCTGATGATCAATGTTTTCAGATAGCAGGCAATATTTATAAAGGATTGAAAAAATATAATGAATGTGAAACTTTATATCAAAAAGCACTTACAAAATTTCCGGATAACGGTGCATTGAATAATGAAATGGGGGAACTGCTGAATTTGCAAAATAAAAAAGAATGTATTAATTACTGGGAAAAGGGCATCGAAAAAGATCCTCAGTATCCAAAGAATTATTTCAATGCCGCTAAATTTTACGATACAGAAAATAATAATCTGTGGAGTTTATTATATGGTGAGATTTATGTAAACATGGATCCATTTGGTGTAAAAACTGCTGAGATGAAAGAAATCATTCTCAGTGCTTACCACAAAATTTTTAATACATTACTTAGCGATGGCAGCATAAAGGATAAAAACAAATTCTCTCAAAAGATTTTTTCTCAGCTGATCAAACAAAACGAAATTGCCAGCCAGGGACTTTCTGTTGGAAACCTGAGTATGATCAGAACACGATTTATTCTAGACTGGTATTTTGATAAATCCGATAAATATCCATTTAAATTATTTGAATTTCATCAGTACTTAATTAGAGAAGGGTTATTTGAATCATACAACCAATGGCTTTTTGGTTCTTCCGAAAATCTCTCTGCATTTCAAAACTGGACTCAACTTCATCACCAGGATTACGCAGCTTTTATAAAGTTTCTTAAATCCAACCAATTGGTGATGCCACACGATCAATATTATCATTAATAAAATGATCACCTGCTCATTATTTATTTTGATTAATTTAGTTACTTATTATTTTTGAAATAAATCTATTTCTAATTTAACCCGGATTTTGCAGTAGGAATCGTGATGAAAGGAAAAAAGGTAATAAAGACGGGTGTTTGAGCCGATATTTTGGACGAAAGCATAATGAATTATGTGGAGATCAAAATATCAAGCAAACGCTTGTCATTGCAGCATTTTTTTCTTGTAATAGATTTCAACTGCAAAATCTGGGTTCAAACTTATTAGTTATGAACGAACAATCCAGATTATTTGATTTTCTATATTACCAGCATCAGCAGTTTTCAAAACAAGATATGCTTGCAGCTAAAGTGGAAGGCAATTGGGTAAAACACAGCACTGCTGAAATAACAAACACAGTAAATAAATTAAGTGCAGGTTTATTGCAACTTGGAGTCAGCGGCAATGATATGACGGTAGAAAATCAGGATAAAATCGCCATCATTTCCCGTAACAGGCCCGAATGGATAATGCTTGATCTGGCTTGTCAGCAAATAGGCGTTTTACTTGTTCCCATTTATCCAACCACCAGTACCAATGAAATCGAATTTATTTTTAATGATGCTTCTATAAAATATGTTTTTATCAGCGGACAGGAATTACTGGATAAGATGAATAGCATTAAAAATAAAATTCCTTCACTGATCAATATTTTTAGTTTTGATGAATTGCCTCAGGTTGATTACTGGAAAAAGTTACTCAATAATCTTGACGAATCAATTTTATCAAAATCAGAAAAAATTAAAGATTCCATATTACCCACACAATGCGTAACCATCATTTATACCTCAGGAACAACAGGGGTTCCAAAAGGAGTGATGCTTAGTCACCGAAACCTGGTAACGAATGTATTAAATGCAGTTAAAACTTTTCCATTTCCAGTAATGCCCGAAGCCAAAGCACTTAGTTTTCTGCCTTTGAATCATATTTTTGAAAGGGTAGCTTCTTACATTTATATGTCCCGGGGAATCTCTGTTTACTATGCCGAAAACCTGGATACTATTGGTGATAATCTGAAAGAGGTAAAACCTGTTTTGTTTACAACAGTTCCGAGGTTACTGGAAAAAGTATTTGATAAAATAATGACTAACGGAGCTAAACTAAAAGGAATTAAGAAAAAATTATTTTACTGGGCTGTTGATCTGGCAATGCGTTATGACAATTTAAAATCCGGTGGTTTGTTTTATAACCTGCAACTTTCAATTGCAAATAAATTAATTTTCAGCAAATGGCGTGAGGCACTTGGAAACAACATTCAATACATTATTACAGGTGGTGCTGCTTGCCAGGTAAAATTGATAAGAATTTTTACTGCTGCAAGAATTCCTGTGTATGAAGGGTATGGGCCAACAGAAAATAGTCCGGTGATCAGTGTGAATTGTTGTAAAAAATATGGAACAAAATTTGGCACAGCAGGTTTGGTTATTGAAGGGCAACAGGTAAAAATTGAAACAGATGGTGAAATATGTGTCAAAGGTCCGAGTGTGATGATGGGATATTATAAAAGACCTGATTTAACAAATGAAGTCATAATTGACGGATGGCTACATACCGGAGATATTGGCATATTTGAAGAGGGTAAATATTTAAAAATTACTGATCGCAAAAAAGAATTATTTAAAACCAGCGGTGGTAAATATGTAGCACCCCAACCCATCGAAAACAAACTCAAGGAATGTAGTTTTATTGAACAGGTAATGATTATTGGTGCCGATCAGAAATTTGTTGCCGCATTAATTGTTCCTTCTTTTGCTAACTTAAAAGTATGGATGGAAACTAATGGAATAGCTTTTACTACTCTTGAAGCCGCTGTTGAAAATGATGAAGTATTTAAAATGTATACTACTCTTATAGAAGGCTACAATGCAAATTTTAATCATGTGGAGCAGGTGAAAAAATTTGTACTAATGCCACAGGAATGGACAATTGACTCCGGTGAACTTACACCAAAACTTAGTATGAAGCGAAAAGTGATTATGGAAAAATTTAGTGAGCAGATAAAAAATATTTATCAATAAAAAAAGCCGGCAATTGTTACCGGCTTATAAGCTAAAAAATCATTAAGGTTAATTCATAGTTGTAATAGTATCTGAAACAAAGATTCAATGTAATTTTCAGACCCGAAAGTAAATAAAATATGATAACTGAAAGTCATTGATTCAATGAAAATAATGTAGTAGTTATACTACAGATTAATTCTGCATTAAATTATTTTCGATACAATACAAAGTAAGTTCGGTATTGTTTTTCAAGTTCATTTTTATCAAAATTCTTGAACGGTATGTACTTACTGTATTAATACTGAGAATCATGGACGCTGCAATTTCGGAAAGAGATTTCCCTGAACCCAATAATTTCATCACTGCAAATTCACGGTCAGACAGCATATAATGTCTTGGTTTTTCATCATCTTGATCAATTAATGAAGCCAGTTTTTCGGCTACAGGAGAGGTGATATACTTCCTTCCGCTGATTACTCTTGTAACTGCATTTACCAGTTCTTCGGGCGCGAGGTCTTTACTCAAATATCCCGAACCTCCGGCTTTTAATACCCTTACGGCATAATGTTCTTCGGGGTGAATGCTCATGATGAGAATGGGCAGCTTTGGACTAATTTGTTTTATCTGAGCAATAGCCTCAAGACCGCTTCTGCCTGGCATTGAAAGATCGCTGATAACTACATCCCATTCTTCTTCCATTACTTTTTTAATCATAAACTCAGCATTCGCTACCTCTTCAATTTTTGCATCAGGAAAACCCTCAATTAGAATCTGATGAATTCCCTTTCTGACAATAGAATGGTCGTCTGCTATTAATATTCTGATCATAGTGATGTAAATTTAAACATCTAATGGTAATTCCAATAATACAATTGTACCCTCATTGGGTTTACTAATAATCTGGTAATGACCACCAAGCATCAATGCTCTTTCTTTCATGCCAAGCAATCCAAGCGTTTTTTTGTTTTTTATTTCAGTTTCATTAAATCCAATACCATTGTCTGAAATTTTCATCAGAAGTTTATCGTTTTCAAGAGTAATAGAAGTGATTACTTTAGTGGCTTCGGAATGTCTTAAAATGTTAGTCAGGCTTTCCTGATATATTCTAAATATAGCAGTGATTTTATCCGCATGTAAATTTACTGTGGCAACATTTGATATAAAGCTCGAAGGAATATTAAACCTTTTTTGAAATTCATCTGTCTGCCATTCCATAGCAGAGATCAGTCCCAAATCATCAAGTACACTGGGTCTCAATTGTGTGGAAATTCTTCTAACTGATTTAACGGTGTCGTCGATTAAAACCAAAGCATTTTTTATCTTTTCAATAACATCCGGTTTATCGTTAATCATTTTTTTATTGATCCAGGAGATATCCATTTTTAATCCGGTTAACTGTTGTCCCAGCTCATCATGAATTTCTCTGGCAATACGGGTACGTTCTTCTTCCCTGATATTTTGTATGTGTATAGAAAGGTCTTTTAATTCTTTTTGATATTTTGATTTCTCGGAAATATCAATTCCAACTCCCATCATACAATCTTCTCCATTATATTTTAAATAAATGCCCGTAAAATAATAAGCTATTCTTTCGCCGTTTTTTTTAAGTAAATCAGCTTCAGCATTATCAATGCCAAAATTAAAAACATTACCAATTTTTTCGGAAAGCAATGCTCTTTGATCCTCAGGAACAAAATTAATAGGATGCATGTCTTTCATATCTTCTTCAGAATAACCGGTAATATTTAAAATGTTTTTATTCCAGCGTAAATATTTTCCATTTTTATTAAACATATAAAAAACACCAGGCAAGCTATTGATCAATACATCCGATAATTCTTTTTCATGCAGGATTTGCGTTTGTATTGCTTTCTGTTCAGTGATATTCTGTAACGTACCAATGATTCTGTAAGGATTGCCATCACTGGCGTATAACACTCTTTGCGTATTTAATAAATCAATCCATATCCCATCACCATTCTGATATCGAAACTCAGTAATCATCATTTCTTTTTTTTCTGCCATGCATTTTTCTATGATTTCAAGACCCGCTTTTGTATCATCAGGATGCATCCTTTCTCTAAATGTTTCAAAATTTGTTTTCTCCGGCGATTTATTTTTAATCAATTCCAGATACCGTTCATTTCCCCAGACTTCATTGGTTTCCATATTCAAGTCCCAGATGGCTTCATTAGTAGATTTCAGAATCAGTTCAAATCTACTGTTGAGTGCTTCTATATTTTTATTTGATTCAATTAGTTTCTGCTCCGAATTTTTCCTGTTCGTTATTTCCCGATAATAAACAGAAATTCCATTTTCATTGGGATACATTCTATTCTCAAACCATTGTTGAGTTTTGGCATTATACAGCTCTGTATTTTTATATAATCCTGCTTTTTTAACGGCAATCAGTTCATCATAAAATTCCTGGCTTGAATGTATTGGCGTGAGTTCAGTAATATTTTTCCCAATTATTTCATTTGCAGAAACATGATGCAGCATTGCTGCCTTTTCATTTATATAAATATAATTCCAGTTATTATCTAGGGCAATAAAAGCATCTGTTGTTCTTTCAAAAACCATTGTTAGTTCATCTACCTTGTTCTTAACTTCTTTCTCAAGGTTTTTGGTCAATTTATTTATTGCCATCTCATTCAACTTGCTTTCTGTGATATCTCTTATAATGGAAACTGTTCCTGTTATTCTATTTTCCTCATCATAGATAACAGAAGTAGATACGTTTGCGTATAAAATTTCATTTTTAATATTCAAGTAGACTAAATCACCATTCCAAGTTTTTTTTGATTTTATAATTTCCCTAATTTCTTCTACTGTATTATTTTCTGACTTTGTTTTTAATACTTCTTTGAGTCTTTTTCCTAAAACTTCTTCTTCGGTGTACCCAAATAAAATTTCTGCGTTTTTATTCCAGGATGTAATGTTGAAATTATTATCAGTAGTAACAACCGGATCATATAAATTACTTAATAGAGCATTATTAAATCGTAATTTCTCCTCACTTTTGGCTTGAAATATAAAACCTTTATTAAAAGACAAGAAGGTGATAATTGAAGCAAACGCCAGTATTACCAGTAAAAGCAAATAATTATAAATTCCTTTTTTAATTAAAGATTCGTTTTCTATGCTATAAGTTTTAATAATACTCAATTGATGATTAGTAAAAAACTGCAGTGATGTTATGATGCTGTCCATTATCATTAACCCTTGTTTCTTAGCAATAAGGGCATCTGTAGAATCGTCTCCATAGATACTTCTTAGCGCAACTATTTTATTTGAATAAATGATTTTATTATTAATTAATCGTAATAATTCTTTTTTTTTCTCTTTTAATAAAGTTGGATCAGAAAAATATTGCGTAATAAATACAGTGTCCTGTTTAATCCTGCTTAATCCCGAATGGTATTCGTTTAAAAAAGCTTTATTCCCGGAAATCACGAAACCTCTTTGTCCACTTTCAATTGATTGTATATCAATATAAACATTTTGAAATTGACTTAATTCTAACATGGCTTTCTTCAGTTTCGAAGTTTCCTGATCAGACTTTCTTAAATTAAGATAAGCGCCCGTAAGTAAAACGATGAAACATAAAATAGAAAAGTAAAAGACTGCGAAAACATTTTTCCGGGTTTTATTTAATTCCATTTTTACTGTTTAATTTAAAAAGTATGGTAAATTAACACTAATGTAATGCTTTGCAGTAAAAATTTGTAAATCAATTTAATGATGATGTATATAAATAAAAAACCCCGGAAAACCGGGGTTAAATATCTTGGCTTCAATTGTTATTTTACTTTGTGCATAGGATTTTGGAAGCCATGGTTTTTTTCTTAGGATTTGGATATTCGGTTTGTTGGTTTCAGAGATATTGGATAATCGCTTTTTTCTTGATATAAAGATATCGTGCTGTATCTGCTGATGCTATTTATTTTGCCAACTGTTTTTAAAATTCGGTTGAAGTACTTGGAATGGGTAAGTGGTGTTACGTAGAGAGGAATGAAATATGTAAAATAAGGAAGAAGACTTGGTAATTTTCATTGGATTTGCAAGTTCAATCTCGTGTCTACAATGAATTAAAATGCTACGACTTTTTAAATAATAATAAAAATGGAGTTCTTATTCATTTTACATTTCTAGTGGCCTCGCCTAGAATCGAACTAGGATCTGGAGCTTCGGAAACTCTTATACTATCCATTGTACTACGAGGCCTATAAAAAACATTTGGCGTTTGGTGTTTGGCGTTAATTGTTCAGTTGATTATCTATTTCTGTTTGGAACATATGGGCTTTAAAATATTCTACATTTATAAACGAAAAACACCAAACGCCGAACACCAAACAAAAATCTACTTCCCAAAATTCTGAATATTCGTACCAAATATTTTTACTGCAATTGCCAGCAATATTACACCAAAGAATTTTCTTAAAACAATCAATCCTGCAGGCCCTAAAATATTACCAATCCATTTTATTGATTTTAACACAACATAAATAATAACCAGATTGATTAAAATGCCAAAAAAGATATTGATGTCTTCGAAATCTGCTTTAAGAGACATAATGGTAGTTAATGTTCCTGATCCGGCAATTAATGGAAAAGCAATTGGAACCACACTTCCGCTCTGAGGATTGTTGTCTCCTTTAAAAAACTCGATTCCTAAAATCATTTCCAATGCTATCACAAAAATTACGATAGATCCCGCAACGGCAAATGATTTGTTATCGAGCCCCAGCAAATTTAAAAACTGCTCTCCTAAAAAAAGAAAAAGTATCATCAAAGCACCGGAAGCGATAGTTGCCTGCGTGCTTTTAATATGTCCACCCATTTTTTCGCGCAAGGAAATCAATATAGGTATAGACCCTAACATATCAATCACTGCAAATAAAGTAAATGTAACGGTCAGGATTTCTTGTCCGATTATTTTGCCGAGATTAAACATAGCAGTATTTTCTTTAAAGATAATTCCTTTACACAATCATCGAAAAAAAGATTACAAATTAAATCTTATTCCACCAGATCCATTTAAACCCATAGTATTGTAACCATAAACTTCTGTGTATTGAGTGTTTAAAACGTTTCTCAAGTCGGCAAATAAAATAATTTTCGATCTTGGAATTGTAAAATCTAAATAAATGTTGCAAAGCGTATAACTTTTTAGTGTTACGATAGATGGAGGGTAGGTGTAAAAATTAAGATCTGTTCTGGTACCTGTGTATTGAAGCGATACACTGCAAAATATATTTTTGCTGAGACGTGATGACCATTGCAAACTAAATGAATGTTTTGGTCTGCGAAATAAGTTATTAAAACTGGTGTCTTTTCCATTTTCCAGAGTTGTAATTTTTCCATCCACATAACTGTAAAATAATTTCACGGAAGCTGTTTTTCCTATTTGATAGCTGCCTTCAACATCGGCACCATAATCATTTTGTTTGTCGAGATTGATATACTGATAAGCATAAGTTATCGGGTCTGCAACAGCAACTATTCCATCATTTACTTTTCTGTCAAACAAAGTAATGCGTCCATTGAATTTATTATTTTTGGAAAAATATTGAATACCTCCTTCAAATGTAATTGCTGTTGTAGGCTTTAAATTTACATTTCCAATTTCCGAATACAATTGATATAAAGAAGGTGTTTTATATGCAGTAGAGATGTTTGCGAAAAATTTAAATTTCTTATTCAATAAAAAAGATGGATTGAAATTATACACAAAATTATTTCCATAAGCAGAATGATGATTGAAACGTCCGCCCAAATCTATATTCAATCCTTTATTCGAATTGTAAATCAGTGCTGCATATACTCCTGATTGATTTTGTTTCAAACTGTCTTTTCCTAACACCTCAATATAGGGTCCGTAAGGACCACCAACCGAATAAAAAGACTGATCACTGTTTGAACTTCTTAAATCTATTCCTGCAGTTAGTTTTATATTTTTACTGATAGGATAATAAATATAAGCATCGGCAAAATGTTCGTTTCCTAAATAAATTCCTTTGTTGTAAATATCATATCCATTTCTGCTTCGGGTTGAATCATCTGTAAAGTTTCTGTCGCTTTTATTATAATTATACAAAACATTCAAATGCATTTTTCCAAAATCAAATGCATTTTTAATACCCAATTGTAAATTGGTATTGTTACTGGTTAAATCCAATTCGTCTACAAAAGCATTTTGATCGTAACTTTGTTTAAATTTTGAAAATCTTAAATATGGCTGCAATATTATTTTATTCGTGGGCTTATAAGAGAAGGATTCATATATATTATACTGCTCGTAACCATCTTTATCATCAGCTTTAGGAATCATAGACGTATCAGTAGTTTCATTGATTCCATCAGTTTTAAAAAAGGAGTAACTGATATTGTAATCAAACTTTTTTCCACTACCCGAAAGCGTGGCATTTCCTTTTCGAGTATTATAACTTCCATAACTGAACATTCCATTTACAGCGCTTTCGTTATTTGCTGGTTTCTTTGTAAAAATATTTATCACTCCTGCAATTGCATCGGCACCATATAAAGTAGATTGACTTCCTTTTAAAATTTCAATTCTTTCCACATTGTCAATGGTAAGTAATCGAATATCGAAATTACTTCCGATGCCTGATACATCATAAACAGGAACGCCATCCAGCAGAATCAAAGTGTAGTCAACTTTCGAACCTCTTAAATAAATGCTTTTGTCTTTTCCTGCGTTACTATTGGCTCCGTTAATATAAATACCTGCTTGTTCATTCAATACCTGCGACAGATCTTTGCTTCCACTTTTTTCAATTTGTTCTTTAGTAATTACCGTAACTACTTTACCGGTGAGTGAACTTTTCCCGGCAAATTTGTTGGCGGTAACAATTACTTCATTTAAAGTTTTTGTACTGTCTTGTGCGAAAACATGAATGCCAGAAAATAATACAGCAATAAAAAAATACTTTTTCATTTTTAAAAGTTTTTTATTGCCTCCGAGGATGTTGTTGCTGAAATAAAAACAACAATAGAAATATAAAATGAATGAACACTTTACATCTCAGCCTTTCTCCCGAAAGCTTATGGATGAATAAATTTGTTGTGGCAGGTCTTCTGACTTACTCTTTGTTCATCGCCTTCCCATCTAAATAAGACAGTGACATGTAGTATGAACAATTAAACAGAGCTTACAGCTACGGGGATAGCGCCGGATTTACACCGGTCTTCCCTTTTAATCCCGAACATTCGGAAACCATAACAAGGCAAATATAAAAGCACAATGTTGTTGCATCAAAATATTTTATACTGCAGATGTGTATAAAATAAAAAACCGCTGTTAAAGCGGTTTTTATAATCAATTTAAAAAAAAGTATTAATCTTTTTTACATTCTCCAACAATCTGGTGGAAAGTGTCATGAGCTTCTGTAATCATTGCTTTCAATTTTTCATCTGAAGCTTTCGCATTAACCTGAGCCCATATATCATTGCACTGATTGTTCAATTTTAATAAAGTAATTCTAGTTTGCTCTTCTTTAAAATTTGCAGGTATCGGAGAAGCATACCAAATTTTTGCTGCTCTGTACAATTCTGCAACTTTTTCTTTCAAAGGAGCGAAATTGCCTTCTTCGGCAGGATGAAAGGTGGCAGCCATAATGGTATGAAACGAAGCTAATTCAGGCCAAACTGCAGTTTTTTCTGTTTGCGCAAAGCTTGTACCTGCAAAAATTACAGATGCCAATAAGAAAAGAGTGATTTTTTTCATTTTTTGTTATTTGAATGTTTGTGAAAATGCTATTTTTTGTAAGACAAACTTAGGTTTTTTTTGCAGTTTTTTTCAATTTTAATTTCATTTTTTTGAAATTCTCTTTATAAACAGCTTTAGTTATATGACAACTTTCATATCATAGTTTTGAATTTCTATAGTATTAATCGACTAATTTTGCACTATGCGTCTGATTACCATTACTATCGGCTTGATGATAACTTCCTTTTTTTCAGCCTCCGCACAAAAAAAATGGGATTTAAAAACCTGTGTAGAATATGCAATGCAGCATAATATTAGCGTGAATTCTAGTGTAGTTCAGGCCAAAATAACTGCGTTAACTTACAAACAAAGTCAATTATCGCAGTATCCAAATTTTAATCTGGGCACGAATACGGCTTTTAATACCGGTAATAATCAGGATCCCACCACTTACAACAGAGTGACCGAAAATTATTTATCTGCCGGTATGCAGCTACAAACCAGCGCTGATATTTTCAATTTTTTCAGCAAAAAAAATACTATTGCTGCCAATGAATGGGAATTAATGGCGGCAAAAGCCAATGTAAGTAAAGTGGTCAATGATGTGGCGCTTTCAACAGCCAATGCGTATTTGCAGATTTTACTCGCTCTGCAACAAGAGCATATTACTCAAGTTCAAATTCAACAAACTCAGTTTCAGCTTTCCAATACCTTAAAAATGGTGGAAGCCGGGGCTTTACCCGAATTAAATGCTACTCAGCTGGAAGCACAATTAGCTTCCGACAGTGGAAATTATATTTCAGCCAAAGGAAATGTTTCTCAGTCTGTGCTTTCATTAAAGTCACTGATGAATATTGATGCTGCCCTGCCTTTTGAAATTGAAACGCCTCCGATAGAAAGTATTCCAATAGAATCAATAGCTGATCTGCAACCAGAATATGTGTATAGCGAAGCTTTAAAAAATCAGCCACAGCAGATTGGGAATGAGTATCGGCTAAAGGCAGCTCAAAGATCTTTAGTTGCAGCAAAAGCGGCGAGATATCCTAGTTTTTCTATTTTTGGCAGCTTAAGTTCTAATTATCTTTCGTTTACCAAAAAGGCAATTTATGATCAGGTACTTGCCGGCTATCAATCTACGGGCTTAGTAGCTGATGGGGGTAGTGGTGTATTTTATGATGTGCAGAGTCCGGTATTTTCAAATGGTGCCATTATCGGTCATTTCAAACCAGCATCTTTTTCATCACAGCTTAATGACAATTTCAGAAAATCATTCGGCTTGAATATGAATGTGCCTATTTTTAATGGCGGCAACGCAAAAATAAATTATGAAAGAAGCAAGCTCAATATCGAAAGTATAAAACTTCAGAAAGAATTGGATGATCAGAAATTAAAACAGGATATTTATCAGGCCTATAATGCAGGCATTGTTGCTTTGCAGAAATTCAATGCCAGTAAAAAATCAGTTGTTGCTAATGAAAAGACTTTTGATTTTGCAAGCAAGAGATTCAATATCGGAGCCTTAAGTACATTTGATTTGATTACAGCACAGAATAATTTATTGCGTGCAAATCTGGAATACAGCCTTAACCATTTTGACTATGTTTTTAAAATGAAAGTGTTGGAATTTTATAAAGGCGCAGGGTTAAAATTATAAGTAATTTTTTAAAATATTGATATGAATAAAACAACGAAATGGATTTTATTTGGATCTGTTCTTTTGCTGATAGTGTTGGTAGCAATGTCTAAAACAGGAGTCTTTGGTAAAAAAGAAGGCACTAAAGTAACTACCGAAAAAGCAGAAAGGAGAACAATCATTGAAGTGGTTAATGCCAGTGGTAAGATATATCCCGAAATAGAAGTTAAAATAAGTCCGGACATCAGCGGAGAGATTACCGAACTCACCGTACAGGAAGGAGATACCGTAAAAAAAGGACAATTACTGGCTCGCATATACGCAGATATATACAGCATTCAGCGCGATCAAGCCGCGTTTGGAGTTAATCAATCCAAAGCACAGGTGGCCAATTCTGAAGCCGGACTTGATGCGTCTCAAGCCCAGCTTGACCAGGCTCAGAAGAATTTTGATATGCAGAAAAAACTATTTGATGATAAAGTAATCAGCAAAAGCGAATTCAATATAGCGGAAGCAAATTTTAAAACAGCAAAGGCAAACTATAACGCAGGTATTCAAAGTATAAAAAGCATTTCGGCTTCTGTAAAATCTGCTGAAGCCAGTTTAAACCGCGCTAATAAAGATCTGGGACGAACTACAATCATAGCACCAATGGACGGAGTAGTAAGTTTATTAAATGTAAAAAAAGGCGAAAAAGTTGCGGGAAACAGCTTTAATGTAGGTACCGAAATTTTGCGCATTGCCAATATGGATAAAATTGAAGTTCGTGTAGACGTTGGCGAAAATGATATCCCTAAAGTAAAACTTGGAGACAGCGCTTTGATTTCTATTGATGCATATAGCGACAGAAAATTTAAAGGATTGGTAACTCAAATAGCCAGCAGCAATAACGGCGCCTCCTCACAATCCGGATTGTCATCAACGAGCAATGATGTTACACAATATAAAGTTTATGTTAGATTGCTTCCCGAAAGTTATACTGATCTTTTAGGTAAAGGGTCTTTTCCTTTCAGGCCAGGCATGAGTGCTACTGCCGACATACAAACCAAAACCAGTATTAATGTGCTTAGCGTACCTATTAATGCAGTAACCACCAGAGATAAAGGCGAAATGGTGAAAAAGGAAATAAAATCAGATGAAACTGATGTTAATGCAAAAGCACCTTCTCTAGACGATTTGGATGTGGTGGTTTTTATCATTGGTGCAGATGGAAAAGTAAAGAAAACACAAGTAATAACCGGCATTCAAGATATCAATTACATCGAAATCACAGAAGGATTGAAAGAGGGCGATGAGGTTGTTACCGGTCCTTATGATATTGTGAGCAAAACTTTAAAAGACAGTATCGAAGTTAAAAAAGTTGACAAAAAAGAATTGTTCGAAAAGAAATAAATTACAACCCCGTTTTTGAAAAACTGTTTATCATTAATCGTAATCATATCTATATTGCATACTCTCTCTTATGCACAATACAGAAAATTATCAGTTAGCATAGCAGATGAGAAAAATAATAAAGTACAAAACGCAACTGCTTATTTAAAGAATCTTTCCGATACCAGCATTTTCATAAAAAAAGTTTTGACATCAAAAGATGATTTCAATATAACGGAAGGCATCAGTTACAATCTGCATATCAGTTCGATTGGTAAAATAGATTTTGATACAAGCTTTCTTACCGGCAATTCAGCCATTTCAATACAAGTTGTTTTGAAAAATTCGGTTACCTCAATGTCTGCGGTTACTGTTGTTTCTTCGAGAAAGCCATTGATTAAAGAAGAAGACGACAAAACAATTATAGACGCAGAAGCTTTAAGCATCAGCAGCACCAATGCTTTTGAAGTGATTGAAAAAACACCTGGCGCCATCATCGATCAGGATGGAAATATTTATCTCACCAGCACAACGCCCGCAACTGTTTTTATTAACGGAAGAGAAATGAAATTAAGTGGTTCGGATCTGACATCATTATTAAAAAGTTTGCCTGCTAATAGCGTGAGTAAAATTGAAATTCTCAGAAATCCTTCTGCCAAATATGATGCAGCGAGCAGTGGCGGCATTGTAAATATTGTATTGAAAAAAGGAGTAAAATTGGGTAGCAACGGAAGTATTAATGTAGCTTATTTTCAAGGGGTGTATGCAACCAATACAGCAGGGTTTACTTTTAATAAATCCGGCGATAAAATAAACAGTTACATTAGTTATCAGTATACAAAACGAACAAATTTCGAAGAGCTGAATTCCGACAGAGGATTTGATATCGACAGTACGATTATTCACCAGCGTTCATTCACAAAATATCCTTCCACCACTCATTATGTAAACGCCGGACTAGATTATGCCATTTCTAAAAAATGGAATATCGCTTATGATGTAAGATATACATTCAACCAAAACAAAAATAAAGCAGAGAATTTAATCGATGTTTCAAAACAACTGATTGATTATAATATTGCAGAAACAAGATCTGCAATTACCAACAACAATTATTCCGACTATCTTTCGAATATCATAACCTTAAAATGCAAAATCGATACATCCGGAAGCGAGTGGACAAATACAGCAGAGTACAGTTATTTCAACTACAATAACAGCCAGCAATACACGAACACATACTTGATTCCTCAGCGTGCAGCGGTGAAAGGTGATGGCATTAATGACAACATAAAGAATATTTTATCTGTGCAGTCTGACCTGACATTAAAACTACCTAAGAAATATACAGTAGAAACGGGTATTAAAATCAGCAACAGCAGCAGTGAGAACAAGGCGCTCTATTTTATTGATACCGGCAATGCCATACAAATCGTGGATAAATTTCAAACCAACACTTATCAATACAAAGAGACGATCAGTGCCGCCTACCTGCAAGCCTCAAAAACATTCCATGGTTTTACCATCAAGCCGGGACTTCGTTTTGAAATCACTGATATCAGCGGACATCAGCTGGTTCCAAAAGACACCAGCTTTAGCATCAACAGAAAAGATGTATTTCCTTATATATTTTTAAAACACAAATTGTTTAAAATGTATGGTCAAACGTTAATGGCCAGTGCTATTTTCAGAAAAAGTATCAAGCGTCCTTATTATGAAAGTTTGAATCCATATCCTAAATATGTAGATCAGTTTTTGTATGAATCAGGCAATCCGGCGCTAAAGCCACAGTTTACTACTAATTACGAATTGAATGTAACGTTTAATGATATTCCCGTTGTTGCCTTTGGATTTAACGATACCAAAAATATTTTTAGCAGTGTGATTTATCAGGATGATATTACCAAAATTGCTTATCGCACTTTCGATAATCTTGGCAACAATAAAGAATTTTACTGTCGATTGGTAGGCGGCATTCCACCGGGAGGAAAATATTTCTTCTATTTTGGCGGCGTATTTAATTATAATGAATACAGGGGTTTTTATCAGAATCAACCTTTTAATTATAACCGCGCTAGTTATACGTTTTTCACTTTTCATGAATATAAAGCAACTAAAAAATTTACAGTTAATCTGCAGGGATTTTTGCGTTCCAAAGCGTTGCAGAATTTTTATGAGCTGAATACGTTTGGCGGCATTTTTGTTTCGGCAAATAAAAGTTTGTTTAATAAAAAATTAAACCTAATTATTTCCATCAACGATTTATTGCATACCAACCAGGTTTCATTTACATACAATCGAAACGGACAACAAATTGATGGGAAACGTATCAACGACACTCGTCGTTTAGGCGTAACATTAAGATACAATTTCGGGTTCAAGCCGAAAGAGGAGAAAGAGAAGAAAAATAATTATGAGGCGCCGCAGGAATAAGGTGAAATCGTTTGGCGTTTGGTCGCTGCGCTTGTTTGGCGTTTTTTGTTTGTTCCGCCGCGGCGGACGGGTGCTTATTTTTGTATCAGTTTTCAGTGAAAAAAACGTTTCATTTCCCCCATTTTTTATAAACAACAACTTGCTCTCTAAAAACAATCAAACTCCTACAATCACCCAAAAAAGCACCTGATATAAAAAAGAAATATTATATCAACATAGCTTCATCTCTAATTTCACCCCTTTCACCCCATTTATTTTTAAAATCAGATTTATTATTCTAATGTTGCAATTATTTTATAAAATGGAAAATATATTTTAATCCTTACCCGAAAAAACTACTTTATCCTAAACTACTTATGCCTCAAAAAAAACGGTTGTTGTCAATTATATTATTGCCCATTCTTTCGAATATTTTAAATATCACCATACTTTCTAATTGAAATATCTTTCCAATGAAAAAAATATTTTTACTGATTAGTTTTTGCTGTTGTGCTTTTTGGAGTGAAGCGCAATACAATAGTTATAATAATTGTAGCGTATTAACTTCTCCTAATATAAGCCCTTTATTAGCCACACCAGGTCCCACACCAGGTACCACAGTTTTGTCTATGCCTAATATGGTTCCTGTTGCTAATTCCAGTTTCATTTGGTTAAAAAGTATAGATAATGGGTTAACTTTTTTAGAAATGACAGGGAGAACATCTGATACACTTATAGTAAGTACCAACATTTATGCTCTATATTACTGCCGTCGATCTGTTGTTGTTACGAATTATAGTGCAAGCTCCTCACCTTCACTTAATTTAAACATACCTGATAATTCAATAACCGGAGTTTCTAATTCATTAGTTATCAACGGACAGGAAAGTATCAACGCAAATACTCCTATAAATGTCACTTTAAATATCACCCATACTTATAACGGAGATCTTTATGCCTATTTGGTGGGACCTGATAATTGCGGAGCCTTGGAATTAAGCACTAATAATGGAAGCGGTTCGGATGGTATGAATCTGACCTTACATACCACAGGTTCTTTTCCTAACATTACTACTACCTATGGTCTCACATCAGGACTGATCACCGGTGATTATCTTACAGAGTTGGGAGTTACAACAGCGCCTGTTTCAAGTCTGGTTCCTACTACAGTTGTACCTCTTGTTTCATTAACGGGCGGCGCTTGTCCGATCAATGGATCCTGGAAATTATTTATTGCTGACAGAGCAAATCAATATAATGGCAAATTGAATAGCTGGGCGCTAAATATTACAAATATCCTCTCGGATAGTTCAGGCATTATTCAAATTGAGCCATCAAATAACACCCCTTCTTTTAATATCAGGCCTTTTGTGAGAGGTGCCGCTCCTATAGGAAATAGCTTAATAAGTTTTAAAGCTGTAGGCGCTGAAGATAGTTTATTTTACAACAGTACAGATTTGATTATACCAACAGATATTCCAACGGGCTATCAAGATTCCTATGCAAATAATAGCGAAAATCAGGACATTATTAATGTAACATTTGCTTCATTAAACAATAATTCTCTTTGTGGCGATGCTGCTGGGGGTGGTTATCAATCATCGTACTCTAACTATACTGATAATCTTATTGGTGCTCCTAATGTTAACCCAGGTCAGAATGTTTCTTACGCTGTTTCTACTAATACTTGCGATGTTGTCACCACTAACCCATACGCAATTGGTATTTATATCGACTACAACCGGGATGGCGATTTTTATGATGTTAATGAACATATTGTTGAAACTTCCATTAATGGGCCTGAAATTATCTCCGGCACAACAACAATACCATCTGATGCTTCATTCGGTTATACAAGAATGCGGGTGGTCCTAAATGGTGCTGCTCCTGGCAATTTTCCTCAACCATCTCCGGAAGGTCTTTATTTTCAAGGCGAAACAGAAGATTATTTGATTTATATCTCTTCCCCTTATTCCCCAAATCCATACTATGGTTACTCCAATCTTACAAGTTTTGATACTTGCTCTACCAATGCTTCGGATAGTGTAGCATTAAATATTTCTCCATACATAGAATATTCCGAGACGTATCCTATTAATCTCGCTATAACTAATGTCTTAATTGATTGGAATAAAGATGGTTTTTTTGATAATGGAACAGAAAAAATACTTGATACAACAACAATCAACTTTGGATTTAATAGTGGCTCCATGATAAATTATACTTTTAAAATACCCAATGGAACGCCAAAAGGAAATTATAAAATGAGGGTTGCTACAAGTAATATAATCGATTATTGCAATTCCCAACCAGATGACATTAATCTACATAAACTTTTTACCCCCTATAGCTTTATAACAAACACTGCTAACAATAATAATAGGTATGCCGAATTCCAAGATTTCACTTTAAACATAAATGCATCTGCAAAAATTACAGGGTATCGGAACATTCGTTGTAATGGCGATAACAGCACAGATACGATATTCTTTCATTACGAAGGACCGGCTATTACTACAGACAGTATTTCTTTATATAATGTTGATGCTATATCAGGTCTAATAACACCACCAACTTCTTACGTTTCAAATACAGGAGATGGGTATTTTTCTAATTTTCCTCCAGGAACTTATTATATTTCCATTAATTTACCTTCGGGTACTAATTTTATCAATACTGATAATGTAACGATTACTCAACCAACAGCTATTACGGGCGTTACTGTTGCTTCATTTTCAAATGTTTCTTGCAATGGAGGCAATAATGGTAGCATCAGTTTGTCGGCGGTATCTGGTGGTACGCCGTTTTTGACACAGACGCCGGTTTCTTCAATATCAGGATCATGGAATGCGGCAACTGATGCAGTTGCAAAAAGGCCTTCTTCTTCAATAATCAATACCACTACTTGTTCTTTTGATGCTTCAGTCACAAGGAATTATACGATAACAAATTTTCAGGTTAGCGTTTCCGGTAGTTATACTTTTGAAATGCAAGCTAATAGCGCTTATGATGGCATGGGTTATATCACAACCGGTTCTTTTGTTCCGGGAAATTGTAGTGGAGGTGGTACTTGGATTGTTGGAGATGATGATAGAGGAGTATTCAATAATGAACCTCTTATGACAGCAAACCTTACTGCAGGTGTTACGTATACTTTGTACGCTACAACTTTTGCGAATACTTCCGGTACAATAAGCGCTCCTTATACATGGAACATATCAACTACCAGCGGAGGTCAAGTATATTTAATAACTAGCTATAATTATTCCTGGGCAAGTGTTCCTGCTGGTTTTACTGCCATTACCCCCGATATTACGGGCCTTTCTGCAAGAGATTATATATGCACCATTACGGATGCCAATGGTTGTAATAAAACTGTATCTCAAACAATCACTCAGCCTGCAGCTTTAGTGGCAATCGTTACTCACACAAATGTGCTTTGCAATGGTGGCAACACCGGTTCTGTAACACTTACTTTCAGTGGTGGTACTTCTCCTTACGCTGTAAGTTTTAATGGTGGTGCTTTTGGGGCGGCTACTTCCCCTAATGTTCATAACAACTTAATTATTGGTACTTATACCTGGACTGTTAAAGATGCTAAAGGTTGTACTGTTTCAGGTTCTGAAGTGGTTCAAGAACCAACGGCTTTAGTGGCAACCGATGCTCACACTAATTTGCTATGCTTTGGTGACAGTTCAGGAACTGTAACTACCACTTTCAGTGGCGGTACCTCGCCGTATCAGATAAGTTTCAACGGCCGTCCTTTTGGTGCTGCTACTTCTCCCAATGTTCAAAACAGCTTATCAGCTTCTACTCATACCTGGATTGTTAAGGACGCTAATGGTTGTACTGTTTCAGGCTCTGAAGTGGTTGAACAACCAACTGCATTACTGCTTTCCACCAACATAACTCCGGTTACCTGTTTTGGTGGCAGCAATGGCAGTATTACCGGAACTGCTTCTAATGGCACGGCTCCTTATGAATTTCAATGGAATACTTCGAGCACAATAACAACCGGTGTTACTTCAACTATTAATAACCTTACTGCCGGTCTATATTTTGTTTCTTTAAAAGATAATCGTGGTTGTAGACAACAATTTCAGGTGATTGTTGGCACTCCTCCTCAGATGCTGATCAATGGTACGGTGGTATACCCAACCTGCAGTTTCAATTGTGATGGATCTATTACTTTAAACAACACCATTACCAATGCCGTCGGTCCTGTAACCTATTTATGGAACAATGGCAGCACTTCACAGAACATCTCATCGCTTTGTGTTGGAAAAGACACAGTAACAATAACGGATAGCCGCGGTTGCACTGAGAAAAAAGGATTTGAATTGTTGGCATCTGCAGCAGAAAGAGTCAACCTGGGTCCGGATAAAATCCTATGTGCCAATCAAAGTTATTATGGTAATGTAACTATCAACAATCCGGCTAACAATAGTCCTTATGTTTGGACTGGTCCTAATGGCTATACTTCAAATGCTCCTTTAGTATATATAAATCAAACGGGAGAGTATATTGTGCAGGTTAAAGATATCAATGGTTGTGTGGGTAAAGATACCATCAACGTAACAGCAACCAATGGTATCATCGCTGCCGAGTTTATAGCAACTACACAGGCTTACAAAGGAAGAAAGGTAACGCTGCTTAATGTGAGTTCTCCGGCTCCAAATTCTATTGAATGGCAGATTCCTACTACTAATTTAATTACCACACTAAGTCAAACCCCATTGCAATGCGAATTGGTATTTAATGACATAGGAACTTATACGATAAAAATGAAGGCAACAACAACTGGTGGTTGTGATTCTACATTTGCTAAAACAATTAATGTAATTGATTCTACTGAATTCGGTACGCCTTCGGATTATATTCTTGATCCTTTGGTGAAGCGATTCACGGTTGGTCCTAATCCAAATAGTGGAAATTTTTCTGTTCAACTGAATTTATTGTCGAATAGTAAAATAAAACTGCGCCTGATCAACATATTAACCAATCAAACGGTGAATACAAGAGAAGAAACTGTACTAAAAAATCAGGATTATAGTTTCAGTTATATTGTATCGGTGCCTGCAGGTGTTTACATTCTCGTATTGGAAACACCTGTTACAAGCAGGATTATTAAAGTGGTGATTAATTAAACCAAGAAATTGGAAACAAGAAATTTTAATTGATAAAAAGAGAGGTCATTCAACACGATGATATCTCTTTCAAAAATTTTTTGTGATAATCAATATCGGTATGTAAAGTACCCAACAAACTGAATTTATAAAAGACATTCAATATATCCAAAGTATGAATAATTTACAGCAAGGGATTCTTAAGCAAAGGCTGCAGTCAATCAAAAGCGGTTGGTTTCGTAATTATTTTCTGATAGCCATGTTGCTGCTGTTGGTTTCAAAAACACAGGCACAGTTTCCTGTGCAGGTTACACCCATAGTGTTGCCGCCTTACACTCAACAACTGAGTGAATATTATTCAGGCACTAATCCTAAAATAGCTGTTACGCTTACCAATGCGGATCTTAATAAGCCGTTGATTGATGTAACGCTGAGAATGACGATAAGCTCACAAAATATTTTACTAAAAAGTAAAAACAATGTGATATATCCTACCATTAGTTTGAGCGCAGGTGTTCCCTACACTTTATCACAGGCTGATTTGGCTGTTTATTTCAATCCTGATAATCTTGATTTTAGTGGCATGAGCCAATCAGAATATCAAAATCACGGCATTATTCCTTCAGGGTTTTATACTTTTTGTTTTGAAGTGATTGAAAACATAACGGCCTTACCTGCTAGCAATAAGCAGTGTACTTATGCTGCTATTAGCCGCAATCTGCCTCCGTTTCTCAATTTACCGCTCAACAATTCCAGCATTGAGTCTGCCGATCCTAACAATATTATCTTTAACTGGACACCCAGACATTTGAGCAGTCCTAATTCACTTTTTACAACACAATATAAATTTCAACTGGTAGAGTTTCTTGACAATGGGGTGTCACCCGATGTGGCATTTAGAACCGGCCAGCCTTTATACCAGCAAATAATCACCACCACTTCATTATTGTATGGCCCCAATCAGCCGCTTTTGCAATCTGGTAAAAAATATGGATGGAGAGTTCAGGTAATCAATACTCAGGGATCAGACACACTTGACATGTACGACAATGATGGCTACAGTGAAGTGTATTCATTTACTTATATAGATGTATGTCATGCGCCATCGGGTGTTACAGAAAATATAACTCCGGATTCCCATGTTCATGTATCATGGAATGAATCAAGGATAATAAACACCAATGGTTACATACTTCAGTATAAAAAGAAAAATGAAATTAAATGGATCACATTAAAAAATAATGTTCCCGAATTTGATTTAGATAATTTATACAATGGTGAAACCTATGAATATCGTTGTGGCAATAATTGCAAGGCAAATGAAGATACGGTTTATGATAACATACATACGGTTACCATTCCAAATCGTGTATTTAGTAAAAATTCAGTTCACGGAAGGGTAAGTTGGGTGTACAAAGAAACAGAAGAGATAGAAGATACCAGCACCGCTCCGTTTGTTTCAAAAACAGGTTTGGCGCTTGATACAGAAGGTGATGATAAGGAGTATTACGAAAAAATGAAAAGGGTTTATGATAGACAGGGCATAGATATCGCATCGGTATTTGCAGGAAAGCCTGTAATACTTAATTTAAGTGATAAAGGTGGCAAAGATCTTCATTTTCTTAAGTGGGCAACTGTAACTATTTCAAACGATGCCGGTGTTATTGCTGTTTGTAAAACTGATGTGAATGGTTATTTCGAGTCGGTATTGGATGAACAGTTGTTGAGAAATCTGCTAAAAAGTACAAAGCCATTTAAAATCAAAGTCACCCATAGCTCCAAGCTGTTTAATTTTTCTGAAAGGTTAGTTACTAGCAGACCTTCTTCACAAATAACCACAACCGTTGTTAATGGCGTATCCGTTTCCAATCAAGTGTATAATCTAAGTACAGGGTGGGATTTCGGAGAAGATACGCTTGTAGCCCAGTCTTTCGAATTGAAACAAATGGCGGTCATAAAAAATTACACAGGTGCTAAAGTAACAGCGGATGTATTATTAAGACAATCTTTTTTTGAAAATTATCCATTCATGTTAAGCGCCGGTTTGGGCGTGAATTCGGAAGTGGTAACTTATGACCATACTGATTTTGTGAAGCTGGTAACGATAGATAACGGCAAGGCATATAAAAAGTTGTTTTTAAATCCTGAGCCTTCCGAAAATTATTTAGTTCGCATCAATTATCCGGGTCGTTCACCAGTTTATTATCCATTGAACGCTGTTACACAGCCTGTCAAGCCTAGTGGCCATAGAGAGCTTTGCATAGTCAATAAAAGATATCCATACAAATTAACTCAAGGTATAGAAGGAATAATAACAGCTAAAAACATCGATGGACAATGGCTTCCACAAGAAGGGGCAAGGGTTGAAATAAGAATAGACAAAAACGACATACTCGGCAAAGGAGACACGGTAACCTCTTTTATGGCCATAAGCGATAAGTTTGGAAATTATGGCAGTTATGAAATTCCTCCTTTAAAAGAAGACGCCTCAATTCAAGTGATAGTAACAGCAAGTAGTATACGCGCCAAGCCGTTCACCTTCACTACAACATTAAGCAGCGACCTCAACACTACTTTTGATATCAAACTGGAGAACTTTGTTTATACTGCTACTGGTCGGTTATTGAATCAATATAAAAAACCGATTGAGAATGCTTCTATTACTGTTTTAGATGCTGACGGTATTCCTATTTTTACTACAAAAGACGGATTTTATTTCCTCAAATTTTATGATTATGAAACTGCAAAAATAAAAATTGAAGTTGACGGACAAGAGGAAGTAATCAGAACAATAAATCCTTCATCCTCATGGAATTTACGCAATGGCAATCAAATCATAACGGCAAGCGACTGGAGCAATGCCATACACGGAACGAAACAAGTGGTTGCAAATCCTTCAATATTTAATAAATTAGATGGAAATGATGCACAGGTGTTCCTGACTTCAAATGCCTATAACGATAGGGCGTTGGCAAGTATTTTTAATGAATATTTCAGCCAACTGGAATTACCAAGAGGTGTTGCAGATCTCGATTCAACAATACTTCAACAGAAAGAATATGATTATAATCTGATTGTAAATTATAAGGATAAAAACGGCGGACTGCATGAAAAAATAAGCGCAGGTCTGGAAATCATCAATTCAAAAGATGGCGAGAAAGTTTTTGAAGGAAAAACGAATGAAGGAGAAGCATTCAAAACAAAACTAGTAGCCGGAAATTATACCATATTGTTAAAAGGATTAACTGATGATCCCGCACTTGTTCCTTACAAAAATGATTTTGAAATTTCTGCTTCGGTATTAGGTACTGATGATTCTCGTACAGATATCGTGAATATGAGCGAAGGCGTTATCCTCACCGGCAAAGTAACATCCTATAAATACTTTGATACCGCCAATAACTGGAAAGTTAAAAGACCAATTACAGAAGAAATAACGGTCAATGGTAAAACAGACACGGTCCCAAAACCTGTTGATTCGGCATTGGTAGCATTGTCTAATCTTGAATTATCTGCCTACACTGATAAGGATGGAAAATATAAATTTATAGTTCCCATTGCTAATAATTTAGCCTTTTCGGTTTCGAAGGATGGTTATAATCAATTGGATACTGTATTTAGTTGTAATTCAAATAAGGCCGTTGATTTTCAACTTGAATTAAGAGATGGAAATTTGCCAAGAATTTATACTATTGCAGGATTTCCTGTCATTATCGAAAAGTTGTGTAAAGCAGAAAATCTTGTTGCAGCTGATAAGGGCAAAAATATTTTTACTGTTTCAGGTAAAATGAAATTAGCCAAAAACGACATTTTTGATCCGGGCGATCAATCAAAAAACAATACGCTTACTTTCACCAATGCACTTGTGTCAGTTGAAAAAATAGCTGATAAAAATGCAGTTCCTACCAGAAATATTGTTTTCAATGAGGTGGTATTAAATGCAAAAGCATTTGGTTTTGTACCCGTGGAAATAAAAGGAGTGCCATCAATGATAGGTGATACCAACCATAATGCCATTATATTAAAAGGTTTGGAAGGCAGCTGGAAAAATGCTGTAATTGCAGGAAGTAAAATAATTGCAAGGTTCTCTAACATCAGAAAAATTTCATCATTCCTTCCTTTCACTCTTGAAGACGCAGAATTAATCTCAAATGAAAAAGGAAATGAAGCTACCCCAATCGTTTATGTATATGCGACTCCATATTATAAAATAAACGCACTATCAAAGGATAAAAAATTTGGGGTCAAGTTTCTAGACAGTTTAAGTTTACTTACTAAATCTGATGCAGATTCCGGATCGAGTAGAATCAATACTGCTGTAACTGCTGCTGCAACTGCTGCCGTAAATGCGCTACCGGCCAGTGCTAAATGTAAATTAACCGGAGGCACCTGGACTGCAGGAGTCAATGGTGCAGCGGGAAGTTGCCAATGCCCGCCGGGAAAAATTCTCAGAAACGATTCATGTATTGTCCAAAGTACTAATCAAACCAATCCGCCAATAACCGAAGAAAGCAAATGCACAACATCAGGAGGAACTTGGACTGCAGGAGCCACGCCTTCTTGTAAATGTCCGACAGGTAAAGTTTTAAAAGATGGTGCATGTATTTCACCAAAGGATACCATAAAGATTGAACCTAAGGATTCTATTAATTTCAGATTAGGTGTATTGTTCTCTATGCGTTTTGCTCAGGATAACATCAATCTGAGTAAAGACGGCTTAAAAATGGACAGTGGTGTTTTCAGATTAATAAAACCATTGGCTATTAAACTTAACAGAAATATTCAAGTTGAAAGATTTGTCATAAACAAAGATTTGAACGTTGAAGAAATCAAAATTGATGTTTCCAAAGGAAAACCATTGGGCATCAAGATGGGCAGGGTAAAAACTAATATTACCTCATTGACTATTATAGGTATTGGCGGCAATCCGGCAAATTATGGCGGTGGACTTGGTGGGTCAATTGAATTATTTCCAAAATCAACACCACCGACAACACCACCGACAACACCACCAACAACACCACCGACAACACCGCCGACAACGCCGCCAGCACCAATTGCTGCAGACGACACTACCTTTATTAGTCTGGAAATTAAAAAAGTTCCTGAAGGGATTTCTTTTAAAGGGGAAGTTAAATTGGATTCATCGGGCTTGTCTCTGGGAAATCTGATTTTCAAAACACCGAATTCAACTAATGGATTGAGCTTTGCTTATAATGCAACCAAGAAATCTTACGAAATAAAAGCATCAGGGCTCATAGATTATGGGGTTAAAGGAAGAGCCGGTGATGCCACTCCATCAACTGTTGGTCTTACAGGTGCGGCAAAAGTGGCTGCTATGGAAAAGGCTAAAGAGATTCAGAGCAACTGTACAACAACTAAGGGTACATGGGCTGCAAGTACAAAGTCTTGTAATTGCCCTGCGGGAACAGTATTGTCTGCGGGCAAATGTGTCAATCAGAACCCAATGATTAAAAAAGCGTTTCCTATTGAGATAGAAACCTTTGAACTAACCACCAACAACTTCAGCTTGCTTTTGGTAGCTAAATCCAATCGAAAAATTGAATTTGCCGGCGGTAATTTAAAGTTTGCCATCAGCAAACTTCTGATAAGTGTAGGTGGAGATAAATCAGTAGATGAATTAAATAGCAATCTGGTGAACGGTACACCTTTCAAAAGTGCAGCTGCAGTTGGTGATGAAGAAGCGGCAACTGTAGGAAAAGAAAGCGATAAAAACTTTGCCATTGGATTTAACGGGGAAGTGGAATTTGGCGTAAAAGGTATTTTTGCACAATCTAAGGAAGCGAATGCTTTAGACAGCGTTGATAAAAATAATTATAACAATCAGTCTGTAAAAACAACTACTACCCAACAAGGGCAGACTAGTAACCAACAAGGACAGTCAAGCAACCAACAGGGACAGACGAACACTACCTCTACAAGTTATACAAAAGTAGCTTTAACTACCGAACAACAAAGGGCAGACAGATGCAAAATCACAGGAGGAACCTGGACACCTGCAAAGCCGGAAATACAAGCAGCACCTGCAATACCGGCTACCACGGAAATTCCGGCAAAACCTGCAAAGGCAGCTTACAAGGATGCAAATGGAGTTCAACATCCTGCTGAGCTTGCTACACCAAGAGTGCCTGCAAAACCAGCGGTGCCTGAAGTAACAGCTGAGCCTGCCGTTGCTGCAATATGTGATTGCCCAACTGGTAGAACATTACAACCTGATGGCTCATGTAAAATTGTTCCGGTAGTATCAGTAAACGGTTTCACCAAGTATGCAATCAGAAATGATAAAGACACTGTTTATTGGCCTAATACAGCATTTAATACCGGCAGAGGGAAAAGTTATACATATAGCTATATTGGAACAGGAACAACTACTTATGCAGCAACTTCAACTCCACCTAAAAGCGTAGGTACTTATACTGTTACAGCAACTGTAAAAGATACCCTTGTTTATACGGCTGCCAATTCTGAACCAATGGCATTTGAGATTACGCCTCCTTTGCCACCTGGTCAGAAAAGTACTGCGCAACCTTTAACCCAGCCAACAGGAGGCAGTGCTCCAACTACCGGCACAACGCCTGCCGTAACGAGCCCTACCAATAAATCGGGCTCTATCGCAGCATCAGTGCTGATTGCCTACATTGGTAATGAATTGAATGTAAAGATCAATGAAATTGCCATTGCCATGGAGACTCCTGCATTTTCACTGTCAGGTAAAGTTAAGATAAGCACAGGCGGGAAAAGAGAAGGAGCGGAAGGACAGGTTGCCTTCAGCACACTGGGAAAAGTATTTGAAGGCGGCTTTAAATTTTATGAAATAAAGGCCGATGCTGAAAAAGGAGTGGATGCCGGAGTAGAGGTAGGGCTCCGAATTAAAGCCAGTGTAGGCATCAACGTGAGTGCCGCAAGATTATATTCTATAGGAGGCGGATTCGATCTCAATACATCAGACAAAACTTGGTCTGTTTTCCTGGAAGGTGATATTGGTCCAAGAAACACAACCAATGGATTGGTATCAGGAGGTTTATTGCCGGCACAGTATTATTTCAAATCTGCCATGTTAAAGGTTTTATTTGATCCAAAGAAATGTGTAAGTAATCCGGTTATTGAGGTAAGCGCCATTTTGATGAAAAGACAGGATGGGAATAAGTTTCCTGATGGAGGAGGTCCTTATTATGAAAAAGGACGTATGGGATTAAAAATGGATTTCTGCAGAAACATTTATATGGTAACGGCTGCTTATCATGATACACTTCTTAATGTGGTGATGCTGGATGTTGAAGGTGTTTTTGTAGGCATGGAGCAGAACAACAAAGCTGCTGTTTTCTTGGGAATCAACGCCAATGTTAGCGGTTTCGGGGGCGTGATAAAAGGGAATGTGAATGTTTCACTTGGTGTAAATTATCATGCCAATGATCTTAATTCTCCTCCTGAAGTTAATGGGTTATTCAATGCAGTAGTTGCAGATGTAAAAGAACAAAATGGAACCTACTTCAACGGAATTTATATTGGAGGCTTCATCGCAGGAGGTCAGGAAGGAGTTATAGATGCCGAGATTGTTGACATACATTGGTATTGGGGCATAAAAGCGGAAGGTTATGTTTATGCTTGTTTTGCCAATACAGATTGGGGTTTGCATTTCGCTGTGCAAGGCAAAGGTGGAGCCTGGGCAGAGACTTTCTTAGGAAAGGTTTCTCTTGACGGACTTATCGAGGGAAGTGTAACCGGTAAACACAAATCAGAGAAATGGGATGCAGAAGGATTGTACAGATTGATGCTCAAGATTTGCGGTATTGGAGTTGATGTGAAAGGCGGCTTTAAATATACCACAGACGATGGTTTAAAAATGAAATAATTTTAAAAAATAACAAACAAAATAGTAGGTAATTAATCAGGTAAATAAAAGATTATGAACATGAAATTTTCATCTTTATTGTTGTTGATACTTTCAATAAATGGTGCTTTTGCTCAAAATAAAACAGGACAAGACAACCTCCTGGCATCAGTTTCTTCTCCGACAGGGAATTACATTTATTTATCCAGCGAAAAAGAAGTAATCAATAATGAATCGACTTTTAAAAACACTGATTATTTCATCATCGAAAGGGCTGTATATAATCCTGCAAAAAAAGCGGAAGAACAATCAGATTTTAAAAAGATCGGAGAGTCGAGACCTGTTCAATCTGTAAATCAACTCAAGGATTATTTTACTTCCAAAGAAATCGCCGACATTAAAAAGTCATTTAAATTAAAAAATGACGACAATCTATTAAAGGTTTTCAATTCTTTCAGAGGCTGGGAAAAGTATGACTTTTTATATTCAATATCACCACGTTTCAGAGTTCCAAAAGGCGTTGTATTTATAGATAAAGATGCCAAGGGAAAGGAAGTTTATGTTTATAAAGTGACAAGAGTTGATAAAAACACAGGCAATCAATTATGGGGTCAAACGATTGTAGAAAGCAACAGCGGCAATTATTTATTATCAAAATTGAAACCTGTTTCCTCGGTGGTGTCTTTCGACAGTTCATTTAATTTCAAATGGCAGATTCCTGTGTCAGCATCAACAATTAGAAGCATAACGCCACCTGTTACAAGTGTGCCTTTTGAAAAATCAGGGTTATCAAAAGCGATTTCCTTTCTACCATATTCCATCAATGCAAAGTTGTATTTATCAGAAGCAGGGAATTTTGTTGAAAAATTTAGGCTTTTAGGCAGCATGAATAAAACTGGGGATACTATATATTTTTCTTGCATGGTAAGAGTTAAGCCGGAAGAAATAAAAAGTGCTTTCATTGTTACTGAAGATGAAGTCAACAATACAGGCGCTGTTTCAGATACAGCCATTGGGGTTGCTGTTACCAACAGAACAACTCCATTGATTTATGGTATTCGTACTGAAGATGTTTTAAATGGAGTTAGAATCTCGTGGAATAAGTTGCCATCAAAACCATATATCACGGGAGTTGAGATAACACGATTTAATAGTAGAGATGAGCTTGATACTATTGCGATAGTTCCGCCTTCAGATACTGTTTTTATTGATTACAAATGTGAAGTTGGACAGCACTATCGTTATCAGGTTAGAACAAAGTTTTTTCCCAACACAGGATTGTCACAAAAAACACCGGCTACAGGTGTAGGTACATTTACAAAATTCACTCGCCCGATGGCGCCTTATGAAGTGAGTGCTGAGAATTCAGGGCAAGATGTGCTCTTAAAATGGAAAGCCATAGACGAGCCTGGTTTATATGGATTCTATGTTTACAGAGGTACTTCAACTAAGAATATTGCATTGCTTGCCGGTCCGATTTTCAAAAAATATTATAAAGACACATCAGCTTCGTTGAGTGGTAATAGTCAGTATTACTATCGTTTGGTTTCGCAGAATTACAGACAGGATACCAGTATGTTTACTTCCATTGTCAGCATCATTCCAAACAGAAAAATAGACATGATCAGTCCTTCAAATCTCAGCACTTATTATATTAATGGCCGCGTAAAGATATACTGGGAAGATGTGCGTAAGATAAACAGTGCGATTCAGTCATTCGTGTTGCAAAAAAGAAAAAGTGGAGAGAAGGAATTCAAATTCATCAATGATAAATTGATCATTGAAAATTCTTTTGAAGATACTTCAATTAAAATGGGAACTGTTTACGAGTACAGAGCGGCTTCTGTTTCTTTTAAAGGAGATACCAGCAGTTTCGGTGAAGTAACAGAGTTTAATATGCCTGCAAAAAATATTGAAATCATCAACATTTTCTATGTTAGAAATGCCAAAAATGGAATTGAAATTTCATGGCCAAGCATGCTATCCAACAGAAAGGGTTACTGCATTTATCGCAGAAAAGCAAATGAGGAAAGATTTACTAAGATAGCAACTGTAGATGTAGAAGCTTCCTCCTATTTAGATAAAAATGTAAACAAGGGCATTGATTACGTATACAGAATGAGCATTCTGGAAAAAGATGGAAGAGAAGGTGTTACAGGTAAATCTATTTCAATAAAAAGTAATCAGGGTAAGTAAAATAAAATCGATTTTAATAAAAGACAAAGGTTTCATTATAAAAAAATAAAAATGAATTTTAAATCTGTAAATTATTTATTCATTGGGTTGAGTTTGTTGTTTTTTTCATGCCACAAAGAGCAGAAGATTCCAATTAACATTGATTTCGATGTAACGAAAGTAAACAACAATAATACGATTCCTGTAGATGTGTTGATTTCAAATGCCACCACTGGAGCGGATTTTTATTCTTGGACATTTGAAGGAGGTGATCCTGCTACCTCAAGTTTAAAGAATCCTGGCGTCATCAGATTTTTTCAAGCCGGCTCACATGTAATTAAACTGGTTGCTTCCAATTCCGATTTTCAGGAAGAAAAGGAAGTCACAATAAATCTTGACAGTATGATCATGGTTGATTTTACTGATTCAATATTGGTTAATGATTTTGCTCCTGCAACTGTTCGTTTTACCAATAATAGTGTTGGAGGCAGCAGTTTTGCATGGACATTCGATGGTGGCACGCCGGCAACTTCTTCACTGCAAAATCCAACTGATGTAATTTTTTCAACCGAAGGAGATCATCAGGTAACATTAACCGTTGGTAATGGCAGCAGTACTTCAAGCGTTACTAAAGTAGTAACCGTTGCACCACCTCTTGCTGCTAGTTTTGATATCATTCCTTCCTTTGATGACGAAGACTATCAGGCACCATTAACAGCTCAATTGCGTAATACTACCGTAAGCGGATTAACCTGGCAATGGACTTGTCCGGGTGGAGTGATTAGTAATCCGACCGCAGATAGTCCTACAATATATTTTGCTGCACCGGGCACCTATACGGTAACGCTAACTGCGAATAATATCAAATCAACCCAGTCGGTAAGCCATAATATTGTGGTACTGCCGGATGCCAACTTAAGCATACAACAGGATGTGAAATTCGGTATTAACACAGCACACGCTTCCATTGGATGTTTTTATTCAACCCGATTGAGAAAGACATTTAAGGGAGGGGATAATATTGATACTTCCGGCAGATGGATTGATCTTGCTTTTTTTGGACTAAACAGTAATTTTAGTTTGAATAAATTTATTACACCGGATTCTTCTAACTATTACACACTGGGAACTATTCCTTTGGCAACAAGAACGAAATTTATAAATTCTCAGGCGGCCTGCAATTGCGGGGTAAACTTTACGGCTACCAATTTTGACAATATGGTTAACGGATCTGCTCTTCAAAGCGTAACCATAAATCCAACACCATCAGGATGGAATGATTTTCCATTGCCACCATTGAACAGGATCATTTTATTTCAAACCCTGGATGGCAGAAAAGGCGCTATAAAAATAAAAGAAATTGTGGCTAATGGAACAACGGGGTCTTATATACTAACAGATATAAAAGTTCAAAAGCATCAATAAAACTTATCCAAATAAAACAAAAGACATGTCTGTAAAAAATAATTCTTATGTAGTTGGTTTCATTATTGTTTTTTTGATGAGCACACTTATTACAAAATCACAATCACTTGATTATGATAAAATAAAAGATGATGTTAATAAAATAAAACAAATAAATAAAAATACATTATTCAATTATAGTGGTGGCATTTCTGCGAATACTATTTTTACTGGTGGAGATGGCAACATCGGCCGCAGCCCTTTTTCATACTATTTAAATGGTAATGTCAATCTAAATATTGCAGGCTTGGTGGATTTGCCTTTTTCATTTTATATCACCAATGCAGGGAAAGGATTCACCTACCCTTCAACGCCCAAATACCCCACAATGCCCAACAGATTTAGTATTAATCCCAAATACAAGTGGATACAACTATATGCGGGAGATGTATCTATGAATTTTTCTTCATACACATTAAGTGGTCGCCAATTTAGAGGTGCAGGTGTTGTGCTGAGTCCAAAAGGCGGATTTAAATTTTCGGCCATGGGAGGAAGAATTCAACAGGATGTTGCTATAGGAACCGAAACAACTCTGCCAGCATATAAGCGCTTTGGTTATGGAACAAAAATAGGTGTAGAAAAGACCAAGTATAAATTAGGACTGATCATTTTTGCAGCAAAAGATTATGAAAATTCACTTGCCGTAAAACCAGATAGTGTAAATGTATTTCCTCAAAAAAACCTCGTGATCAGCGCCAATGGGTCTTACATGCCCTCTAAAAATTTTGAAATTAGTGCAGAGTATGCAACCAGCGCACTAACGAAAGATTCAAGGGATACGACTACCTCTGTATTTGAAGGAAATAATTTGCTGAAAAATGTTTTCAGTGTAAAAAATTCGACAACATTTTATAATGCATTAAAAGCGAATTTGAATTATAAATATAAAAACAGTGTTATCGGAGTAGGCTTTGAGAGAATCGACCCCGGTTATCAAACAATGGGCGGATATTATTTCAATAATGATTTTGAAAATATCACTGTTAATTTTGCTCAGCCATTTTTTAATTCTAAAGGAAATCTTTCCGGTAATTTAGGTTATCAGCATGATGATTTAAACCATGACAAAATGGGTGGTACCAATAGAACAATAGGTTCTGTTAATGTAACTTTTGTACCTAATAAAAAACTATTCTTTATGGGTAGTTACTCCAATTTCTCAACTATTATGTACATCAAACCTCAGTTTCAGGATTTGAGTCAACAGGTTCAATTTCAGAATATAACAATGCAGGATTATTCTCAGATTTCACAAACTGCAATTTTTAGCGTCAATTATAACATGAAAAAAACCGAAAAGAAAATCCAGTCTTTAAATCTTAATCTTAGCTTTTTTGACGCAGCTGACAGACAGGGAGGTGTAGTTAGATTTGGAAGTGCTTCACAACTTTATAATGGAGCAGCTTCTTATACAATGATTTTTGTGCCCAAATCTATAAGCATAACAGCAGCTTTGAATGGAACCTATAATACTATTGGCAAAAATGATTTTGTGACTTTTGGTCCTACAATATCAGTAAGCGCAAAACTATTCAAAAAGATAACCAGTAATTTTCTTACATCCTATAATCAATCAGCCAAAGGAAGTACAATACAGCAGTCTGCTTTAAATTCAAGATTTTCATTAGGATATCAACTAAAAAATAAGCACAACCTGAACGTTACATTATTAAGTCAGTTTCTCAATCTGCAGTTACCAAACAAGACAAATACCCAGGTGGTTACTTTTGGGTACAATTATACTTTTAGTAAAAAACAAAAATAAGAATCATCAATCTGATGATTTTATAGCGAGTTTTTGAGAATGGAAATATGAAAGTAGAAATTTCTGTTTCTATGTTGTCGTAATATTGCAATTTCGCAATATTACGTGTTCTCAAATATTACAGCCAAATATTTTCATTGATTTTTATTCAGTAAATATGAAGATTCTTCAGCTACTAATTTACTATAACACAAGCTTGATCTTCTGAAACTTATTAAACGGCTGAGACACCAAACGCCAAACCCCAAACAAGCGAAGCGGCCAAACAATTAAATAAACATCCCCTCCGCCACTTCCACACTCTCCGGTTTCCCTACATCTATAAATCTATCACCGGAATGTTCATATCCCATAATTAAATGTTCGGCAGCCAGACTTAAATAAGTTTCTGTTAAAGAGAATTTGCCTCGTTGTGGAATGAGTTCGAATATAGCAGGTTCGAAAATCGCTACACAGCTGTATGCCATTGGTTTTAGGTTATCTTTTGCGATGGATATTTTTTGTTCACCGGTAATATTGTTTTCCCATCCACATAATCTGTTTCTCTCATCAAATAAAAAATTGCGTGATGAGTTGCGATTGGTAATTCCAAATGAAATCAATGCATCATTCGATTTGTGAAATGACAATAAATTGCTGATGGATAAATCGGTAAGTATATCTGCATTGAGTGTGATAAAAGGATCATCATTTTCTAATAAAGATTGTGCTTTTAGTAATCCTCCTCCGGTTTCTAGTACTTCGTTGCTTTCATTGCTGATAATAATATTGCTTCCCCAGCCTTTATTTTCATGAACCGCATCAATGATCTGGTCTGCGAAATGATGCACATTCACCACCACATTCGTGATGTTGTATTGTTGTAAATATTCAATGTTACGTTGCAATAATGATTTATTATTTACAACAGCTAATGCCTTGGGATGGCTATCTGTCCAGGGTTTGAAACGTGTGCCGAGTCCGGCAGCAAAGATCATGGCGTTCATTATTTTACCCAGTTTTCGTTATTCAAATGTGTGACGGTTGTTTTTACTCCAAATTTATTTCTGATATGGCGATTGACGGCTTCGGCTGCGTATACGCTTCGGTGTTGGCCACCTGTGCAACCGAAATTGATTTCCAGACTTTCAAAACCTCGTTTGATATAATCTTCCACGGTGATGTCGACGATATCGTAAATGCTGTTTAGGAATTTCGGCATTAGTGTTTGTTGTTCGAGAAAATCTTTTACAGGCTTATCTTGTCCGCTCTGTTTTTTGTACTCATCAATTCTTCCCGGATTGAGAATGCCTCTGCAATCAAACACATATCCACCGCCGTTTTTGGTTTCGTCAACGGGATACCCATTTTTCAAATAAGAGAAACTGTGAATTTTAACAATAAGTGGCGTTTGTTCGTTGGCTTTAGTATTTTTAAATTGCTGAATCATGTCATCAGCAACTACTTGTTTTAATAAAGATTCAAACATCGGGAAGCTGATACCGATTTTTTTGTTTTGCATGAACCATTTCAGATTTTGTAATGCCAATGGAATGCTGGTAAGAAAATGTGCTTTACGCTCAAACAATCCTCTGAATCCATAAGCGCCCAAAACTTGCAGCAAACGAATCATCACATAACCATTGTATTGATTGGTGAAAATAGTTCTGTCAACTTCATGACCCAATTGTTCATCCACACAATCCATATAATAATTCAGGAGTTTATCTTTCCATTCATCGCTTAGATTCGCTTTGGCCTGCCATAACAAAGAAGCTACATCATATTGCAGTGCGCCTTTCATTCCACCCTGGAAATCGATAAAATGTACTTCGTTATTATCGACCATAATATTGCGGCTCTGAAAATCACGAAACATAAAATATTTATCATCCACATGAGCGAGATAATTGCTGATGGCTTCAAAATCTTTAATCAGCTTCTCTTTGTCGTAAGGAATTTTTAAAGTGTCTAAAAAATAATATTTGAAGTAGAGTAAATCGCTGAGGATGGCTTGTTGGCCAAATTCTTTACTGGTAATACATTGAGCATAATCCAGATTTTTATCGCCATTGATTTGCATTTGGGCGAGGGCTTTCAAACTTTTTTTAAATAAATCGAGTATGGCATCATTTTGTCCATTGTCTTCCAGTACATTTAGTAGCGAAGTATCGCCAAAATCTTCCTGAATGTAAATGGAGGTATCGTTATTTACAGCCAGCACTTCCGGAACCGGTGCCTGAATATTTTTGAAATGTTTGCTGAAATAGATGAAGGTGTTGTTTTCTCTGATGTTATTGCTGTAAGTGGCAATGAATGATTTATTATTCTCGCAGTAGATTCTGAAATAAATTCTGTCGCTGCCACTTTGCGGTATTTTTTCGATTTGTTTTACGGGCTGAGAACTATATTGTTGAAAGCACTCTTTAATTGATGTAGTGATATTTTCCATTATTGATGTTGTGGGTGTAAAAGTAGATAAAAATGCTGTTTGTTGTTTGACTAAAAGGTTTAAGAAGTTCAAAAGGTTTAAGAGGTTCAAAAGGTTAATTGGCATTATAGATATAAATTAATTATACCTACTAAATTCTATTGCTAAAACAAACATTTTGAACTCATTGAACTTATGAAACCTTTTGAACCTGCATATCCTTTTTTAAATTTTGATTTTCTAATTTTGCACCATGTGTTTTCATTTCTCCCTCACACAACAAATGGCTAAAATAGAAGATGCCCTTCAGGTAAACTGGGAAGGTCAGGAGTGGCAACCGGTGTATCATGCCGATGGGTTTACATTTTTAAAAATGCCGGTAATCACGCAGGAAGATCCTCGCCATATTCAATTGTTCAACTGGGGTTTGATTCCATCCTGGGTGAAAACAAAAGTTGATGCCGATAAATTAAAAGCACAAACATTGAATGCGCGGTCGGAAACTGTTTTTGAAAAACCTTCTTTTCGTTCTTCAATAAAGCAGCAGCGCTGTCTGATTCCTGCTGATGGTTTTTTTGAATGGATGGATGTATTAGGAAAAAAAATTCCTCATTACATTTTCATAAAGGGAAAAAAGATATTTTGTTTTGCAGGTATTTATTCTTGTTGGACAGACAAAGAAACAGGAGAGCTGATGCAGACGTTTTCTATTCTTACCACAGCGGCCAATCCCATGATGGAGCGTATTCATAATCTCAAAAAACGTATGCCCGTAATTGTTAATCCTTCGAAATATCAAGACTGGTTGCAACAAGGCATCACAACAGAAACCATCAATTCTTTTTTTCAACCTTATCCTGAGGAGGCAATGGATTTTTATCCAATCAGCAAACGCATTACTTCGCGAACGGAAGACAGTAATGTGCCAGAGACGATAGCGCCTGACCCCCTAACCCCTCTCCAATAGAGAGGGGTTGCCTGCCTGCCGGTAGGCAGGGGCGTGAGGCTTTACTTCCCCCTTTGGGGGATCGAGGGGGCTGCTACGTAATCCTACTTATCCTATCGCATACGAAATACGTGACTTTAAAACTCCACTTAATAAATACTATGATTGCGGTTATCTGCCTTGTATGTTTGTATCAGTTATCCAATATCCATGATGCTAACTAACTATCCTATGAAATCTAACAATTATCCAATCCAACGAAAAGACCAGTGGCTTCAATATCCTAACAAGTAAAAGTTTTAAAAAAATTATCGAAGCCATATAAAAAACCCCGGGATCTCTCGGGGTTTTTTTATTGCCGGAAGAGAATGTTTAAAAGGTTCCAAAAGTTCAAAAGGTTCAAGAGGTTCAAAAGGTTTGTTTTAGAAATGCAAAATAGCTTGCCCCGAAACCTCGGGGTAAAATTGTGATTTAGTACGTTGAACGAATTTATATTCTAAACTGCTTGTCAATCTTTTGAACCTTTTGAACTTTTTAAACAACAAACAACAAACA
>CALQSB010000016.1 GCA_943333125.1 Chitinophaga pinensis
GTTTCACCCAAACCTGAGCATATCGCCTGAGTACCGCTGATTACCGCAGTAGGACGAGCATTAAGCGCTATCGTTGCACTGCCGGTTAAATCTCCAGCCTGTGCAGCACATGTTGTTCCGCTGTTAACCAACGTAGCCACTGTGTATGTAGTTGACACCGTTGGGTTGGTTACCGTTATATTAACGCTACCAGTACCGTTTCCACTGAATGCCTGACCGTTACTCAATGTTCCACTCCATGAACCCGTTGTAGTAACTAATACCTGCAATGTAGTTGTTGGTGGTATTGTTCCTGCGCAATAAGAAGCTCCGCCGCTGATAACAGCAGTAGGACGCGGGTTAATTGTTAAATGCAAAGTATCTACTGAAACACAACCATTAGTGTTGGTGTACTGATAAGTGTAGTTACCGGATGTATTATACGTTACCCCGTTCCAGTTATAAGAGCCACAGGCTATTTGCGACACGCTGTTATTTGTAACCTCATTCACCGTAACCGATACCAAATCACTTGATATCCTTGATGGATTGCTTGATACAACCCTTGCTATATAACCGCTGCCACCGGCAACAGCAGGCAAGGTTGCTGTAATATTACCTGAAACCAATGAAGTGGTTGAACCAATCGTTACCGCATTAGCAAAACTACCATTGGCATCACTTAACTGTACGATAAAACTATTGGCTGCATCCACATAGCCTGCAGCAGTAAACGGAACAGTTATGTTTGTGCCTGCACAAGCTGTAGCCTGCGCAATACCCACCCGCAAATCAATCTCGGGTTGTTGCTGGCCTTGGGTAAGTTGTTGGTTATTGGCAGAGAGCTTTGTATTGAAAGTCTCTCCTGTTGTATAACTCAAACTTACACCGCCGCCTGTAGCCCTGCCCCCAGCCGTAGCTGTTACACGAGGACTAAGCGATTGCCCAAAGCCTGTAGAGGCGATGAGCAAAAGCAGTATGAGTGTTTTGATTTTTTTCATTTTTCTTTTTTTGAGTGTTGAAACAATGTTTTATTAATCAGACAAAACGAATGATTAAAACACTCTGATAATTTTAGCTGCAGTTGCACTGGTAAATACCAGACGGAAACGACCAATATTAGCTATCGATACAGTTAGGGTATTGGTACCTGTTATCACCGGAGCGATAGCTGTAATACCTGTGCCTAATACAATCGTAACTGTTTGAGCTCCGGAAACGTTGTCTACTGTGAACTCTAGTTGTGTTCCTCTGCTTACAGTACCTAAAGCCGTAGCAATGGCAGTGGCTGTTGGTAAAGTAATAATTGTTACTGCAGCGCTGGTAGAAGTAATATATCCTGAAATGATATTATCTGCAGTTGCGGTAGCAGTGGCATTTATTGCAGCATTGGTTGGGTTAAAGCTAATTAAGTTGCCTCCTACGATTGCATTACCAGTTGTTTTTAAAGCTCTTGTTGATACACTATCTGCACGTGCTGTTCCTGTTGCTTTAAATGCTCTTGTTGATACACTATCTGCGCCTGCAGTACCTGTTGCTCTTAATCCTTTTGTTGTAACACTGTCCGTTGCTCTGAAACCGGCACCTGTGTAAGTACCACTTGTGTTTACAGTAGTAACATCGGTATTACCCAATTGAATTTTATTGCTAGCATCTACAACTGCATTTGCTCCTATGGCAGTTGAATTATTTAGATTTCCTGCGGCTACTCCAGAATTATCACCAATAGCTGTGTTGTTTTGACCGGATTCATTGTTATACATTGAAAGGTGTCCTATAGCTATGTTGGAACTTCCCGCATCGTTATATAACAATGCTGCACTTCCAATTCCAACATTATAGGATCCGGTAGTGTTAAAGAGAAGCGCTCCATGGCCTAGAGCCGTATTTTGTTGACCTGTTGTATTGTACTGTAATGACTGATCTCCAAAAGCAGCATTGTATGCCCCAGTTGTATTATCTACCATTGAATTATTACCAACTGAAGTATTATTTATACCTGTGGTATTGTTTCCCAAACCATTACCAACAAGAACACTAAAGGAATTATCACCTGTTCCTTTTCCTGCCTTTACTCCTTGAATATTGATGTCATTAGTAAATGATTTGTCTCCGCCAAATGTTTGCGCACTTGATGTAACAATACCACCATTGGTACCATCAGCTGGCGCCAAACTTAACACGCCTGAAGATATGGTACCACCATTAGCTGTAGATGAAGCGCCAATAGTTCCCATTGTTGTTGCCACAGTCCCCGCAGAAGTAGAACCATCCGCCATCAAATATTGTGAAGATGTTCCACCCGCTTTCACAAAACTGTTGGCGGTTGCTGTTCCTGTTGCTCTAAAACCTTTTGTTGTAACACTATCCGTTGCTCTGAAACCTAATGCAACTGCACTATCTGCAAATGTTTTCTTACCGGCAAATGTTTGCGCACTTGATGTAACAATACCACCATTGGTACCATCAGCTGGCGCCAAACTTAACACGCCTGAAGAGATGGTAGCACCATTAGCTGTAGATGAAGCGCCAATAGTTCCCATAGTAGTAGCTACCGTTCCTGCAGAAGTAGAACCATCCGCCATCAAATATTGTGATGAAGTACCACCTGCTTTTACAAAGCCGGCACCCGTATAAGTACCGCTTGTATTTACTGATGTAACAGATGTATTTCCTAATTGAATTTTGTTGCTGGCATTAACTATGGCTCCATTGCCTATGGCAGTGGCATTTGTTAAAGTACCAGTTGATACATCTGCATTATATCCCAATGCTGTATTGTTTGAACCCGTTGTATTACTAAGAAGTGCCCCATACCCGTTTGCAGTATTTGAATTACCCGTATTATAAAGAAGTGATTGATACCCATATGCTGAGTTATTACCACCTGTGGTATTATAAAGAAGTGAATAATGCCCATATGCTGAGTTATTACCACCTGTGGTATTAAAAATAAGTGATCGATACCCATATGATGAGTTATTACCACCTGTGGTATTATAAAAAAGTGCTTGAGAACCAACTGAAGTATTATTTATACCTGTGGTATTGTTTCCCAAACCATTACCAACAAGAACACTAGAGGAATTACTCCCTGTTCCTTTTCCTGCCCTCACTCCTTGAATATTGATGTCATTTGTAAATGATTTGTCTCCGCCAAATGTTTGTGCACTTGAGGTAACAATACCGCCATTGGTACCATCAGCCGGCGTTAAACTTAATACACCCGAAGTAATAGTACCACCATTAGCTGTAGATGAAGCGCCGATAGCTCCCATCGTCGTAGCCACCGTTCCGGCAGAGGTAGAACCATCCGCCATCAAATATTGAGATGAGTTACCACCAGCTTTTACAAAACTGTTGGCGGTTGCTGTACCCGTTGCTCTGAATCCTTTTGTTGTAACACTGTCAGTTGCTCTGAAGCCAAATGCAACAGCACTATCTGCAAAAGTTTTCTTACCACCAAATGTTTGCGCACTTGAAGTAACAATACCACCGTTAGTGCCATCAGCTGGCGTTAAACTTAATACACCCGAAGTAATGGTAGCACCATTAGCTGTTGATGATACACCAATTGATCCCATCGAGGTTGAAGATCCACCGGTAGAAGTAGAACCATCGGCCATTAAATATTCTGTATTAGTGCCATTCGGTGTTTTAAAACCGGCACCTGTATAAGTGCCGCTTGTGTTTACTGAAGTAACATCTGTATTACCCAATTGTATTTTATTGCTTTCATCTACAATAGCTTCAAAGCCAATAGCTGTCGCGTTGGTTAAATCTCCAGATGCAACATTGGCTTTAACTCCCAATCCTGTATTTTTATCTCCTGTTGTGTTATAACCTAGTGAAAATACCCCTACCGCTGTATTTAAACCACCTGTTGTTGTTCCGTCAAGACTTTTATATCCAATACCAGTGTTATTGCCAATTGTATTGCCGAGTCTGGTCATGGCGTTAGCCCCTAATGCAGTATTGTAGCTGCTTGAGCTTCCATTTGGATCTCCTGCCAAAGCAGCCCCTCCTACTGCAGTATTACTTACCCCGTGGGTATTAATCATTGAATATGTTCCTATGGCAATAGAATAATTTGATAATCCGGCGTTTAATGCCATTGGTCCTATGGCAATATTTGACCCCGAATTATTTTCTCCAATGGTTAAACCATTAATTGTTCCTGATAGTTTTACATTTCCAGCCACATCCAACTTTTCAGTTGGCGCATCAGTACCAATTCCTACATTACCTGAGTTGGTATTGTGAATATGGTCGGCATTATCTGCTGTAGTCACAAAATTGGATTGCACATTACCAATTTGTGTTTGCAGATTTGTAATGCCTGTGGTGTTTGTTTGTACTTGTCCCTGCAAATTATCTACTCCGTTTTGCAGCATGGTTGTCTGAGCTTGTAAATTATTTTCTGCAGTTGTCGCTCTTACATTTTCAGCTGCAATTTGAGAGGAAAGTTGTGTAACTGTTGCGTCTAACGCAGCTGTGGTTGTATAACCAGACAAATCAGGTCCAATAGAAGTAGAACCATCCGCCATTAAATATTCATTGGTCTGGCCGCCAGCTTTTACAAAACTATTGGCCATCATGCTTTGGTTAGATTTTATGTTTCCAGTTACATCAAGCTGCTCTGTTGGAGATTGATTTCCAATCCCAACTTTGCCTACAGGATTGATAATCATACGGTATGGATAACCACCGTTTGGTTCTTGCTCAGCTGTTTGATCATAAAAAGCTAAATCACCTTGTTGTCTTGTGAATATTTGATACTCACGGGTTGATACCAAAGCTACACCCGCATTACCACTTTCAATTCTTAAACTATTTTCTCTGTCACCACCAACAATATTCAAAAGCGCTGACGGACTATTGGTTCCAATCCCCATTCTACCTGATAAATTTATTTGAGCCGGTGGGGGAAAAAATGGACTCATTGGATCCCATGGCGCCTGCTCAACATTTAATGTGCCATTAATTGTAGCACTCTGGCGCACTTTTAAATTACCATTCACATCTAATTTCTCAGTTGGCGCATCGGTACCAATTCCTACATTTCCAGAGTTAACGTTAGAAATATTATTAGGATCAGCTGTGGTTGTTTGAAACACAGAAGGCGCAGCAGCACTGCTACCCGCATATAAAGCATAAGGAACACTCATCATTTGTGTGGTGCCCATATCAGCAAAATTAGTTCCACCGGTTACATCCAATTCTACCTGTGTAAATTTGGCACCAGAACCCCAGTTTATATCGGCTAATGTTCCTGATGAAGTTCCACCACCAATATTTACACTAAACAAACCCAAGGCATCGGTTGTTACCGCATGAGTTTCTGAATAAACAACAGCTCCATTTGCGCTTCCATCATGTATGCTGAAACGTAAGGAGATGGGTTGGTTTTTAATTAAGTTGCCGGCATTGTCTCTTGCCACCGCTTGGTATGGTATACCCTGAGGTGCTTGAGCATTTGCCACTTGAATGGTTGTAATTACGATAAGTGTTAGTAACAGGTAGAACTTTTTCATTTTTTCTTTTTTTTATTTATTTGAACGCTTGAACTTTTTGAAATCATTAAAACTTTTGAACAGTATGAACCCATTGAACACTTTGAAGAGATTATCCGAATAGTTAGCAATGGTGTTTTACCGACATAAGTAAATTTTGATAAAGTAGTTTTTTAGGGTAAGGATTAAAATGCTTTCCATTTTAAAAACAGATGCAAGAGTATAACATAAAAAAAGTCTTTACAAATAAATGGGATTAAAGGGCAAAAGTTTGGGGTGAAAGAGCCCCCTCAGTCCCCCAAAGGGGGAAGTTGTTGTTTGTAATTTGTTTCAAAGGTTCTAAAAGTTCAATGGGTTCAAAAGGTTACTTAAAAAAGAAGAGCCCACCAGTAATTGGCAGACTCTTGCTATGATTTGAAAATTTGGTAATTGGTTAATTTGGTAATTCTTACGACTAGATCAGAGATCTTCTTCGGCATCAACCAGCGAAGCGTATTAAAACATTAAACCAATGAAATGATTTAAACCTTTAAACGAAAGACTTTCTTGCAACTCAGTCAGAGACCTTCAACACCATCAACCAGCAAAGCGACTTAAACCATTAAACCAATGAAATGATTTAAACCTTCCAACCAGCAAAGTTCTTATGAATATCTCGGAGATCTTCATCCTCAACTTCCCCCTTCGGGGGACCGAGGGGGCTCCATCTTCTCCACCAACTCCAGTTTCTGCTTCGAAGTGATTGCAAATTTGGTATCAGCAACAACAACCTGATCGGTTTCTATTTTTTTAATAAAAGAATGATTGATGATGACAGAACGATTGATTCTGGTGAAATCATTTTCGGGCAATTTTTTCAGCATTTCCGAAAGTGTTGACCTCGTTACAAATGGCTTTCCGGAGATGAGTTGCACCGAAACATAGTTGTCATTGCTTTCGATAAATACAATATCTCTTATTTTTAGGCTAACGTAATCATAACCTGTTCTTATGAGCAAATTTTCTTTTTTTGACCCCTCGTTGTAGTTTTCATAATAGTTGGAAATGGCAATTTCTATCGAGGCAAACAAATCATCTTTTGTAAACGGTTTCAATAGATACGCGTTGGGCTTTACTAATTTAGCCCGCTGCAATGTTGTGATATCGCTGTTCGCCGTTAAAAAAATAATAGGAAGATTATAATTGGCTCTTACATATTCTGCTACATCAATTCCATCTTTTTGACCACCCAGGTTAATATCAAGCAACAATAAATGTGGCTGCTCATTTTCAATCATTTCCAATGCAGCAGCATAATTGGAAGCCGGTTCAGCTACTGAATATTTCAGTTTTTTCAATGTGCTGATAATAGTCGCCGCTATAATCATCTCATCTTCCACAACACCAATTTTTACTCTGAGCATAAACTTTATCTTTCTCTAATGTACAGTTCTTTTTTACATTCTTCGCACTGAAAACGTTTGGCATTTTTTAAATCGCTATTGAAAACACCCAGCAGTTTTGAAGAAAATGATTTCGGCAACTCCTGCATCAATCCATTGCATATCTTACATCGCAAGGTTGTTGTAAGTTCTTTTTCCGGTATTTGATCAATGTTGAATAATGACACATGTCAAAGTAATTCTAAATATTTTATATAAACAATTTTTTGGGATGAACCTGCCATTTTCTGGGATAAAGCACATTTAGTTTTCAATTTTCCTTAAAGCACTGTTTTTGAATTGAATGATAAATGTGCTCCCGTTTTCAAAAACAAATTCAGCCTTTCCAGAAAGTTGTTTGGCCAATCCTCCAATCAAATTGATACCAAGAGTTTTGGCATGGTTGAAGTCGGGAAGTTCTTTTATGCCGGGTCCATTGTCATGATATGTTAGTGTGTATTTTCCTTTTTCATTTTCAACTAAGGAAATATCAACTGTGGCCATGTTCTGATTTACAAAAGCATATTTATAAGAATTGGTCAGCAGTTCATTTACAATTAAACCTAAAGGTACTGCCGTGTCAATATCAATGTAGGTTTTATCAAAATGTATCGTCAGTGCAATGTTTCTATTTTTGCTTTCATACAATTCTGCAATCTGATTAAACAAATCACGTAAAAAGGATTTGAATTCTATGTTACCCAGATCTTTGTTCTGATATAAATTTTGATGAATCAAGGCAATGCTACTGACACGACTTTGACCTTCATTAAAAGCATCAATCACTAATGGGTCTTTTAATTCTTCTTTTTGTAATTGCAACAATCCTGTGATGACCTGCAGATTGTTTTTCACGCGGTGATGAATTTCTTTCAACAACATTTCTCTTTCTTCCAAAGCTTCAGATAAACTGTTCGTTCTTTTTTGAACCAAATTTTCAAGTCTTGCTTTGTCCTTCTCTAGTTTTTTCGTTCTGAAAAAATAAATAAGAACAAACAATATCAACATTCCAAAAAAGGACGTAACCCAAAACCATGTATGTTCATAAAACGGTTTCAAAACTTTTATTGGAATCAGAATCTCTTTGTCACTCCAATTGCCGGATTCCAATTGCGCCTTGATTCGCAACTTGAATTTTCCATAAGGCAAGCTGCTGATCCGAATCACGGCTTCATTCAAATAGCTCCAATCATTATCAATTCCATCTATTCGATAAGCATAACGATGTGTACGGTTCTGATAATCCAATAATGAAAAAGATACCGAGAGAAATTTATCTCCTACATTCATGATGATTTCATTATTCAGTTTTAATTCATCGGCAACATCTTCAATGGAATCTTTCGCTGATGAAAATTTAGAAATACCTACCATTTGAAGGGGAACAAAGGTTTCTTTTGTATTTAAATTCAATGTGGCAGGATCAAAAACATCAATTCCATTCAAGCCGCCAAAATACATTTTACCTTGTTCGTCTTTATAAGAGGAAATACGATTGAATTCAATGTTAGTGATTCCGTCTTTGGTGCGGTATATTTTTGTAGAGAAATTTTTCTTATCAAATCTTACCAATCCATTGTAACTGCTGATCCATAAATGATTTGAATTATCTTCTTCAATTCGATACAAGATATTATCCGGCAATCCGTTTTCTACTGTAAACTTTTTGAAATTTTCCGCTGCCATTGGATGTTGAGTGTTCCATCTCCATCTGATTAATCCTTCTCCATTCGTCGCCACCCAAGCAATACCTTCTTTGTCTTCATATAAATCGTAAATACCAGTAAAGGGTAGACGCGCATCAACTTGCTGTTGCTCCTTACTATAATAATTATAAACAACACAATGGTCATTGATGAAATAAATACCGTTTTCTGCCACGGCAATCCAGCCTTTTGTTTTTGTTTTGATGATTCGATACACATTCAAAGGCAACGGAATGTTTTTTAGCGCGTAGTGTATAACATCGGTATCGCCAGTAATCGTATTGTATTTTACAATATTTGAGGTACCACCAATTAAGATCAAACTATCGGAAAAATCACTAAGAGACCAGTTTTCACTAATATTGGGAAGTGGTACTGTTTTTTTTGTTTGTTCGGTAATCGGATTAAAAATCAACATTGGATTGCCTGCAATATAAAGCAGGTCGCTTTTTTTCAAAATGATTGCGCCAGTAACGTTGTTGAATCTTTTTTCAACCGCATCTTTTACAATCAATCCATAGTTAAGCATGGCATATATTTTTTCACCTGTCTTATTTTGTTCTACATAAATAGACCTTACCGAATTATTGATTTCCAAATTGTTTTGTAAGTTGGAAAAGACATGCCCGAATTGATTTCGTCTGATATTTACCTGATAAATTCCTTTCTCCGTACAAAACCAGTAATTACCCAATCGGTCTTTGAAATAATTACCAATACCAAAGTCCGATGACTTGGATTGGGTAGCGGAATTATAAACCTCCAGCCATTCATTGTCAGTGAATAAATAATAATTGTTATTGGAATTCTTGAACAATTGAGTCTGTCCGTAAAAATTTACCGGACTTAGATTTGATTTTACCATTGAATTCGTGAAAGCAGACGTATACTGGTTTCCTAATGAATCTATAATAAGAAATGTCCCGGAAGTTACATCATTAAGAATAATCTGTTTGCTGTCTGTGATAGAACAAGGTTGAAACTTGGATTTGTCGAACGTAAAAATTGTATCAGGGTATATGCAATAATCTGGATGACTACGTTCAAAATCATGAATCAGTATGCAGTCATTGGCGGCGCTCAAATTAGACGAAACGGAAATTGGCCCCATGCTGTTCTTTCCTGACTCAAGAAAATCTTTGCGGAGTTTGAATGAGGAATTTTTTCCGTACTGCCATAATTTTGAATACTGGTCTGTTAAAAAAAATATACTTCCCAGTTCATCATGAATCATCCTATTTATCTGTTCGGCTTTAAACGGCATCTTGGGTAATGCCTCCATAACTTTAATAGACTTATACTGGTTTAAATCGAGGGCCTGGATATTATTAATTTTATATGCCGAACCATCGTTTTTTATAGATTGAATAAACAAATGATTATTGGCATCTAATGAAATTCCTGTGATTGTATTAGAAAACAGTGGTGAATTTTGAGTGTTATAAGTTTTAAAATTATTACCATCATATCTGCAAAGTCCGTTAGCTGTAGCAAACCACATAAAACCATCTTTATCCTGTATGGCATCATAAACCAATCGAGATGGTAGTCCATCTTCCATGGTTATCATCCGCTTGGTGATGATGTAATTTTGATTAGAGGTGAAGTCTTGTCCGAAAATAATAAGGCTATTCGCAATGAATGCAAATAGCAGAATTAATTTGTTGATATGTCTTTTTTTAATTGCCAATGAATGACAAAGAAAGGGAAATTAATTTAATTTATTGTGACGCAGCGAGTCATCTGCTTTGGGATCGAACGCAATGTCCCTTTCAGGAAACATTGCTGAGAAGTAGCGCTTAATCCAGCCTACCCAACGCAACGTCCCTTTCAGGAGACATTGCTGAGAAGTAGTATCCAGCTTTATCCCTCTCTTTCTATCACTTAATCGCATTAAACACATTATACTCCAACCTCAATAAAAATCCTTTTGAAACCGATCGATATAAATCATTACTCAAAGGAAATCGGTAACTGATATCCGCCCTCATTTTACTTAAGAAGATGAATTGCAACACAGGCGCCATATCTACATAAGTTTTACCGGTATTAATATTTGTTTGACAAAGTATTTCCAACATTCCATTCATGTTGGTTTGGTTGTAATCTTTATAAGTTTTAGGTAATAATAATTTTCCTAAAGAGAATGTATAATTAATAGCATCCCGATTTTTACTTGGGAAACGATAATTGATTTCATTTTTATTATCCAACGCATGAAGCAATGCAAGAGAAATTGATAATGCCACTTTATGTTGAAGTTTGGTAGCAATAAATCCCATTTCATAGCCAGAGTTGTAACCATTTAAATCAATGGCATCCTGATGAACATCGCTGTTGTTTATTGAAAACTTACTGAAGGCAGCCAATCTAAAATGACTATGGACTTCATCAATACTGTAAAATCTATATTTGAGATATAAAGAGCCGCCTTCTGCAATTAAAGTATTATTTCTGTCTGTAACTAACCCTCTGTTTGATAAAAATCCTTCCAGATGAAACATCCATTTTTTGGAAATCCCTAACATAAGTTCTGGATTAATGTGTAAATTATTTTCCAACTCAACTTCATCTTTCATTAATGTTGAGTTCAGTCTGAACCCTAAAGTCCCTTTAGCCATGTTACTGGCAGGTTCGGTGTAAGTAAATAATTCCTGTGCAGATAAATGAATATAACAACAACATAAAAAGAATGAAAACAAAAGCAATTTCTTCATGGTAAGGAAAATAAAAAGGATACAGCTATTGCGAACTGTATCCTTAGATTATGAAATTGTAACGTGATAAATTCGGGTTCCGGGTTTGCTTTTTTTATCTTTACAACACGCACCCATATATCCGGTTTGATAACAGGACATTGATGTCAATTTTGAATTCTTCTTAAACTCCTTTGCCGAAACAAAACCCTTATCCAATATTTTGAAATTGACTTCGCCGTTCAATTGTTTTTTTTCGGTATTCAAAAAATGATACATCGTTCCTAAAATATCAACATGTGCATCATTACTCACTTCAACTTGATTAACGTTTAATATAACTACCATTGAAGCCACAAAAAAACCAGCATCTTCTACCTTTTTTTTCAGCAAATCGAAATTTACCGTTGAGCCAGATTTGAATGAAATTTCAAATGTTGAAGCTGAAACATCTGCTTTTACATTTTCAACAACATCTAAGGATTTCAATGATTTGTTGATAGCATTACTACACATGCTGCAGGTAAGTCCGCTTGCCTGTAAACTAACTTTTGTCACTTGTGCGTCTGCTTTTATAAAAAATAAAAGCAGAAAAACTATGAGTAATTTTTGCATAATTAATTACCTGGTTTTGTAGCTGCAGTTTCCTTACGGTCATATTTGCAACAGCCATGTAATTCATCGTAAGATTTGTTATCTCCAGTTACATCTTGTGTATCATAACCCACTTTGGCGATGGCTTCCTGAATTTTCATAGTATTGGTTTTATCAGTTGTAAATTCCAATGCCAGCATATGAGTATCTACATCCCATACTGCAGTTTCTGCACCTGCTGATTTTGCGGCTTTTTCGATTTTTTTCTTACACATTCCACAATTGCCCCACACTTTTATTGAATCTTTCTGATTGGATTGAGCCTGAGCTTTTGACTGATTGCTGAATAATGAGCCGATAAATAATACGGCGATAAATGATAATAATTTCATGTTAAATAAATTTATTTGATTGTAAAATAATGATGAGTTCAGTTTTTGAGTAAACTGAAAATAGATATAACAAAAATAATTCTAAATTCTAAACACACAATTGCGGACAAATAAGGGAGGTCGGTAATAACAAGGTTTTTCTGATACGCAGAAATTAGTGTGTACAAATAAAATTTCAGAACTGAAATTCCAATTTGGAAAGTAAGGCTTTACAGATATTACTTTAAATACATTGGAGCCAATATGAAAATTACTATTTTTGAAATTATCTTCTAGTTTAAAAAACTTAATTTCATCCTTGCAACACCCTTCTTTCTTTTCGGTCATGCCGCATTTCTGACATTTTCTATTTTGGTTGCAGGTGAAGTTGATGCCGGAAAACTTACCCATACAATAATGTAATTCTACAGAAAATCCTGTTGAAAGCATTAGGTAGAAGAAAGTCAATATCGTCAACAATATTTTTTTCACGGTGTAAAGGTAGAAACTAATTGATAAGAATAATAGATTTTTTGGAGAAAAAAGAGGTGGTAATGTTAATGTTAGCCCACCAGCTCAAACGGTAATGGATTAATGTAAAATTATGAATGTAAAATATCCAATGTAAAAGTTGGATTAAGGAAATCAAATTTTCATTATCTCATGTAAAGCCTCACCCCCATCCCCTCTCCAATTGAGAGGGAAGAACAGAATTTTTTACTAAAAAATAATTTATCCATTCGTGTCCCCTGGCAAAACATAATCAAAGTCCCCCTTTGGGGGATTGAGGGGGCTTTAATTCACAAACCACCACCTGATTCCAAATCTGATCATAAGTCCCTGAGTAGGGTATAGCGGGGCTGAAAAATTATTATTCATAAATCCAAAGCCATAATTAAAACTGAGTGTATTTAGGTTTTCTGCCCTTATGAATGCCGAAAATCCTTTAATTCTAAAATCAAGAAACGCTGTAACGTCGGGAAGATTTTTAATGACCAATGTGTCTTGAGGTATAAATTGCCCGATAATCGGAGAATAGCTATAAGCTTTATATGGTGTGAAATATCTAAATTCTAGCCCGGTTGATAAATTAAGATTTTTGTAAAACACCCCTTCAAAAGCAAATCTGTTTCTGGTGAATAGCAATGGTACTCTTATTGGTGCGGCCTGGTCAACCTGCTGAACAGTGGCTTCTGCATACCAGTTCAGCTTTTTTGTAAGCTTGATTTTTTTTGATGCTGAAAACTGAACTACATCAATAGGACTTAAATCTTGTGTATGCTGATAATAATTTTTAAAGTAACTATAATTTACGATAAGATGATTTTTAAAACTAAGGTTGATAAATGAATTACTGGATTGCGCTCCAAATGAAGTGATGTTTTCTTTTTTAAAATCAGTAGTGTTACCAAAATTAAAAGAAGATCTTTCATCAAAAATAAAAGAAGGAGAACGGCTTACATTACTGAAAAACAAATTAATGTTACCTAATTTCCTATTTAGATACCTGCTTAAAGTAGCATAAACACTATAGTCTCCATCGTTGTATCCACTTAAATAAATCTCTCCTTTAAGCAACATGTCCCATTTCTTATTACGCGTACGGTTTCGGTATTCGCCATGAATAAAAAGATTACGCAAGTGAATGGTGTCTGCACTCAAATCTCCTTCAATGTGCTGCAATGAAATTCCTGCAAGAAAAAACTGAGCAGTATTTTTAGTATCCGGATATTGAATCAGACTCAAATCGTTTTTAAATATTTTCCAATTTTCAAAAACGGAAAAAGTGTCAGCACTATTACCCAACGTTAGTCCGTACCAATTTGCATAACGTGAAGAATCCGGACCAACATCTATAAAGCGATAAGAATTGCGGCTTCCTGTAAATGAATACTGCAGCCTTAGCTTTGGATAAAAAAGATACTCTGTAGTAGAGTCGTTTATTGCAATGGAATCTCTTTTTCCCAAATCGTAACTTTGACGAAGGAAGAAATTAAAATCCTTGTACTGATTTCCAGTAAGCACTGTAGTTACAAAGGGATTATTTCTATAAGCTGCGCTATTGCCTAAGTTTACAGGAACACTGAAACGGTCTCTTCGGTTGGGATCAGATAAATAATCAACATTTTCAACTCCTCCGTTTTCTGATGCACGAATGTTATTACCAGTGAGGCTCATCCACATATTGTACCTTTTCTTATTGCCCTGGTAATTAGCAAAAACCTGATAACTTTTATGATTGGTATTTTGTGTAATAAAAAGCCCGGGGGCATTAATCAATTTGTAATCAAAGCCCCAATTTAAATTTTGTCTTGGATTTTGAGTATGCGTTGCTTTCAGCATCTGCTCTTTTCCGGTAGCCAGCTGATAACTCAACGAGGTAAATGGCCTGTTGGTTTTATAAAATTTAGTTCCTTCAACAGTGTACTTGTAAATATCAAAGGCATGAAATCCTTCATCAAAACCAATTTTATTAAACGGCTGATAGATTAATGAAGTAGCTGCAGCGCCATTATTTCCAAGATATAAATAAGTTGAAGGCACAGAAAAATATTTATCGAAATCATTTATTGAAGAATCCAAGAAAAGCTTTCTTGTAGAGTCCAGATATTTAAAACTAATTGTAATCGAATCTTTTGCATCGTCTCTGTGTTCAAAGCCTATTGTATCTGTTCGTGGAGTTTCCTGATTGATGGTGCCCTGCTGATTGCTGTTTGTTGTTTGTGGTGCAGGATTTATATTATCATCACTAAGGGTAACAGGCCTTCTTGGTTTGATCTGCGAGAACACAACCAACCCCATCATGGATAAAAATATAGTGAGCGCCGTTTTTTTCATTACTTGCCGCAAAGATAAACTAGATTGAAGCAATCAATTCTTTAAAAATATGAGTAAGTTTTGGTTCTGCAACCTTGGCTTCAATCAACACTTCTTCATGAGTGATTGGCGATTCTGTATTAGCATGTGCGATGTCGGTAATAACACTAATGGCAAAACAGGTAACGCCCATGTGAACAGCGGCAATAACTTCCTGCACGGTACTCATTCCAACGGCATCTGCACCTATAGATTCAATCATCCTATATTCGGCAGCCGTTTCATAAGTAGGTCCGGGGACACAAACATACACTCCCGACTTTGCGTCTATTCCTTTTTCTTTTGCGATTTCCTTAGCCTTTTCAATTAATCTTTTACTGAATGGTTCACTCATATCCGGAAAACGAGGCCCTAATTCTGGGACATTTTTTCCGATCAGCGGATTAGGTACAAACTGACTTATCTGATCATTGATAATCATGATATCTCCTACTTTAAAATCTCTGTTTACACCACCCGCAGCATTACTCAGCAATAAAGTAGAAATTCCCAAATATTTCATTACCCTGATTGGAAAAACGATCTCATTGGCTTCATACCCTTCGTACACATGAAACCGACCTGCCATAGCCACTACTTTTTTACCACTCACTTCTCCAAATATTAGTTTGCCACTATGTCCCTCAACCGTGCTCACTGGGAAATGTGGTATATCCTTATAAAAAATCTCCTTTTCAACTTTTATCTCGCCGGTAAAATTGCCCAGTCCACTCCCTAGAACAATACCAATTTCAGGAGTTGAGTGGTAACCAGATTTTATGTAAGCCACGGCTTCGTTGATTTTTTGAATCATGTTTCAGGATTTTATTTGGGGAGCAAATGTAACTAAACAAATGAGATATTCTTTAGATGACAAGGGCTTCATTGAATAATCTTTAATTGAACCGTTTGATAAAATACTGATGCAATGAAGAAGCATTGCACAATTCGCAAAAACCCAGTCAGGATTGACACTCGTCAAAAGCCTTTAGTTTAATCAACAAATCGCTGATTGATCAATAAACTTATCGTTGATTTTCTTATCTTCGCAAAAATTTTTACGTGATCAAAACTAGATCTGTTTTAGTTGTGTAAAAAAGAGAACCCATAAAATATACAGACATGAATTTACATGAATATCAAGCCAAAGAATTATTGAAAAAATTTAATGTTCCGGTTCAAGAAGGAATAGCTTGCAGCTCTGCAAATGAAGCTGAAGAAGCCTATCGTAATATACATACCCAATACGGCAGTAAATTCGCTGTAGTAAAAGCGCAGATTCATGCGGGAGGAAGAGGTAAGGGTTCAATTGTGGGTAAAGATCAGCGTGGCGTAGCTGTAGGCAAAAGCATGGAAGATGTGGTAAAAATCGCTTCTAATATTTTAGGGGGTACTTTGGTTACTATTCAAACCGGACCCGAAGGGAAATTAGTGAATAAAGTATTGGTAGCTCAGGATGTTTATTATGAAGGACCTAACCCAGTTAAAGAATTTTATTTATCTATATTGATGGATAGAAGCAGCTGTATGAATGTGGTGATGTACAGCACAGAAGGCGGAATGAACATTGAAGATGTGGCACATGATACACCCGAAAAAATATTCAAAGAATATGTTCATCCTGGAGGAAGACTGGAAGGATTTCAAGCCAGAAAAATTGCTTTCAATCTTGGATTAAGTGGCGAGGCCATGAAAAACTGCGTAAAGTTTGTAACCAATTTATACAATGCTTATTTAGATCTGGATTGTGGCATGTTGGAAATTAATCCACTTTTCAAAACCAGTGATGAAAAAATAATTGCGGTAGATTGTAAAATGAATGTTGATGACAACGCCCTGATGCGTCATGCTGATGTACTTGCGCTTAGAGATCTTTCAGAAGAAGATCCTACCGAAGTAGAAGCTGGAAAATTCAACCTTAATTTCGTGAAACTAGATGGCAATGTAGGATGTATGGTTAATGGCGCAGGGTTAGCTATGGCAACTATGGATATGATTAAATTAAGTGGCGGCGAACCTGCCAACTTCCTGGATGTAGGCGGCACCGCAAATGCTCAGACTGTAGAAGCAGGTTTCAGAATCATCATGAAGGATCCAAAAGTAAAAGCAATTCTAATTAATATATTCGGCGGGATTGTACGTTGCGATCGTGTAGCGCAAGGCGTTATCGATGCATATAAAAGCATTGGCGACATTAAAATTCCAATCATCGTTCGCTTGCAGGGAACCAACGCTGATGTAGCAAAAAAACTCATCGATGAAAGCGGGCTTAAAGTTCAAAGCGCCATTTTACTCAGTGAAGCCGCTGCATTAGTAAATAAAGCTGTGGCCTAATCTGGTTTCAAACTGATTTTATTTAAACGCTCTGATATAGCTTATTGCTATTGAAATAAATTTTAGTTTAATAAACCCAATAATTTCAGATTAAAATGAATTTCAGAAATGCCACTATAGATGATCTTCCAAAAATAGTAGACATTTACAATTCAATTATCTCAGGTCGATTAGTTACTGCAGATACCGATTCTGTTACGGTAACCAACAAAATGGAATGGTTTAACAGCCATACTCCCTCGCGTCCAGTTTGGATTATAGAAGATGAATCATTTAATATCATTGGCTGGGCAAGTTTCAGGAATTTTTATGGACGGCCTGCTTATAGTGGAACAGCGGAGTTTAGCTTATATCTTGATGAATCATTCAGAAATAAAGGTTACGGAACACAAATAATTCGTTACGCAATTGCCCAATGTCCTGAGCTCGGTATTCACACTTTACTCGGATTCATCTTTGAACAGAACAAACACAGCCTGGAACTTGTAAAAAAAATGGGCTTCGAAGAATGGGGACACTTACCTGACGTTGCCGTGTTGGATGGAAAGAGTTGTAGTTTGAAAATTTTTGGAAAAAAGGTTGGGAGATAAATGCTGGATGCTAGATTCTAGTATAACACCCCATCATTCCCCTCTATCAATAGTCACTCACTTTCTTCAAAGGGACCTTTTTCTTATTGGCGGTATCTTTAAGATCCTTTTTCGTCTTGTCATCAATCATTGGATCGGCTGCATCTGTGCCTAAAAAATCATCTGCTCCCCCATTACTGATATCCGCATCGAGGCTATCCCCACTGTTAGCTATATTCGCAAAATTAGACTCCGCATAAATTGGATTATTCTTCAGCTCTGCAGGCTGTTCAAATTCAGTTATTTTGCCGTAATTAAGCCTTTTGTCTGCATAAACATTACTCATAAATAAGCCCCATTTAGGTGCCGACATTTCTGCTCCTCCACTATTGCTTGTATATATGGGTATGAATGGATCTTCGCAACCCACCCAGGTTCCGGCCAATAACTCTGGCGTGTAGCCGATAAACCAGCCATCTGTATTGGCATTTGTTGTTCCGGTTTTTCCGGCTTTTTGTACAGGAATATTATAACTGTTTATTCTTCTTGCTGTTCCAAATTCCACTACACCCTGCATCAGTTTTACCATAGTATATGCATCTGTTTCTCCAATAACTTCTTTGCTTTGTGAAATAGGAAATTCATACAAAAGATTACCGTCTTTATCTTCAATTCTGGTAAAGAAAACTGGTGGTGTATTGTATCCTTTGTTAGGAAACATAGTGTATGCCTGCAACATCTGCAACATAGGAATTTCTGCTGTTCCCAATGCGATTGATGGATATGGAGGAAGCTTGGCTATTATGCCACACTGCTGGGCAAATTCGATAGTACGCCTCACTCCTATTACCGCCATTAAATGCCATGCCGCTCCATTCAAAGATTTGGCCAGGCAATAAGCCATGGTCCCTCCGCCAGTACTGATTGTTTTACCGCCCAAGGTTAGTGGCCCACCGGGTATATAAGTTTGTGGTGTATATCCTGCGTCTGTTACTGCTAATGTATACAACAAGGGCTTAAATGTTGACCCAACTTGGCGACTTGCCGTGATATGATCATACTTAAACCATTTGTAATTGATACCGCCAACCCACGCTTTTATTTCGCCAGTCTTAGGATCCATCGCTGCAAATGATGTTTGTAATAATTGTTTGTGATATTTTATTGAATCAAAAGGAGTCATGATGGTATCTTTCTCATGACTTTTATTTCCCCACCATGAAAATATTTTCATCCTTACCGGAACATAAAATGATTTTTTTATTTCTGCAGTGTCCACGCCTTCTTCCTGCATTGTTTTCCAGCGGTCTGTAAATTTCATTGCAGATTCTATTACATTATCGTGACCATCCCATAGCTTATCTCCTTTAGATTTGAAAAACACATTTAATTTCTGTTGTATTACCGGCATGTGATCTTCAACAGCCCGTTCGGCATAACTCTGCATTCTGGAATCGATAGTGGTATATATTTTCAATCCGTCTCTGAACAAATCGTAAGGTTCATCTGTTTTAGGATTGATATGTGATTTACACCATTGTTTTAAAACAGACACTAATGCTGAGCGATAGTAAGGAGCAATACCTACATTTTCATCTATTTTTTTGAAATTAGTTATCAGGGGCTTTGATTTTAACTGATCTGCCTGAGCCTGAGTTAAATATTTTTGTTTTGACAACGCCATTTGATTGATAACCACATTTCTTCTAAGCAATGCTGATTTGGGATGTCTGATAGGTTCATAAATAAATCCTTTGAGCATTCCAATTAATACCGCGGCTTCTTCTATCTTTAAATCTATCGGTTCTTTTTGAAAATAAGTTCTTGATGCATTTCGGATTCCATAAACATTCCCCCAGGGTGCACGATTAAGATACAAGGCAATGATTTCTTCTTTTGTAAAATTTCTTTCCAGTTTCACTGCTACAATCCACTCTTTCAATTTCTGAATACCTCTTACCAATACATTTCCTCTGCCCTGGCCTAAAATCATTTTTGCCAGTTGTTGTGTGAGGGTACTGCCACCACCTTGTGTTCCAGCCGTAAACACCACTCTGCCCAAGGCCTGTAAATCAATTCCGGAATGATCATAAAATCTTTCGTCTTCTGTTGCAATTAATGCATGAACGGCGTTGGGAGAAATCTCATTGTACTTTACTTCGCTTCTGTTTTCGGAATAATATTTTCCCATAAGCACTCCATCAGCGCTGATTATTTCACTGGCTAAATCTGCTTCAGGATTTTCCAATTGCTGTACTGATGGCATCTTGCCAAATAAACCAAAATTTGCTGCAACAAAAATCAGCAATACAGCTCCACAGCCAATAAAAAATACCCGCCATAAAATTTGAACAGAACGTTTCATAAATAGTTATCAGAGATAAACCGATATTCAAAAAAAATATCGATTAAAATTTTCCTGGATATTGATTGTTTAATAGTTTTTTATAATTATCAAGTTCCTTATTGGATTTTAGTAATTGAAGATTGTCTTCATTGATAATTATAAATGAATACTTTGAAGCCTGCAACCAAGCCACCTGAGTAGTTGCTGCTTTTTTTATTTTTTCGTAGTACACAAATGCATCTTCGGCACTTTCGAATTTTGTAAATAAAAGCAATGTTCTTTGTGCATCCAGTGTATCTCTGTTAATAACCAATGAAGGATAATTATTGGCAACATTAAATCTTTTGTAAGCATTTTTAGCTTCATTAACATATACGGCATCTACTTTATCAAGCAGCATAACCGCATAATGAGGCTTGCCCGGTTGCCATTTAAAAGCCCCGCTGATCATAGATGGCGGAAGTTTTACAGCAGAGTCTTTTTGGGTTTGTATCGTTTTTAATTGAGTAAGCTTAGGCGAAACAGGTGAAACAGCAACCACTTTTTTTGTTTGTACCGACTGATCATCCGCCATGATTATTTTATCATCTTCCTCCACTCGCTCAACGTTTAAATTAGTTAGGTATTTTTCAATTTCTTTTCTTCTTCTTAACACACTGATCATTGTTTTTGCCTTATCTACTAACGGGGACTCCGGATATAAAATTATCAAACTATCCAGTGTTTTGATGGCATCACTATCCTGCTCGCATTTGATATAATACATCGACTCAATATTAAGCAACTGAGGCGTCCAATAGTGATTTCCATGAATTGCATCCGCTGCATTTTTCAAAACGAATGCCGAGTCAAAACTACCCTGAATAAATAAATCATAAATCCTTTCGTACTGCTTTGAAACAACGGGGTTGTCTTTTTCCGGCTCCAATGACTGTGGATTATTAATCTTTTTCGCTGAATTACTTTCAGCAAATTTTGTGTCCAACAGATTTTTATAATACGCAGCATTTTCGGTGTCTCCTAATTTATTATAACAATAGTATAAACCCAGATAAACTTCTCCGTCTGCAAGTTTATCAGGAAAACGTTGCAGATGAATTTCGTAATTATAAATAGCCTGCTGATATTCTTTTAATTCATTTTGAAAAACTTTAGCCAGCTCCAGTAATGCCGCTGAAATTTTGATATTACTGCTGTCTAATTTCTCGGGAGTCAGAGGCAGATTAACCATTAATGCGTCATAACTGTTCTCTATTGGCTTTCCGCTTGCCACAACAGGCGCGCCGGGAGCCAATGGATCTAATCCGCCAGTAGCATCAGGTCCTAAATTTTGATTGTTAATAATTGCCGATCTCCTGCGCCAGTTATCTACGTTATCCCTTTTACCCCATTTGCTTTTAAACTCACTGAAACCCTTAGACTCCGCACTTGAATTATAAAAATACCAGTCTCCTTTTGCAGAACTTGCAAAAAGGTCTGCAGGGGCATTCCCTTTACCGTTGTCAAAACTATTTAATGTTGAACCCCCATCAGCTACATAATCAGCCTCCTCTTTCTTATTGGATTCTTTTCTAAGACTTTTTGAAAGTTTTTTTAAAAAAGCATCTCTTTCGGCAGGTGGTAAAGCCGCTATCATTTGTAAGCTATCTTCCAGCTGAATAATACTTAACTGATTGGCTAGCTTTCTCAATGATTGCCTGAAATCAGCAATATCTAAAGAATCTTTTTTTAATGAATACTCATTAAGGTCCAGGCTGTCGTAATGATCTGCAGCCATTTTAAATTGTTTTTGGACATAGGCTATTTTGCCCAGCTGCAAATGAGATTTGTTTTTATAAGTTGTATTTGTTTCATTTACAGCAAGGCTTTTTTGAAAAAAAACAACGCTGGTTGCTGTATCCAGTTTTTTCAAATCGATGATGCCCACACTATGAAAAATTATATCCCGATAAGATTCATATTTATCTTTCTTAGACATTTTCAAAAGTGTTTCAATACATTTATTCAACTCCGCAGTATCACCATTTTTATGAACCATTTTCGCATTGTTCAGGTGAGCGTATATATCCATCAAAGGATCAACAGTACGCTTAGCCGCTTTTCCGAAATAAAAATTCGCCTTTTCATTATCGCCATTTATTTCATAAAGCTGTCCAAGTAAATAATGCCAGCGAGATTGATCAATATTATTATCTGCACTGGTAAGCGCCTTTTCAAGATAAACAGCAGCACTGTCATATCCTTCCTGTTTAAAATACCAATAAGCAGTTACCTGGTTAAGGTCATCTTTTAGCCGTTGAGGCAGATTAGGATCTTCCTGTAAAATATTGATTAACCCTGCTGACTCTCCATACATTTCTGATTCAACGAATGTTTTGGCCAACCAAATCAACGCATCATTTCTGCTGGGAGGAAGAGTAAATGTGCGCTGAATGACGTTTCTTTTTTCTCTGTCTGCAATAGAAAGTTTTGTTGAAGTAGCGGTATTATTCGCACCAACGATTCTATTATCGTCTTCATTTTTTTTCCTAGGAAACAAATTGTAATTAATAAATTGAAAAGTGAGGGCAGCAGAATCAAAAAGCTTTCTGTAGTAATACGATTTACCGATCAAAAGATACATGTTATCAACCCAGTCAGTTCTCAGATCATGAAGTAATATCCCTGCTGTAGCTTTGTAAATAACAGAATCAAGTTCTGTTTTCTGAGAAGCCGTAATCTCTAAACTATAAGGATAAAAAGGAAGCAGTCTTGTGTAATCATCAATCTGCGATGATTTTGCCATTTCAATAACTTTATTCAGCTTGTTGGTTGCGTTGAAATAGTAATTGTAGTGACTTACCGTGTTTTGTGTTAAATGAGTTACTTTATTAAACTTCTTTTCTCCAGTCTTTTCAGAACGAAGTACTTTCTCTTCAAATTCCTTTGGTTTTTTTTCTTTTCCGAAGGGGTCGAATGTCCAAGTGGGCTGTCCGATGACCGTTGCAGAAATAAGGCAAAACAACACCAATAGCGGGAAAAAAGTATGCGTCCTTCCTTTCATTAACATAATAGATTAAAAATGCGGTTAAATATCGGCAATTTTTGCTTCCCGACCATCAAAATTACTAATGTGAAAGCTAACTTTAACGGATTTTCTAGATAATATCTGCTAATAGTGTAAAATATGCGCTTCTATAAACCCAATAATGGCTGCAGTTTTGTACTTTTATTATCGAAAATTTAGTTATGGCCAATTTTGATGCCGCAAACAGGCTCAAACGACTACGAAATAATTACCGTCTTGTAGTTATGAATGAGGACAGTTATGAGGAGGTTGTTAAATTCAAACTCAGCAGACTGAGCGTGTATATTGCAATGAGTACCTTGTTTGTAGTATTAGTAGCTTTAACCGCTTCGTTGATTATTTTTACCCCTTTGAAATATTATTTACCTGGTGTGGGATATGGGAATGTAAAACAAATTAAAGAATACCGAAAGTTGAAATTGCGGGCAGATTCAATGGAACAGGCGCTGCAACAACAGGATCGCTATTATCACGATCTCGAAAAAGTGCTGAAAGGAAATATAGTTAAACTGGATACTAATAAATTAAATCTACCCAAACTGGACAATATAGATGATTGATTTACCATCTTAATTTTAGGAACTACCTTAAAGAAACACAATCAATTTTTTAAACCAAAAATGGAGATATGTTTAATTCAAAAACTAAGTCAGAATTCGATCCTAATATTGGAGCTACCAGTATTATAAGTGCCGATGCCACCATTGTAGGAGATATTGTAAGTAATGGCGATATCCGAATAGATGGGAAATTAATTGGCAATTTAAATTGTAAGTCTAAACTTCTGGTTGGTCCAAAGGGAAGTGTGGAGGGAAATATTTCTGGTAACAATGCGGATATTTTAGGCTCAGTAAAAGGCAATATCAAAATGAGTGGCCAACTAAATCTTCAAGGCAAATCGGTGATAACCGGAGATGTACATGTTTCGAAACTACAAATAGAAAGTACAGTTTGCTTCAATGGTAAATGTCACATGGGCGCAAATATTGTGGAGCTGAACAATGAACAGTCAACAGCAGTAAATGAATAATGATAACCTTTTATGGAAGTATGCTGGACTAACTGCTCAATTCCTTATTGGGATTGGTCTTTTTACCTTTGTCGGATTAAAAATTGATGGCTTTTTGAAATTAAAAACACCTTTAGCCGTCTGGGTTTTGCCTTTGGTTTTCATTACTGCAATAATTATAAAAGTAATTATAGATACGAGCAGAAAAAAATAGTTTAAAAAATAAATTAATTGAAAAAAACATACCCCTTACTGCTGATTTTTTTGATCATCTGTATTTTAGTATTTACATCGTTTAAGTTTCTGTCTTCTCATTATATAGACGCGTACATTCTTTTATTTTCAAATTTATTTTTACTCCTGATGAGTTTAATATCGGTAAAAATTCAGGAAAAAGGTTTTAAAAACAAAAATCCTAATTTTTTTATCCGCAGTGTAATTGGCAGCATGATGATGAAAATGTTTGCGATAGTAACCGTTATTGTCATCTATGTCTTTTCGAGTGGGGCCAATTTCAATAAGCGCGCTGTTTTTATTTCTTTGATATTTTACCTTTTTTATCTTGCCACCGAAGTGTTTACCGTGATGAAAATGAACAAGAAACAAAATGCCTAAGCAACAAGTCCCATTAAAAACACTACAAGACTATTTACCCGATCACTCCTGTGATGACGTCCTTTTCTTTCTCAATAAATACAAAGTACATCTTACTGTTACCCGTCAGCGACAAAGTATTTTGGGCGATTACAGAAATGCCTATCAGGGCAAGGCACATCGTATCAGTGTAAATGGGAATTTAAATAAATATAGTTTTCTGATAACCTTGCTGCATGAACTTGCGCACTTGTTTACGTTTGATAAATTCGGTCATAAGGTACCACCTCATGGAAAAGAATGGAAAAATATTTTTTCTGAAATTCTGGTATCGTTTCTTGCAAAAAAAATATTTCCAGGAGATATAGAAAAAGCACTTCAAAAAACATTAAAAAACCCTGCTGCCAGTAGCTGTGGCGATGAGCATTTACTAAGGGTACTCAGAAATTATGATATTAAAAAAGTCGACCATTTCATGGTAGAACAAATTGTCGAAGGAAGTATTTTTGAAATTAAAGGAGGAAGAAGTTTTATTAAAGGATCAAAAGTGAGAACCCGTTTTAAATGCATAGAAATTGCCACTAAGAAATATTATTTATTTAGTGGGTTGTATGAAGTGAAGTTGGTTGTGTAATTGTTTGGCGTTTGGTGTTTGGTGTTTGGCGTTTGGCGTTGCTTGTTTATCGTTTGGTATTTGGTGTCTAATGTTTATTCAGAAGAAACATATTGAACAAATTGAACCATTTGAACCTTTGAAACCTATCCATTATCTAGCATCCAACATCTACCTCCCCCCCTACTTGTACTTCTCCTCATTCAACGCATCAGGATTCCAGGCATTTAAAAAATCAATCACTTTCTTTTTATCGTAACTAGATTTGCCATCTTCAAGATATTCTGAATTCTGAGTGTGTATGCGCTCCCCTTTTTCATTTAAAATAATAAACACCGGAAAGCCAAATCTTTGTGGATATCCATACTTACTGAATAAAGGTTTGTTTTCATTTTCCTTACTGTAATTAAGATGGTACCAAATGAAATTCTTATTAATGATTGAATCAATTTGAATATCAGACGAACAAAAACGATGAAACTCCACACACCATTTGCACCAGTTTCCTCCACCCTGCAACAAAATAAATTTATGCTCAGCTTTTGCTTTTATCAACGCCGCCTCAATATCAGCAGCAGCATTGGCCTGGGGATTGTAAATAGAAGCCTTCTGTGCAATTGAATTAAAAAAGCCAGCCGACAATAACAAGATGAAGAAATATTTTTTCATTGATTTAGTTTGAATAAAGATATTAAATAAATATTTATAAAATATTTTTCTCTAATGAATACTCTTTTTGATCATTAAAATAAAACCAGAAAAACTAATTTTATCAATGCAGCTGATTGCTTAATCTTAATAATTCTATCTCCGCAATTTTTGCAACGTATTGAAGATTCACTAATCGAAAGCCTGCCTCTTCGAAACTTTTTTGCGCCTCACGCACTTCAACAGAAGTTGCCGAATTTAACTGAAACCGCTGCAATGAAAGCTCGGCAAGTTGCTTTGACAATTGGAGTGTACTTTGCTGAGTATTTAATTGCGTAATACTGGATTCATAAGATTGAAATGTTTTTGTTGCTGCTGTCTGTTGATTATTTATTGCACTTTCTTTTTTTATAAATGCATTTTGCGAATTTAAAGCGGCTGTCTGTTGCAGACGTTTAACTGTGCCTCCACTATAAATAGGAACAGATAACCCAAAACTAACAAAGGGCCCATAAGATCTGTTAAGCAATAATTGACCTGCAGTACTCTGTGTACTTCCGAAATTATATCCGGTATTCAATCTTAATGAAGGCTTGCGTAATGAAGCGACTTCATCTTCTAATAATTGATTTATTTTGATTTGATTGTCAAGCGAAGAGATTTCAGGATTAGTATTTATCGCATTTAAAACTGCCGGTAAATCTATACCTGTATTAATGACAATAGAATCAGAAACAAACAAAGAACTATCAGATCTTAATTCTAGAATGCCCGCCAGATCAGCCACGGATTGCTTTACTACTGTTTGTTGAGATTGCAAATCAAGTATTCTTGAATTCAAATCTATTTGTGATTGAAAGAGTTCTGCATCACCAGCGAGACCAACAGATTTCTTTGTTTGTACCAGCTCTAATTGTTTTTTTGTAAGATTAATACTTTCTTCTAAGGTGATTACATATTGTTGTTCTCTAACTATCCGATAATATTTCATCATCACATCAGCAATGGTGTTTTGGATCTGTGCGAGAAGATTTTGTTCGCTTTGTTTTTGTTGAATACCCAATCGGTTTTTTGTGGAAACAATTTTATAGCCATTATACAAAATCACCGTTCCTGATACATTTGAATTCAATGAATTGGAAAAAGTACCAGCACGTTTTATCTGCGTACCTGTATTTAATTTCTGATTGATATCAATATAGCTGCTCTGATCTGAGGTATTAAAAGAAACTAAAGGCAAGCCTCCTGCCATTCCTATATTATTATTTATTTTGGCTATCTCCGTATTATTTTTTTCAATGCTGATTTCAAAATTATTCTTCAAGGCCATATCAATTGCCTGCTGTAATGTAATTTTTTGCGCTGATGAAGGCGAACATAAAAGTGTAAAAACAATAACAATAAAATTTTTCATTTTAATCATTTGTATCATTATTCAATGACTGGTGTTTGCCGCTGATAAAAGTATAAATTGCCGGAATCACGAATAAAGTTAAGACCAGCGAAAATAATAAGCCACCAACAATTACAATACCAAGAGGAACCCTGCTGGAACTTGCCGATCCTAAACTCATCGCGATAGGTAATGCGCCTAATGCAGTTGCCAGACTGGTCATTAATATTGGACGTAATCTTTGCTGAGCAGCATCAAGAACAGCGTGATTTTTATCCATCCCGGATATTCGTTTTTTATTTGCAAATTCTACAATTAATATTCCATTCTTAGTAACCAGACCAATCAGCATAATCATGCCTATCTGAGAAAATATATTTATTGTCATATCAAACAACCATAAACTTAATAATGCTCCAGCCAAAGCCAGAGGAACGGTTATCATGATAATCAAAGGATCTTTGAAACTTTCAAACTGAGCCGCCAATACCAGATAAATAAGCATCAATGCCAGCATGAAAGCGAAACTGGTGTTACTATTGCTCTCTGCAAAATCTCTGGAAGGTCCACTAAGTTCTGTCTGAAATGAATTATCAAGTACTTTTTTTGAAATTCGCTGCATGGCCTTTACTCCATCTCCTATCGTCATACCTTCGGCTAAGCCTGCCTGTATGGTTGCAGATTTATATCTGTTGAAATGAAATAATGTAGGAGGGTTTGAATTTTCTTTCATGATGACCACTGCAGACAATGGAATATTTTCTCCGCGGCTGTTTCTTACATAAAGATCAGAAATATCCTGAGGCGACTGCCTGTCTTTGTATGCAACCTGCCCAATAACCTGATACTGCTTACCATTCATAATATAATACCCCAGTCTTCTTCCGCTGAATGCTCCTTGCAGTAATTCTCCTACGTCACTTATATTAATCCCCATAGCTCTTGCTTTTACTCTGTCAATGGACACCTGAACTTCAGGTTTATTGAATTTCAAATTGGCATCTACCGAAGGAGTTAGAAAGGTTTTATCTTTTCTTGCTTCTTCAAGAAATTTAGGAATAAAAGTTTTTAGTTTATCGAAATCAAGATTTTGTAAAATAAACTGAACAGGCAAAGATCCCCGTGAACTGAGCCCAACAGAAATGGTTTGTTCTTGTATTGCGGATATTCGAATTTGATTGAACTGAGGAAGTTTTTTTGAAATATCTTTTACAATATCCGACTGAGACCGATTTCTCTGTGAAGGGCTTACCAGCTTTACTCTTCCAAAACCTGAATTAACACCAGTACCTGCGAATCCGGGTATAGCAGAAAAAACAAAATCTTTTTCAGGAATAGAATCGTAAAGAAAATTAACAAACTGATCTCCGGCGTCTACCATGTAATCGTAGCTAACCCCTTCAGGACCTGTCATTAAAAATCTTACCGTGCTCTTATCTTCCAAAGGAGCGATTTCACTCTGCAGGTTGTTCATGAAATAATAAATCAATCCGATGCAGATTAAAACAATCATCCAGGCAATCCATCTTATTTTCAAAAATCCTTGCAGCAATTTTCTATACCCATTTTCCATTCCCTTAAAGAAAGGTTCTGTTGCATCATAAAATTTGCCGTGTCCTTGTTTTTTTCGGTTCAGCAATACATTTAATACGGGTGTTATCGTTAAAGAAACAAGTGCCGATATCAGCACAGCTACAGAAATCACCACTCCAAATTCGCGAAACAAACTCCCCACAAATCCCTGCAGAAAAATCACCGGAAGAAAAACCACAGCGAGGGTAATGGAAGTGGATATCACTACAAAGAAAATCTCTTTGCTGCCTTCCAAAGCGGCTTTACGAATGGGCAAACCTTCTTCCAGTTTTCTAAAAATATTTTCGGTAACCACGATTCCATCATCCACCACCAACCCTGTTGCGAGCACAATCGCCAACAAAGTAAGTATGTTGATACTGAACCCTGCAATGTACATGATGAAGAAAGTAGCAATCAAAGAAATGGGAATATCAATAAGCGGACGAACAGCAATTAAAATATTACGAAAGAAAAAGAAAATCACGAGTACTACCAAACTTAAAGAAATAAGCAAAGTATCTGCAACTTCGCGTATGCTTTTACGTACGTTTTGGGTGTTATCGATCAGCGTAGTCAGCTGTATATCATTATTCTGACTCTTTTTAATCTCCTCGATTCTCTTATAAAATTCGTCTGCAATTCTAATATAGTTGGCGCCGGGCTGTGGCGTAATAGACACCCCCACTGCATTTACTCCATTTAAATGCCAGCTGAATTCTTCCGATTCAGGACCCAGTTCTACTTTAGCTACATCATTTAATCGCACAATACCGTCGGCATCTTGCTTCAGAATTAAATTTTTAAAATCATTCTCCGTAAGTAATTTTCCAAGAACCTTAATAGTAAGCTCTGTTGATTTACCATAAAGCTTTCCCGAAGGCACTTCTATATTTTCTTTATCCAAAGCATTTTTAATGTCGCTAAATGAAATGTTGTACACATTCATCTTTTCGGGATTGGTCCAGATACGCATAGAGGGTCTCTTCTGGCCAAGAATATTTACTGCGCTTACTTCAGGAATAGTCTGAAGTTTTTCTTGAAGCACATCCTCTGCATATTCACTTAGTTCCATCAAACTCTTACTATGGCTTTGAACACCCACCAAAATAATAAAATCACTGTTAGCATCACTTTTGGTAACAACCGGAGGTGCATCAACATCCTGAGGTAGATTTCTTAACGACTGCCCTACTTTATCACGAACATCATTAGCCGAAGACTCGAGATTTTCACCTAAGTTGAATTCTATATTAATATTGCTTTTCCCGTTGGAACTTGATGAACTTATAGAACGGATTCCAGGAATACCATTGATTACTTTTTCTAAAGGCTCTGTAATCTGACTTTCAATAATATTCGCATTAGCACCTGCATAAGAAGTGGTAACATTTATTACAGGCGGATCTATTGCTGGGTAATCTCTTACTGCCAAGAAAGTATATCCAACGATGCCAAACAATACAATCGAAATGTTCAGAACTGTAGCAAATACTGGCCTTTTAATTGAAAATGCAGAAATATTCATACCTGAAATTCTTGAATGCTGAGTTTAATTAATTTTCGAATTAACAATTAATACAAATGACGATATAATACATCTGAATTATTTATTAATCAGGTCTTCGATTTTTTTCACCGACCTAACGGTAACCATTGACTTAGGCTTTACAAATAAGACACCTGAAACTACTACAGAATCTCCAACACTAACCCCGCTGATAATTTCAACGCCATATGAAGAACGGATACCTGTTTCTACTTTTACAATATTCCCCTTACCTTCTTTTACTAATATAATTTTTTTGGATGTAGCATCCGGAATGATTGCATTGGTAGGCACGATGATGGATTGAGTATTTTCACCTACTTCGATTTCAACTTTTACAAAGCTTCCTGGCCTCAATTTTACATTTTGTAATATTGCTCTTACTTTTAAATTTCCTGTAGAGGTATTTACTTGTGATTCTGATGCTGTAATTTTTGCTGTAAACTTTTCATTATTGTCTGCAGTTACCACCACCTCCTTCCCTTTGGCAATAATCTTTTCATACATCTGTGGAATTGCAAAATCAACTTTCAACATATTGATTTGCTGCAATGTGGCCAAAACAGACTGGTTGGTTACAAAAGCGCCGGGGCTTAACATTCTCAATCCCAGAATACCTGTAAACGGAGCCTTTACAATAGTTTTTTCAATCTGTGCATTTGTAAGATCTATATCCGCTTTGATGTTGTTGACTGAGTTTAACGCGATATCATAATCCGCTTGATTAACACCATTAATGGCTAATAATTTCTTTAGGCGATCTTCATTTTTTTGAGCAAGTAATAATTGGATTTTGCTTTTAGATAATTGAGCCTGCAATTCAGCATCATTGATTTTTGCCAGAACAGCACCTGCTTTTACTTCGGCCCCATCAGGAATATTGAGATAAGTGAGCCGTCCACTTGCTTCGGGATGCAGGTCTATATTTTCATTAGCCAAAACAAACCCATTAACTACAATTGAATTATTAATCGGCTGCATGCCCGCAATAATAACATCCACAATTACGGGAGGCGGTGGCCCTTGTTTTTGCGTTTCGCTTTTTTTATTACTACAGGAGTTTAAAAAAATGCAGGAGAGTAAAAAAGGAAGAAAGAATTTATTTGATACTTTGCTCATTAAGTTGTGGTAATGATTAGGAAGCAAAAGTAACCATTATTGGAATAATTATTCATAAATTAAGAAGCTGCGCTGTCTGCAAAAAAAAGATTGAAACAGTGCACTTATATTGTAATTTAAATAATTATCCGCACTGCAAAGAACAAATGAGCTGATAAATCAAACCGTTAACCCGTCACCTCATATATTTTCATCATCCCGGATTTATTTTTAAGACTCACCTCTCCTATAAATTGGCAATTAAACGACTGTTTCACTTTTTCGTAACAAGTTTCATTGATTACTACTTGTCCGGGCTTAGCTGCAGTTTGTAAGCGTTGAGCGGTGTTAACGGTATCTCCGATTACGGTGTAATCCAATCTTCTTAAACTGGCAGCGCCAATATTACCGGATATCATCTCGCCACTGTTGATGCCTATAGAAACTTGCGGAACAAATGAAGCTAAATTTGAAATTTCAGGCAAATTATTTATTTGTGTTTTTACAGCAATGCTAACTTCAATTGCCCGATCCAAATGAAACGGACCTGTAAATACTGCCATAACAGCATCTCCCATAAATTTATCGACATGTCCATCCTGTGCAATAATTTCTTTTACTATCACATCAAAATAATGATTCAGCATATTTACTACAGCATCTGCAGGCTCTGTTTCACTAATTGAAGTAAACCGACAAATATCAATGAATACAATTGTTGCATCAATGGTTTCATTCGCAATAAGTGAAGACTCGAATTCGCGGCTACCCATAAAGTTGAGTACCGTTTCATCAACATACATTTTAAGGATATTATTTTCTTTAATAGCCTTTAAAGTTTGGCGCATTTGAGAAACCTGAACAATTGTCTTTTCTATGGTAAGAGACAAATCATCAAAATTTATAGGCTTGGTAATAAAATCGAAGGCTCCTTTATTCATAGCCGTTCTTATATTTTCCATATCCCCATAAGCAGAAACAATTACTGATTTAATTAAAGGGCTGCTCTCTGACAATTTTCCTAATAAAGTCAGGCCATCCATCTCAGGCATATTAATATCACTTAACACGATATCAATATCTGCATGTTGTTCTATTTTATTTAAAGCATCCTTTCCGTTTACTGCAAATACAAATTCATATTGCTGTTCGCGAATTTTCTGACGGAACTTTTGTTTTATCAGTGCTTCTAAATCTGTCTCATCATCTGCTACCAGTATCTTTGCCATTAGTTACTTACTTTAAGTTTTTCTTTAAGCACGGTAAAGTCTACCGGCTTGGTTAAAAAATCATCTGCACCCAAATCTTTTGCATTATTATAATTCTCATCGTCACCATAAGCGGTAATCATCATTACTATCGGCGCAGGCTTGAATTTTTTTTGTTTTATTTGAGCGAGCAATTCTAATCCAGTCATACCGGGCATATTAATATCCGATAAAATTAATACGGCTTCATGATCATGCTGATTAAGATAAACCAAAGCATCTTCACCGGAAAATACGAATTCGAAATGCAATTCTCCGCTCTTGATTTCCTTTCTGAATTTCTGTTCAAAAAGCAACTGAACATCTTTTTCGTCATCTACTACTAAAATTTTCATTGCTTAGATTTAAGTGGTTAGTGGTAATGAGATAATAAATTCGGCACCTTCGCCTTCTATGGATTCAACTTTCATATCGCCACCATGGCCTTTAATAACAATATCGTAACTCATGCTCAATCCCAGGCCGGTGCCCTGTCCTGTAGGTTTTGTGGTAAAAAAAGGCTGAAATATCTTATCCATTATTTTTTGAGGAATCCCTTCTCCGTTATCTTTTACAATAATAACTAAACTATTGTCCTGCTTTTTTGTGCTTACTGAAACGGTTGGCTCATAACCCGATGGATGTGATTTCTTTTTTTGAGCTACCGCATAAAACGCATTAGTAATCAAATTGAGTATTACTCTTCCGATATCCTGCGGTATCATGTTTACTTTCTCAAGCGATTGGTCATAATCTGTTTTCATAGAAGCATTGAATAATTTATCTTTTGCTCTTAACCCATGATAAGCCAATCTGAAATATTCATCTGCAAGCGTATTAATATCTACAGGCTCTTTTATTCCAGTACTAGTTCTACTGTGTTGCAGCATTCCTTTTACAATTGAGTCTGCACGTTTCCCATGCGTAATTATTTTTTGTTCATTTTGTAAAATATCACCCGCAATGGCTTTTACTTCATCCATATTCCCTTTATCAATTTCAATATTCATTTCAGCTATCAATTCGGCATTTACTTCCGAAAAATTATTGACGAAGTTTAAAGGATTTTGTATTTCGTGCGCAATACCAGCAGTAAGTTCACCTAACGAAGCCATTTTTTCGGATTGCAATAATTGTGCGTGAGTATCTTTTAATTCAACAAGCGTTTTATTAAGTGTGTTATTAGATTCAATCAATGCAATATTTTTTTCTTTGAGATCTTCCCTGGCTTTTGAGAGAGCGTCCACCATTTTATTGAAAGCTATAGTCAATTGCCCTATCTCATCGTGATGAATTTCCTGTAATTTTTGATTTAAATCTCCTTCACCAACTTTAACGGCGGCTTTACTTAAAGCAAGAACAGGAACAGAAATATTTTTGGCTAAAAAGTACCCAATTAAAATTCCAATTAGCAAAACGATTGCACTTACTATTAAAGAAGTATTGGTGATTTCTGCTTTGCTTTTTACTATTTCGCGTGTATTAAAACCGAGTAGAATTGTCCCGGACATTGAATTATTGGTAAATGGCGACTCTTTTATAATCACAGAATCATTGGAAACCATATCAGGATTGGTGTGTTCATTTTCGGGAAAAGTTCTGAATACATTTTTTTTCAGTTTGAAATCCTTGTGATCAGTCCCCGACCAAATAGTATCATACAATAACATACTTACGAATTGCAAACGAGGATCGTCTTTTACAAATTCCATTGCAGTTTGAACACCTTCGAAATTTTGTTCCTTTATTGCGATTCTAACCCCCAGGGCTACTGTATTAGAGAGATTCTGAATTTCATTATTAGCATTACTTACCAGTAAGTTTTCTTGTTGGCGAGGAAAATAATAAAGTGTAAAAAAAGAAAAGATAAATACAATCGAACAGATGGCAAGCCAGATTTTTGTTTTTAGATTTACTCTCATTTTGCCATTTTTTATTTTAAAAAAATAAAATTAAAAGATTTTAAAGGTGAGAAAAATTGACGATTTATCAATAAGACTTTTGGCCGTCAATGAGAATTGTTTTTACTTCAATATCATTTGCTGGCTTCCCTAAAATACCAATGGCTCCCTGATTTTGGGCAACATAATTTTCGAGTTCAATGGATGTATTAAAAAAAACAGGCGCCTGTGCCTTTCCCTGAAAAACCAGTGATAGCCAGTATTTATTTAACTCATCTCCAGACATATCATATATTCTTTCTGAAGTAGCCTTTCCTATTGGAGTATTGGTTTTCATAAGGGCGATGAGAACTCTTTTGCCGTCTTTCCATCTTTGTTTTTCTCCCATAAATACTGATTTCAATTCACTTAATTTCATTGCAGATGGGGCACCGGATTGATTGGCAATAGTTACCAATGTAGTTGTTTGTGATTGAACATTATTACTAATTGATAGCAGAACTACTGCCAGTATAAGCAAACTTTTTCTGTGTAGTCTTAAAAAATTATATGTGGAGAATATTTCTTTTTTCATTTTAAAATCCGATTGCAAATTGTGCGATTACTTTATTTGTGCTATTCATCATTTCAGATTGCTGGTATTGATATTCCAGCTTTACCACTGCCAGATAATTTATCTGATATCTTATTCCGGCAACTATAGAGCTGATGTTGTTTTTATGATAATACATTTCTCCTTCCTGATATTGAATATTATCATACCGAATATAAGGAATCACTTTTTCTTTTATTTTATAACCGGCATAAATATAGGAAGCAGCTGTTGATTTTGTTCCCGTAGTATCCGTATGATTAAAGGCCAATGTACTTTCTGCCAAAAGCTCAAATTTTTTCCCGAAATTAGAAATAGACAATGTGCCCAGATTTTGATTCACTTTCCAGTCTGAAACCATATCATGAACCATAGCACCCTTGGCTATTACATCATGATACCAGGCAACTCCAATTTTTAATTTCTTGTAAGCTTTGATATGAGCCGCCATAGTGATTGACTTAATATTGTCATTATCTGAAACCGGGGTAGAGCCCAATCCGTTTCCAACAAACAAATCATATCCAAATTTCAATGTACCAAGATCGGCCCCTTTAAACCCTAACCCTGTAGTATGAAGTGGAATTATATTATTTGAAAATAAAAGCGGTCTTTCAATTGTAGGAAAGAACACTCTTCCATGATGATAAGAATCATTCCAGTAATTTATTGGAGTATGTATTTTTCCTAAAATGAGATTATGATTACCCTTGAGGTTACAGGTAATGATAACCCGCTCGATACTTACCGAAAACTCTGTAGGCGAGGCGGGTGTATATTTAAAAATAGTTTCACCAAGAAATGAGATCTTGTCATTCAATACCGAATTGATAAACAAATCCTGCTCTCCAAAGGAAAACGACATTTTATTATCTCCGTAATTGGCACCAACATCCACAAATCCTTTGATTTCTGTTTTTTGAGCCTGTGTGCTCTTTTCTGATAAACATAGGAATAACAGAAATAAGAAAAACACTATTCTATTCATTTTAACTATCTATTTTTAAAGGCTGTAAGTTAATAATAATTCAGAAAACAAATGACAAAATAACGCTACAATTCCAACTGATTTTTTTTAAAAAAAGCTGGAACGATAATTAGAAAGCATGAGATAATTCCTGAAAAAGCTATAGATAAATCAAAAGCCATTTTCAAAATCACTATATAAGCTAAACTATCAAATAAGTTGCACTCTATTCTAGAACAATACCAATCCTTCGGATTTTAAAGCAACGTCCCTTGCAGGAGCCATTGCTGAGAACCTAGCTCTATATAGCTTATCCAGCATTTCCATCCTATCTGGCTTATCTATCTCTATCCCAAAACGCTCTTCATCATTTAACCCGGGTTTTGCAGTTGGAATCGTGATGAAAGGAAAAAAGGCAAAAAAGACGAGTGTTTGAGCCGATATTTTGGACGAAAGCATAATGAATTATGTGGAGATCAAAATATCAAGCAAACGCTTGTCTTTGCAGCATTTTTTTCTTTTAATAGATTTCAACTGCAAAATCTGGGTTTAACGACTTCTTATGAATACATTATCTATAGGTTAACACCGAAAGGATATTTCGTGATGTAGCTTTGTGTTATAAATCGACATCACGATTTTCTCATAAGCAGTTAGTTTTGGTAAAAACGGAGCCCCTATTCTTAGGGGCTCCTTGTTTATAGAAAATATTATTATTTAAGATGAATAAAAATTTAAAAGTAAAAAAAGAAGGTTTGTAATTGAATCAACATCAATTTTGAATTTCAAAAAACACAACGTCCCTTTCAATACTTTACTGAGAATCAAGCGATTTATTGAAACCTCATCATTCAACCTTTTGAACAAATTGAACCTATCAAACTTTTTGAACTAAAATGTATCCAGTATCCCGCCTATCCAGCTTATCCCGCATCCATATGAAACATCCCATCCACAAAATCCTGCTTATCAAAAACCAGCAAATCTGTAGCTTTCTCTCCCACTCCTATAAATTTCACAGGAATTTTAAACTGATCGGCAATAGCCAAAACAACGCCTCCTTTTGCAGTTCCATCGAGTTTGGTAATTGCCAGTGCGGTGACATCTGTGGCTGCGGTAAAATGTTTGGCTTGTTCCAATGCATTCTGACCGGTACTTCCATCCAAAACCAGCATTACTTCATGTGGAGCATCGGGAATCACTTTCTGAATTACTCTTTTTATTTTGGATAATTCTTCCATCAGGTGTGCTTTATTATGTAATCGACCTGCTGTATCTATCAGGATAACGTCTACATTTTTTGCCACGCCACTGATTACTGTATCATAAGCCACGGAAGCCGGGTCACTACCCATTTCTTTTTTTACAATAGGAACATTGGTACGTTCACTCCAAATTGTCAGTTGATCTACAGCAGCAGCTCTAAAAGTATCGGCAGCTCCAAGCAAAACCGATTTGCCTGCCAATGAAAAATTATGAGCCAGTTTTCCAATTGTGGTGGTTTTCCCAACGCCATTTACCCCCACTACCAAAATAATATGAGGCTTATGACCGGGAGGTAATTCGTAATTTTGGTAATCTTTATCTTGAGGGGAAGCTACAAGAATATTCTTAATTTCTTCTTTAATAATACCGTTTAAGTCTTTTGTATTCAGATATTTATCCTTCGCGATTCTTTTTTCAATTTGTTCTATAATTTTAACCGTGGTAGCAATACCAACATCCGCACTTACCAATGCATTTTCCACCTCATCGAGTACATCTGCATCAATGGTACTTTTGCCAGCTACTGCTTTAGCGATTTTCCCAAAGAAGCCTTCCTTGGTCTTTTGCAGCCCCTGATCCAGTGATTCCTTTTGTTCTTTTTTACCAAACAACTTATCAAATAAGCCCATTGACATGATGAATTTAAAGGTGATTAAAAATTAACTTCCAAAAACAAATAAAGCCATTCTGAAAATACAGAACAGCTTTAACTATTTAAACAAACAAGATATTTATTGACCTAAATAATCCTTAATCTTATCCTTGTGTACCATTGCTTCTTTAAAAGTATAGGCACCTGATTTAGGACTACGAATTGCACGAATTACTTTCGTCCAGTTCTTTGCTTCTGCTGCTGCTTTTTGGTCTTTTGTCTTGATCGCGGTTTTAGCTGCTTTTGCCATTGTTGTTATTTTGTTGACTTACAATAAATGATAAATATCTCATTATCAAATCATAAAATCGATTAACTATTTTATTTCTTTATGTGATGTAACCTTTTTCATAATGGGATTAAATTTTTTCAATTCCATACGTTCAGGTGTATTCTTTTTATTTTTGGTGGTGATGTAGCGGCTTGTTCCTGCAAGACCACTGGTCTTATGTTCGGTACATTCCAATATCACTTGAACCCTGTTTCCTTTCTTTGCCATTGTTTATTTATTTAACGCTTATTAAATTTTTTCTCCTGCAGCGCGCAAACCTTTTACTACGCTATACAGTCCATTTTTATTAATAGTTCTGATGGCTTCGGAAGAAACTTTCAAAGTAACCCACTTATCTTCTTCAGCCAAAAAATAACGCTTGGTTTGTAAATTGGGCAAAAACCTGCGCTTTGTTTTAATATTTGAGTGAGAAACCTTGTTTCCAGTTATTGGTCTCTTACCTGTTACTTGACATACTCTAGCCATGATCCTTAATTTTGGACGGCAAAGGTAGGGATTTTACTTAATAAATAAAGTTTCATTTAAAGTATTTTTGTAAAACAGAAGAAAAAAACAAATTATTTTTACTTTTTCGTCAATCTATAAAACTTTTTACTCATGGATAATCATAAAATTACGGCCCGATTTGATTCTGGATTGTCTTTTATTTCCACTATCGACCAACATTCACTAACAATGGACGCTTCTGCTATCTCAAGTGAAGAATTAGGGCCAAGTCCTAAAAAATTAATGCTCGCTGCCCTGGCGGGTTGTACTGGCATTGACGTGGTTTCCATTCTGGAAAAAATGAAAGTTGAATTCACCGACTTGAACATCAGTGTAAAAGCAGCTCTTACGGAAGAACATCCCCAAATTTATAAAACAGTAGACGTTGTATTTGAAATAAAAATAAATGAAAACGACCGACCCAAAATGGAAAAAGCGGTGGCATTATCTAAAGATAAATACTGTGGCGTCAGCGCAATGTTTAATAGTTTTGCTCACCTGAATTGGACCATTAATTATTTATAATTCTTTTTGGGCTTAATAAAACCCTTACCATTTGTAATACAATTGCAAGTATGATGAAACTCAGGCCAAAATAAAAATGTTTGTTTAGCATCGCATGCTCCTTAAATACCATAAAAGCAAGGATAATTCCATACACTGGCTCTAGATTATAAGTAAGGTTCTGCGTAAATGCCGAAATCTTTTTTAATGATTTTAGTTGAAGATCAAATGCAATGACTGTGCAAAAAATACTCATTATTAAAAGCCAAAACCAATCACTTGGTGAGGGCAAATAAAACAAGGGCTTAAAACTCATGAAATAAAAAGGCAAAAAACAAGTCAATAATAAAAACCCTCCTGTAAATTCAAAAAACACCAGTGTTTCAGGGGTAAATTTTTTCAGTAGTTGTTTATTATAAATAGGAAACACCGAACTTCCCAATGCTGAAATAACGCCAAAAATAATCCCTGTTTTATATTGAGGATGAAAATCAAAAATGATATAAATCCCGAAAATAGCAATCAGACCTAACAATAACTCCACCACGACAATTTTTTTTCTGTGTATCAAAGGCTCCAATAAGGCCGAAAAAAAGCCAGCACCCGACATGCAAACCACTGCAACCGATGCGTTGGCATACTTTACGCTTCCATAAAAAGTAACCCAATGAATAGCCAGTATCAACCCTACTCTGGATATTCTGAAAAAATCATTCCAATGAATACCTTTCAATTCTTTTTTGTAAATGCTGACCGATCCTATAATTATCACCGATAAAAGTAGCCGATACCATACCAAAAGCCCTTCATTCAAAGTAATCAACTTACCTAATATGGCTGTAAACCCAGCCAGAAAAACGGCTATATGTAATTGTATGAACGCTTTTTTCATTAGTCTATACTTATCATTTCTCTGGTATCAGTTGTTATTTTCAAATCTAGTATATCATAGTAATTTCTCCTTTTTCAGAAATCAACATTTCCCCCATTTTAGGAGCAGCAAAGATATATTAGCTTTTACGATTCGACCTATTTCTGTATTTCAAATGAAAAACAAACTGGGCCCTGCAGCTACAATATGCTTTATTCAATTTAAAATCAAAGTCTAAAAAATGAAAACATTAAATAGTTGATAAGGGCACTAAATAAAAATAAACATAAGTATATTTGTCGACTTATAATTTTACACTTATGAATTTTAAAAGGATTAACAACATCACAGGATGGGCGGTATGCATCATAGCCTGTGCCGTTTATTTAATGACAATGGAAGCTACCGGCAGTTTATGGGATTGCGGTGAATTTGCTTCAAGTGCTTATAAACTTCAAATTCCGCATCCGCCAGGAGCGCCGCTCTTTGTGCTTATTGGCAGATTGTTCATGATTCCTTTTGACCCACAGCATGCCGCTACCGGTATCAATACTATGAGTGCACTGGCTAGTGGGTTTACTATTTTATTTTTATTCTGGACGATCACCCATTTTGCCCGTAAAATTGTTCAAAGAAATGGAGTTGAATTAACCGGTTCAAATATTTTTTCAATAATGATGGCCGGAGTTGTAGGCGCATTAGCTTATACTTTCTCTGATTCTTTTTGGTACAGTGCTGTTGAAGGTGAAGTTTATGCGCTGTCCTCATTCTTCACTGCTATTGTTTTCTGGGCTATGGTTAAGTGGGAACAAGCTGTTACAGAAGAACAAGAACAAGGAATTAAAGGACATTTCACTAAAGCCGACAGATGGATTATTCTGATATTTTATCTAATGGGATTGTCAATTGGCGTTCACTTACTTAATTTGCTTACCATTCCTGCAATTGTTATTATCTATTATTATAAGCGCTACAACTCTACTCCTTGGGGTACGTTTTTTGCTTTTTTAATTGGCTGCATTATTACTGGTCTTGTTCAAAAAGCAGTGATCCAATGGAGCATCAAAGGAGCCGCAAACATGGATATTCTTTTTGTGAATAGCTTTGGACTACCTTTTTTCGTAGGTTTTGGATTCTTCTTTTTGTTACTGGGTTTACTTATTTATTATGGATTAAAAATAGCGAGAAAAAAAGACTGGAACTTTTTAAAATTAGGCCTTTGGAGCTTCTCCTTCATGCTATTAGGCTATTCTACTTATTTCACTACAATGGTGAGAAGCAATGCTGACCCAAGTGTAGATATGTTTAATGTAGACAATCCTGTAAGTTTGGTAGGTTATGTCAGCCGCGAACAATATGGTGACTGGCCTTTATTAAATGGACAGGATTTTACAGCTCAGATCCAGGAAGCCAAAACAACCGAAACTTATATTAAGTCTAACAACAAATACGAAAAGAACGGAAAAAAAGTTGAATACGTTTATGCAGATGCCGACAAACATTTCTTCCCTCGTATGTGGGATCAAAGCAATGATCAGGGCCATGCAGATTATTACGCAAGCTGGGCAGGCATTGGGAAAAATCAGGATGGCACCTACGAGCGCCCTCCTACAATGGCTGAAAATATTGGCTTTTTCTTCGACTATCAAATCAACTGGATGTACTGGCGTTATTTCATGTGGAATTTTGCAGGCAAGCAGAATGACGTTCAAGGCGTAAACATGAGCAATGTAAGAGATGGCAATTGGAAATCGGGTATAGGCTTTTACGATAAAATGAGACTGGGTGATCAAAACACACTTCCCGATGCCTTGAAAAATAATAAAGCCAGCAACAGTCTTTATATGCTGCCTTTCATTTTAGGTATTCTTGGAATTTTATACCAAATTAAAAAAGACAAAAAAGATGCATTGATTGTAACCTTGTTGTTTTTCTTTACAGGCTTTGCTATTTGCTTCTATCTTAATCAGGCCGGAAATCAGCCTCGTGAGCGTGATTATGCTTATGTAGGATCTTTTTATGCCTTTGCCATCTGGATAGGAATTGGTGTGCTTTATATTAAAGACCTTATTTTAGGATTAATAAAAAATCAACAACTGGCAGGTGTAGCCGCTGGTTTAGTTTGCTTACTGGCTGTCCCTGTTTTAATGGCTAGCCAGGAATGGGACGATCATGACAGAAGTCAAAAAACAATGGCCAGAGATCTTGCCAGAGACTACCTTGAAAGCTGTGCACCTAATGCTATACTTATTTCTTTTGGAGATAACGACACTTACCCGCTTTGGTATGCTCAGGAAGTAGAAGGAATCAGAAATGATGTCAGAGTAATCAACAGCAGTTTATTGGGAACAGACTGGTATATCAATGAGCTTCGTTATAAAGTAAACAATAGCGATCCTATTGACCCTATATGGACTCCTGCTCAAATAGAAGGATCAAACAGAGATGTGGTAAGATTTAATCCCACTGGAGTTGTTGATAAGAACCAATTTATGGATCTGTATACCATGATGAAAGAATATGCCGGCTCCGACGATCCTTCAAAAGGTGCTGTGGTAAATGATGGAGACTTTATCAATACTTTCCCTTCTCAAAATGTATCTGTTCCTGTTGATGCAGCTTTTGTAAAACAAAATGGCACTGTTAATGCAAATGACGTCATTGTTGATACATTAAGATTCAAAATTGACAAAAACTATCTCTATAAAAATGATGCGGCTATATTAAACATCATAGCTGCCAACAAATGGAAGCGCCCAATCTATTTCACGTCTCCTTATGATGAATTAGGCTTTCAGAAATATTTACGCCAGGATGGAATGACTTACCGTTTAGTTCCCATAGAAAATGGCGGAGTAAATCAGGATTGGATCATGGATAAAATGATGAACAAATATGCTTCAGGCAGTGCAGAAAAAAAATCGGTTTATTTTGATGAGGAAAATCGTCGTCATTTAAACAGCATCCGATTAGCTTATGCTCAGGCAGCTGGTGCACTTGCTGATGCCGGAAGAAAAGATGACGCTAAAAAATTGCTGAATAAATGTGATAAAATGATGAACCAGGATAATATTCCTTATGGAATGCCTGGCCGCTATCAGCAACACAATCAAATTTCTATGCAGTTACTGTATGCTTCATACAGAGCCGGAGATACCTTGTTGATTAAGAGAATCGAAGGAAGCCTTAAAAAAGATATGGAGCAACAAGCTGCCTATTATCAGTCTTTGCCGGATAATAAAAGAGAGGCACTTTCTTCTGAGGAAGAGAAAAACGGTGGCTTGATGAAAGGTGTCTTACAAATGGAACAACAATTCAAAATGATGAATGCTGCTACTCAGGCCCCCGAGCCTGTTGAAAATACAGCTCCTACCGATACGGCAAAGCCATAAAGGTCATCATCAATATTATTCCCAGGTCCTGTAGAAATACTACAGGACTTTTTTTTTATGATTTAACAACATAACTAACTTTGGATTGTTAAGTAACTTGTGAACTATTGATAAATTAATTAAGGAAAGATTCGGTCATGCGCAGTTTTCATTTTTCAAAATACAATCCCTCCGACAATTCGAAAAGCAGTTTTGAAAAGCTTTTTGAATTGTTTACACAGCTCCTGACTTATACCAGCGGAGATTTCAATGAAGCCATTCAATGGTTAACAGAATTAGATAAAGAATATAAACTTACTGATGACGAATATGGTATTGGCGACTTTATTGAAGACCTTAAATCCAAAGGTTATATCAATGAAAACAATCAAACTGGAGAAATAAAAATAACACCCAAAACAGAGCAAAGCATTCGGAAAAAAAGTTTGGATGAGATTTTTGGAAAGATTAAAAAATCAAAAAAAGGAAATCATCAAACATTCAAATCAGGTAACGGCGATGAAATCAACCCAGAGACTCGTCCTTTTCAGTTTGGTGATACGATGGAACAAATTGATTTTACTTCTTCCATCCGAAACGCACAAGTCAATCATGGAATCGATACTTTCAGCATGCATGAAGATGATCTGGAAATCAGAGAAACCGATTTTAAAACTCAGACATCCACAGTGTTGATGATTGATATTTCTCACTCTATGATTTTATATGGAGAGGACAGAATTACTCCTGCAAAAAAAGTGGCCATGGCGTTGAGTGAATTGATCAAAACGAAATACCCTAAAGACACTTTAGATATTTTAGTTTTTGGAAATGATGCCTGGACGATTGAAATCAAAGACCTCCCTTATCTTCAGGTGGGACCGTATCATACCAACACCGTTGCGGGATTAGAGCTTGCTATGGAGATTTTGAGAAAAAGAAGAAATCCCAATAAACAGATTTTCATGATTACCGATGGGAAACCAACTTGTTTGAAAGTGGGAAAAAATTATTACAAAAACAGTTTTGGTATCGACAGGAAAATATTAAACCGATGCATGAATCTTGCTGCACAATGCAAGAAAATAAAAATCCCTATCACTACGTTTATGATTGCCAGCGATCCTTATCTTCAAAAATTTGTTCAGGAATTTACTGAGACGAATAACGGGAAAGCTTTCTTTGCATCTTTGGATAAATTAGGGGCTTTTATTTTTAAAGATTTTGAAAGCGGAAGAAGCAAGACGGTAATGTAGGCCTCTCCCCTGCCACGGCAGGCACGCCCAACCCATTTCCAAAAGAGAGGGAAGTTGACAGCATTTAAAAAAAGGTAAGATTAAATAAGTATTGAATTCTAAGTAAAAGCATTCCATTTCACAGTTTTGGAGATTGAGATGGCATTAATATAACACAATAATCTTCCCCTTTTGGGGAATTAAATTGAACTTTAAATATGAACAACATAAAAACGCTGGGCGAATTAAAAAAAATCGGATGGATTTCAAAATCTATAAAAGATGAAATCAGGGAAAATCTGATTAAAAAAATCTCATTAAAAGAAAATCCTTTCCCGGGCATTCTTGGCTATGAAGACACCGTAATTCCAGACACAGAACGAGCTTTATTAAGCAAGCACAATATTTTATTTCTCGGTTTACGCGGACAAGCCAAAACAAGAATGGCCCGGCAAATGGTTGATTTGCTTGACGAATATATTCCTGTTGTAGCAGGTTCCGAAATCAATGATGATCCTTTTAATCCCGTTTCAAGATATGCAGTAGATACTATCGCAGAAAAAGGCGACCTCACTCCTATTAACTGGCTTCATCGTTCTCAGCGTTATGGAGAAAAATTGGCTACTCCTGATGTAAGTGTTGCGGATTTAATCGGCGATATCGATCCTATTAAAGCCGCTAATTTGAAATTGAGTTTTGCCGATGAAAGAGTGTTGCATTATGGCATTATTCCCAGAAGCAACAGAAGCATTTTCGTCATCAATGAACTCCCCGACTTACAAGCAAGAATTCAGGTTTCGTTGTTTAATATACTGGAAGAAGGCGACTTGCAAATCAGAGGATTTAAATTAAGGTTACCATTGGATATCTTATTTGTATTCACGGCCAACCCCGAAGACTACACGAACAGAGGAAGCATTGTAACTCCATTAAAAGACCGAATTCAAAGTCAGATACTTACCCATTATCCAAAAACAATTGAAACCTCTTTATCTATAACTGCACAGGAATCCAATAAGATAAAAGCGCAGCAAGACAAAATAAATGTAAGCGATCTGATCAGCAGACTAATTGAACAAGTTTCATTTGAAGCAAGAAACAGTGAGCTTGTAGACAAAAAAAGTGGCGTAAGTGCCAGGCTGACTATTTCTGCTTACGAAAATGCATTAAGCGCAGCCGAGAGAAGAGCATTAATAAACAACGAAGCCAGCACACAGGTATGGATAAGCGATCTTACTTCGATCATTCCATCTATAACCGGAAAAGTAGAGCTGGTTTATGAAGGCGAACAAGAAGGTCCTTTTGAAGTTGCTTATAACCTTTTGGAAAGAGCAACAAGAACCATATTTGCAGACTATTTCCCCAATCCTGAATTGCTGAAGAAAAAGAAAAATAAAGAAACTGCAAAAGATGATAATCCTTATAAACCAATCATCAAATGGTTTGACCAAGGCAACAATCTCAATATTTTTCTTGAAACTAAAGATGCCGACAAGATTCAATTGCTTTATAAAGTAGACGGACTTTATGCTTTGGCAAAAAAACAATATCCCACTTTAAATGAAATGGAATTAGCGCTTTTGATGGAATTTATTTTACACGGATTGTCGGGATACTCGATGATCAGTAAAAAAGTAATGGAAGGGAAAATAGAATTTAAAGATTTGATGGGAAGCATGCTTAATATGGGAAGCCAGCATTTTACAGAAGAAGATTTTAACGAAACGGATTTTAATTGATTTTTAAATCAGGATTAACCCGGATTTAATTACCAATCTGATGATTTATTTTCTTGTGAATTTCATTAACAGCACATTGCCTTCTTTCAAACAAAGAATGTTCTTGCTGTCAAAAGTATAATTATCAACTCTTTCAATCATTTTCAAAAACAGAGATTCTCCTTCGCTATCACAATATATTTTTGTGGCAATGCCTTTGTTGAATTTAATGGTGTTATTACTAATGCTAAAAGTAGTGCTCCATAAATTACAACTTGTATTCCCGGAAATTTTATTATCGTATTCATTAAAAATAAACCAGGGGAGTTTGTCGGGATAAAGAACATTCATAGAAACATCGGAACCTGTAATAGATTTCAATTTCCAGGTTCCGATCAGTTTAGACATTTCAACTGCAGTAGTATTTTCTGATGAATTGCATGATGTAAAAGTGACCATGGAAATAATCACGAGTGCCTTGAAATATAATTTCATTTTGATTGAAATTTCGTTAAGGCAGGAACCCGATTTAATAAATATTCACTTCTCTTTCCAATCTGATTTGGAATTGCTGAAATACAGATTCAATAATTCGCTCACTCAAATTATAAATTCCGGCACCTGTTGCTTTGGCAAAATTAACCAATACTAATGCTTGTTTTTCATGACAGCCGACATCTCCTTCTCTGAATCCTTTCCATCCGCATTGTTCAATGAGCCATCCTGCCGCTATTTTTACGTTATCCTTTTCGGTGGTGTAACCAACAATGGAAGGAAATTTGATTTTCAATTCTTCGTATTGAGCAAGTGAAATTTCAGGATTTTTAAAAAAACTTCCTGCGTTACCAATGATTTTTGGATTGGGTAATTTACTGCTTCTGATATTTATTACCGCTTGTGCAACAGACCGGATGCTTAATTCTTTAACCCCCATCATTTCAAGTTCTTTTGCAACCGATCCATATGAAATATTAAACTCAACTTCTTTTTTCAACTTGTACGTCACGGAAGTAATAACAAACTGATTTTTATACTTGTGCTTGAAAATACTTTCTCTATAACCAAACGAACAATCTTTATTAGACATTACGACCAGCGCCTTGTCTTTAATATGCATCGCTTCCAAAGAATGAAAAACCTCTTTTATCTCAACGCCATAAGCTCCTATATTTTGCATAGGTGTTGCTCCTACATTTCCTGGAATCAATGCAAGATTTTCCACACCTGCATAATTATGATCGAGGCAATACATCACAAAAGAATGCCAGTTCACTCCTGCTCCAGCTTTTACATAAAAATAATCTTCGTCTTGTGATATCAGCTCAATGCCTTCAATTTCGTTCTTCATCACAATAGTATCCACATCTTTTGTAAATAATATATTACTGCCGCCGCCCAAAATCAACGGAGTATAGATACTAAGTAAACGCTGACTCAATAATTCCTGCAACATCCTTTCTGACCGGAATGATGCGAAATATTTAGCCGACACTTCAATTCCGAAAGTGTTGAATTCCTTTAATGATATGTTTCCTTTTATTTGCAATTTTGATATTTATACAGGATCTACGTCTGCAATAATAATGATTGATTTGTATATTTTTTCTGTCATCAGCAGATTTATATGGTGCTGAATTACTTTTTTATATTTCAAACTCATCCCTGTTTCTTTAGGCAACTTAATCATAATCTCCATTAAATACTGATTTCTCAGCCGGCCTATTACAGGCTGTGCAGGCCCGATGACATTTTCTTTAAAATCTATTCTGAATGACTGACTGAGTTTTTCAGCTGCATTTTTAACCCTGTCGCTGTCTTTATGTTTCAAAGTAAGTAAAACCAATCTGCTGAAAGGAGGATAAAAAAACTCTTTGCGATTGGCCATTTCATAATTATAGAATTGATTAAAATCATGTTGCTGAACCAATGCAATAACAGGATGTTTTACATTGATTGCCTGAATTAATACTTTTCCCTGCGCACCTTTTCTGCCTGCCCTTCCACTCACCTGCTCCATAAGTTGAAAGGCTCTTTCATTAACCCTGAAATCTGCAAAACTCAGCAAACCATCTGCATCAAGAATTCCAACCAGACTTACATTATCAAAATCAAGGCCTTTTACGACCATCTGTGTTCCAACCAGAATATCCAGTCTTCCTTGTTCGAAAGATTGTATTAATGTATCATGAGCTGTTTTTCCTCTCACACTGTCTACATCCATTCTGCCAATTTTGTAATCAGAAAAATCTACTTCCAGTTGTTCTTCGATTTTTTCGGTACCAAAATTTTTCTCCATCCAGTTGGTCGTTCCGCATGCAGTGCAGGCAATCAACTTAGGATAAGTACTTCCGCAATAATGGCAATGAAGTTTATTGCTGTATTTATGAAGTGTTAATGAAACATCACAATGATTACATTGGGGAATATAACCACAAGTTGCACAAATAATATAAGGATTGTACCCTCTTCTGTTTTGAAATAAAATCACTTGTTTATTATTTTCCAAAGCCTGCTGAATGGCTTCTTTCAATGCATCACTGATCATCATTTTTCCCTTCTGCTGCGCTTGGCGGGTATTTACAATTTCAATAGAAGGCAATTTAATTCCGCCGAATCTTTCCTGCAGGGTTACCAAACCATACTTATGCTGAAGGGCATTGTAATAACTTTCCAGAGAAGGAGTTCCACTTCCCAATAATACTTTTGCATTAAATAAAGAGGCGTAGTAAATAGCGGCATCTCTTGCATTGTACCTGGGAGCCGGATCCTGCTGTTTAAACGAAGCGTCATGCTCTTCATCCACAATAATAAATCCAAGGTTGCTAAAGGGCAGAAACAACGCGCTCCTTGCACCCAATACCGCCGACACCTCGCCATTTCTGATTTTATTCCACAATTCAATTCTTTCCTGATCATTAAATTTGGAATGATAGATCGCGATATGACCTCCAAAATGTTTTTGTAACCGACGAATAATCTGAGTAGTTAATGCTATTTCCGGCAAAAGATACAAGATCTGTTTGCCCTGTTGAATAAATTGCTCAATGAGTTTTATATACAATAAAGTTTTTCCACTTCCGGTTACCCCATGAAGTAAGCAAACATTTTTTTCACTAAAAGAATGATTCAGTTCTGTTAAACATCTTTGTTGTTGTTCTGAAAGTTCGAAATCAATTGAAATACTTTTTGGAATAACTCTTATTCTGTCGATATTTCTTTTTTCTGCAATCAGAATTTTCTTTTCACACAACGCGGTGAACTGAGCTGCAGATGCATTTGATTTTTTGAGTAAAGCAGATTTGGTTACTTCCCCTTCTGTTTTTTGCAGATGAACAAAAGCAAGTAAAAGTTCCATTTGTTTGGAGGCGCCTTTCCAGTCGTTAAATAGCTGGCTTAATTTTTCTTCATTTTCATAAACTGGATTCAATAAAACGTAAGTTTCTTTTTTGGTTTTGTATCTTTCGTTGAGTTGCTCCCAGATGAAACAAATGTTTTTTTCTATCAGCCTTTTAATTACAGGATAAACATGAGCAGCATCGAGGATCTGCTGTATTTCAGTCAGCTGGAGTTGTTTTTTTATGAGCAAGGCTTCAGCAACCAGAAATTCTTCATCATCTAAATTTTCAAAATATTCTCCGGCATCTTCATTGAAAATAAGAATGGTTTCACTGCTTAATTTAAAATTAGCTGGTAAAGCAGCCGTCATTACTTCCCCTTCTGTGCACATATAATATTCACTCATCCACTCCCACAACTTTAATTGTTGTTCATAAACCAAAGGTGTATCATCCAGAACATTAAGAATTGGTTTTGTAGTATACGCAGGCTTGTTGGAAGAAATGGATTTTATGATCCCTGCATATTTTTTATTCTTGCCAAAAACAACTTCTGCTCTGCAGCCTTTTTGTGCATTTTCCAGTAAATGAGGAGGAATAAAATAGGTGTAAACGTTAGGCAGGGCTAATGGCAAAACAATCTCTGCCCAATATCCAGAATAATCATCAGCGAATAATATTTGATTTTCCCCGGGCATTTTAAATTCAATCTTTAATCCAGCTGGCTTTGTATTTTATCAATCCTTTTTCCATTGCATCATAAACTTTCTGTTTGAGTAATGGCAGATCTTCTATAGTATAACCCTCAACCGGAATTTCTTCTAAATATACAACTCTAGATTTACCCGGAGTTAATGTAAATGCTCCTTTATAACTATATCGGTCATAGGTATCTAAAAAAAGCAGTGGCTTGATTGCCGTTTGAGTTTGAATAGCAATTTTAAAAGCCCCATCGAAAAAAGAAATCAATGGCTTATTCGTAGTATTAAATGTTCCTTCCGGAGCCAATGCAATAGAAATATTGTTGGTTAACGCTTCTTTTAAATCTGCAATGCTTCTTGCCCGGTCTTCTGCATCTGTTCTTTTAACCATGATTACGGCGCTTTTATAAATGAAACCTGCTATTGGAATGTCCCCGATTTCGGATTTACCAAGCCCTCGCATATTTTGAAATCTGATTGCTTTAAGTAAGGTAAGGGCATCGAGATAGGAAATATGATTGAAAACAAAGATTACTGCTTTTTTTCTATTGTGAGGAACCTCGTAAATATTGCGCTGGTAAATTCCCCAGGACAACATTGCAATATCTATTGCAAATCGGGTAACTCTGTAAATAACATTACCTCTTGTTTTTTTAGGCAAAACAGCGGTAAGCAAAACAAAAGGGAACAAAATCAAAATAACGAGCAATAAAACCAAAACAGCATAAATACTGTAAACAATCTGAAGATAACTTAGAATTTTTCGCATAATAACGGCGAAAGTAAAGAGAAAACAGATGAAGACGTACTAAAATCTAATAAAACTTATTGAGATTGAATTATTTAGAATATGATTAAAACCCGGATTTTGCAGTTGGAATCGTGATGAAAGGAAAAAAGGCAATAAAGAGGAGTGTTTGAGCCGATATTTTGGACGAAAGCATAATGAATTATGAAGAGATCAAAATATCAATCAAACGCTTGTCTTTGCAGCATTTTTTTCTTGTAATAGATTTCAACTGCAAAATCTGGGTTAAAGGCCTTAATTTTTAGTCTCCTCAGCAAAAACAATCCTATTTCAAAAAAAAGAGCCCGAAATTCACCGCTTAAAACTCACTATTTACAGCAATTTGAAGAAAATTATAAAAAAAGCTTGAAAAACTGAAAATAAATAAGGTTAAAAGCCTACCTTTGCCGTCCTAAATTTGGCAACGTTATGTTAGCAGTAGTTAAAATCGCAGGTCAGCAATTTAAAGTAAAAGCAGGAGACCGTTTGTATGTTCCGCACATTGAAGGTAATGCAGGAGATTCAGTAGAATTTACTGATGTTTTGTTTACTCATAGTGGCAGCAGTATTGCAAGTGGATCAAATGTAAAAGCTGTTGTAAAAGCAGAAATTATATCTGACCTAGTAAAAGGCGACAAAGTAATCGCTTTTAAAATGAAAAGAAGAAAAGGTTTCCGTAAAAAACACGGACATCGTACGCAGTATACTCATATCAAAGTAACTGCAATTGCATAATTAAATTTTGAAATAAAATATTCAAAATTCAAATCGTAAACAATGGCACATAAAAAAGGTGAAGGTTCCGTAAAAAACGGCCGTGATTCACAAAGTAAAAGATTAGGTGTAAAAATTTATGGAGGTCAATCTGCGATTGCCGGTAATATTATATTACGTCAACGCGGAACCGTTTATCATCCTGGAAAAAATGTTGGATTGGGAAGAGACTTTACCATTTTTGCGATGCAAGATGGTGTTGTTGAATTCAGAAAAACAAGAGGAGATAAAACTTTCGTTTCTGTAAATTCTATCTAGTATTTCAATTTTTTTTAAACTTTTTTTTGGTAATTAGAAAATAGTATTTATTTTTAATTATTATTTACTAACCAATTAAATTTAAAAAAATGGCTACAAAGAAAAAAGCTGCTAAAAAAGCTGCTCCAAAAAAAGCTGCTCCTAAAAAAGCTGTTGCAAAAAAAGCTGCTCCTAAAAAGGCTGCTGCTAAAAAAGCTGCTCCTAAAAAAGCTGCTAAAAAAGCTGCTCCTAAGAAGAAGTAAGCTTCACTTGCTTAAAGAGCAAATGATATTGTCCCGGTTTTTTACCGGGACTTTTTTTTGCTTAATCTTCTCAAAATAACCGCCCCTACTACATTATAGCAATTTGTTTTTAAAAATATTCCCCTTCTCCGGTTTTTGAGATTTTTTATTTTTATAAAAAACTATTTTATGTTTTCTTAATTTTGACTCATGGATAATTATCAAATCGCAGACAGTTTTTCTTTGCTCTCTAAACTGATGGATATACATGGAGAAAATAGTTTTAAAGCGAAATCTTATGCGTCTGCATCTTTCGCAATTGAAAAATTATCGGCAAAATTAATCGATACGCCTTCCGACAAAATTGCTTCATTAAATGGAATTGGCATTTCTACAGGCCAAAAAATCATAGAATTTCTTCAAACTGGAAAAATATTTTTATTAGAAGAAATGATCTCAAAAACACCTTCCGGCATAATTGAAATGCTAAATATAAAAGGCATCGGTCCTAAAAAAATAAATACGATATGGAAAGAGATGGAAATCGAAACCGTAGGTGAATTATTATATGCCTGTAAAGAAAACAGATTAAAACTATACAAAGGATTTGGCGAGAAGACACAGCAAAATGTAATTCATTCAATTGAATTTTATAATAAAAACAGAGGTCGTTATTTATACGCTCAAGCCGCTCAGGTTGTAACCGAATTTGAAGTCTTTCTCTCCACTGTTTTTCCAAATCAAAGAATAGAAAATACCGGAATGTTTAAAAGACAAATGGAAATTGTTGATCAGATTGAATTTATCGTCGAAGGAAGCCCCATCGAAATAGAAAATAAATTGTCGGAATCAGAAAGCCTTTTGCTGATTGATAAAAAAGATGACTCCCTACAATTTTCAACACCAGCAGGAATCAACCTGATAATCTATCCTACAGAAAAATCATTGTTTATTAGCAGGTCTATACAATTGTCGTCCTCTGAAGATTTCTGGAATGAACTCCTTAAATCCAATTCAAATGCAACCGCTTTCCCGGATTCTACAAATCAGTTCTTTGCAGATAGATCGTTGCCCCTGATTCCCGAATTTTCTAGAGAAAACCCCGAGATAGTTTCCACATACAGAGATAGGACGTTCCCCGATTGTATTAAAGTAGCTGATATAAAAGGAATCATCCACAGTCACAGCAACTGGAGTGATGGCAATAATACCATTGAGGAAATGGGAATGGCTTGCATAGAAATGGGAATGGAATATCTAGTAATCAGTGATCACAGCAAATCCGCATTTTATGCTCAGGGACTTTCTGTAGAAAAAATAATGGCTCAGCATGAATACATAGACAGTTTAAATAAAAAATTAGCTCCTTTCAGAATATTTAAAAGTATAGAATCGGATATTTTATTTGACGGCAGTCTGGACTATGAAGAAGATGTATTGAAAAAGTTTGATCTCGTCATTGCATCGGTTCACAGCAATTTAAAAATGAATGAGGAGAAAGCTATGATGAGATTGATTAAAGCCATTGAGAATCCTTATACGACTATTCTAGGGCACATGACAGGACGATTGCTGCTGAGCAGACCGGGTTATCCCGTTGATCATAAAAAAATAATAGATGCCTGCGCCGCTAATAATGTGGTGATTGAATTAAATGCTCATCCCAGCAGACTTGACATCGACTGGAGACAAATCAATTATGCCCTGGAAAAAAATGTATTGATTTCTATAAATCCGGATGCCCATACTTTGGAAGGCTTGAAGGATATACAATATGGTGTGTTAGTTGCCCAAAAAGCATTGCTTACCAAAGAAAATAATCTAAGTAGTTTTTCATTGATTGAAATAATAAAACATCTGGAACTCAAAAAATAATTGCCGTTAACTTTCTAATGGAAGTTTCACGAAGAAGGTTGTTCCTGTACCGACCTCAGTTTCAAACCAAATTTTTCCTTCCGATTGCTCAACGATTCTCTTGCACATGGCCAGGCCCAATCCTGTACCTGAAGACTTGGTGGTAAAATTGGGCGTAAAAATCTTAAGACTAATTTCTTCGCTTATACCCTGACCGTTGTCTTTTATTTTAATGATGATATGGCGATCTGTAATTAATTCTGATACCGTAATCACCGCTTCTCTTTCTGAAGGCACCGATTGAATGGCATTGAGAATTAAATTAGTGAACAACCGGTTTATCTGGGTTTTATCTGCTCTTATCAATTGCTTTTCCTCCAGCAATGCTCTGTTTATTTTTAAATTATCATTTATTTCATGTAATAAAATTACATTTCGTAACGTATCATTCAAATCAAAAACTTCTTTCTTTGCTTCTCCAATATTTGCAAACTGACTAAAGGCATTGGCAATATTACTCAGGTGATCAATTTGCTCAATCAAAGTATTGGATACATTTTGAGCCAGTTCATTAATATTAGGTGATTTATTCTGAATAGATTTTTGCAAATACTGCATACTGAGTTTCATTGGAGTCAACGGATTCTTGATCTCATGAGCTACTTGCCGAGCCATTTCCTTCCATGCGCCTTCTCTTTCTGTTTTTGCAAGAATTATTGCACTCTCTTCCAGTTTGTTTACCATCTTATTATATTCAAGCACCAGCGCACCAATTTCATCATCTTTTTTCCAGTCGATGGTTTCATTATGAGTTCCAAGATTTATTCGTTTCATTTTTTCGGTAATCAAAGAAAACGAATTGGATATTTTATTGGTTATAAACAAGGAAACAATTCCTGCCAGGAGAAAGATAAATGCATTAAGATTTATAATGGTAATAAGAAAATTTGAAATTTCTTGCTTCAAAATATTCTGAGAAGTAAAATAAGGAATGTTCAGAAATGCATAGTTGTTACCCTCCGCATCGATGACCGGAATATAATTACTGATAAAAGTAAGGTTACCGATATTTTCTTTTTGAAAATACTGAATTTCTTTTTTATTGTTTAAATGATAAAAGGCAATGGGATCTATACGCGTACTGAGAATGCCTTTAGTATAAGGCAATGGCAGCGAGGAAATGCGTAAATTCCCATTAAGGTCGTAGAGATTAACATCTACGCCATGTATATCTGAAATTTTCTGAACTACTTCTTCCAGTCTTTTATCATAATCAATATTATTAAAAGTACAGGTGTCTTTTACATTCCATCCGCTGGATATAGTTGATTTCACTTCCTTCTCCATTATTCTGATTACTCTGATCAGCTTTTCCCGATTATTGGATTCGTAATGAACGATAAAAAAAAGTATTGTGGCTACCCCAATTACTAGAAATGAAATCACACTAATAAAAATAATAGTGCCATGGATTTGGTTTCTTATTGAAAACTGCCAGTACGAGAATATTTTCTTTCTGTTTAATCTTGCAGAAACCAAAATATGAATGATCCATAGTAAAGCTGAAACGAGCAGGAATGAACAAAATAAATATGAAAACAAAGTGATAGACTCAATTGATACGTCATTTTCCTTGGAGATGATGACCAGCTTTCCATCTCCGGCATTAAAGATTAACTCACTATAATTGTCTTTCTTATTTACTACAAAATCCTTTTGTTTTAATTCTTTTTGATTCAATACAGATGGAAACGGATAATCATTATGGCTACTGATTAATTTCCAATCGTTGTAGATTGCAAAAGCATAGGATGAGGAATTCTCTATTGAGTTGGCCTTGCCCTTGGAAAACAACTCAGGGTATAAGGCATCTCCTCTTTGTTTTTTAGGTGTAGCTAAAATAAATAAATATCCGATTAAGTTATCTGATGAATCCCTAATTGTTTTTTTACTCAGATAACTGAATAAATCAAATGACTGATCAAAATAATAAAGGCCATTTACTCCTGTGGGCTTTGACTGATTATTTAAAATGGTGTTGATGTCATTATAAGTAGTGGAATCTTTGTTAAACAATTGTTTTTCATCGGCAGAAAAAGCATAGAGATGAGTATCATATTTATTGGAATAGCCGCTGGAATTACTGCTGATTAAACTGTCTTTAAGTGCTGCGTTTGAATTAAATGATTTAAATCTGAAAAAATTATCTTTTAAAAAATCATCACTAAAATCTAGCAGCATTGATTTAATAAGCGTTTCATTGGCCGGATCCGATTTCAGTGCCAGGATTTCGGCGTAGTGTTTTCTACTTTCCAGCTCTTTTTTACTATTTTCTTCCAGAATAATCAGGCTTATAGAAACAGAAAAGAAAACCAGCCAAAATGCCAGCTTTGAAGAAATTACTTTTGAAGTGAGTACATTAGAGAATCGGCTATTTAACAGCAACAGAAAAACAATCAGCCATAAGAGTACGTATATTTCAAAACCTCCTTTTATATTTCCGATTCTGAAGCTTAGAAATAACAGAGAAATGGTAATCACTGATAATAGTAAAGGAATAACTATTTTATTAAAACTGGGTTTGATTAGATATAATATGACCTGACAAAAGAAATAATGACTAATAGAAATGAGACACAAAACTACAAATCCAATTACGCTATACTGGTTTAATGTAAAGAAATTAGTAACATCAAATGAAATCTGAGAATCTACAACCAATGATCTGATGATATTAGCTGAGATAAAACTAACCATTAGAATCAGTGATGAAGAAAAAGCAAGAGCCCCGATTTTCTGTGCCCGGTTTTTGATTTTTAATTTGAAATTATTGGCAACAATCTGACTTCTCAGAAATAATACAAACCAAATAAAAATAAATGAATTGATAAATAAATCTCCCAGAGACCTCAATACCAAACCATTTCCATATATCGTAGGATCAAATATTTCAAATTGCCTGAAGTTTACCGGAAAAAAATAAAAATAACTGAGCACCCTCAGCCCTATAATAAGAAGAAACAAAATAAAAATCCCAAGCCACATGTTTCTTTCTTTACAGCAAAAAGAAGCGACCAGATGTATAAAGAACAATACCAGTAATAGCGCTGTCAATTGAAGCCAAATAGCTATAGTATTGTTTTTGTGAATTACATTCGACCTTTTTTCCAATACATAAAAAAGCGGCTTACCCTCAACGTTTTTTATTACCGCTGCATTTTTTGATTGACTTGAAATATCGTAATTAAGGGTAATTGATTTATCAATTACAAAGTCATTTTGTAAATACTCATTTTCTATGAAGTAACTCCATTTGACAGGTATTAAAGCAATAACCTTAATATTATCTTTATCTTTTCGTTCCCATACATAATACCCATTATCCATTTTCAAAAAACCATTCTTCTCATTCCCATAAAGCATTAAAGGTAAAGGCACTACTTTTTGAGTGTTCCAACAAACCAAGGAATCCGATGCAGTATTTGTGGTTTGGTAATAGAAAACAAAATAATCTTTCTTGATAAGTTTATTTAGCAATGACTCATCAATTGAATGAAGTTTTATTTTATTAAAAGCAGCCTTGTCGTTTATTAAATTTTCAAAATCATTCTCCTGGATTTTTATGTAATTATCCAGTTTTTTTTGTACGGTATATAACGAAGAGTTTGCGGACCAATAATTATCAATTACAAATGAAATAGTAATCAACCATGCAGCAATGATTAAAAGATAAAGATGCTTGTAAATAAAGCGTGCGGGAGTTATAGTGTTTTGCAAATTTTAATTTTATTATTTATTTTGATTTAGCCAGATTCCAAAGCTCATCCATTTCCTGCAAAGTCATATCATGTAAAAATTTATTGTTTTTTGCAGCATTTTCTTCCATCATGGTAAATCTTTTTATGAATTTCCTGTTGGTTCTTTCCAGCGCCTGCTCTGCATCGACCTGTAAATACCTTGCAAAATTAACCAAAGAGAAAAAAACATCTCCCATTTCGTCCTCTATATTTTCGATTTCTCCCGATTTAACGGCCTCTTTTAATTCTGCGATTTCTTCCTCTACTTTTTCCCAAACCTGTTCGGTATTGTCCCATTCAAATCCTACCTGTTTGGATTTTTCCTGAAGCCGAATTGCTTTTACCATTGAAGGTAATGATTTAGGCACGCCGGATAACACCGACTTTTTACCTTCCTTAAGTTTTATTTTTTCCCAGTTTTGTTTTACCTGCTCCTCGTTTTCCACTTTTACATCTCCATAAATATGAGGATGTCGGGTTATTAATTTCTCACAAACCCCTTCAATGACATCTTTTAAATCGAACGAGTTTTTTTCAGAACCAATTTTGGCGTAAAAGACTATATGTAAAAGCAAATCCCCCAGTTCTTCTTTTATGCCTTTCCAGTCATTGTCGGAAATAGCATCTGCGAGCTCGTAAGTTTCTTCAATAGTAAGATTCCGCAGTGTAGCTATCGTTTGTTTTTTATCCCAGGGACATTTTTCCCTCAGTTCATCCATTATTTCTATTAATCTCAAAAACTGATTCGATGTGTCGTTCATTTAATTATATTTACGATGATTATTTTGATAAAAATAACAAAGTTTATCCTTAAGTTGCAAAAGGCGTTTATAATATGCTAAATTCGGGCTTCATAAATTATACCTCATGAAATGTCTATAACGAAACTTTCAATACCATCCGAGTTTGAGAATTAGGGCATAACATGTGACAAATAAAAAACAATAAATATTAACACATGAAATGTCCATAACGAAACTTTCAATGCCATCCGAGTTTGAGAATTAGGACATAACATGTGACAAATAAAAAACAATAAATATTAACACATGAAATATTTCATCATAGCA
>CALQSB010000017.1 GCA_943333125.1 Chitinophaga pinensis
AAGGGACGTTGCGTGGTTTCGAATAGATAATAAATAAGGATAACCAACAAAACACAATTAGCTTCCCCCTTGGGGGATTGAGGGGGCTTTACTTCTCAGCAATGTATCCTGAAAGGGACGTTGCGTTGGATAGAGCTGGATAAATAAATCAGCCACTACCTTCCATATTTTGCTTCCCAGCCTATCATACCACCAGCAAGATTTTTTACATTTTTAAAACCCATTGTTTCTAACATCATCGCGGCTTGCATGCTGCGTTGCCCACTTCTGCAATAGCAGATAATTTCCTTTTCTTTGAGGTCATCTATTTCTTCAGTTTGCATAGACATTATATTACCTAACGGCAATAGTAAGCCGCCGATATTAAAATCAGTATGTTCTTCTGGCTGTCTTACATCAATAAGGTGTAATTCTTCCTGAGCTGCCATTCGTTGCTTAAGTTCTTCCGATTCTATTATTTGCATGATTATCTATTAAGGGGCAATTGTTTCTTCTGGATTTTTCATTTCTGACGAAATCCATAAATCCAGCAATTGGCCAGGTTGAATATAAACGGGTTCTTTCTGGTCATCATATTTTGGCGGACTCTGTTTCCAAATAAAAGCTGAAGCAGAATCTGTAACATTAGGATCGGTAACAACTGCGCCAAGCAAAATGCCATTTTCCTGCAAGATGATTTTCGCTTCTTCAAAAGTTTTACCAAGAAGATCGGGAACGGCTATAGGATCCTGATTCAATCCACTTCCAATTACAAGGTCAATATAACTGCCCCAGGGGATTTTAGTTCCGGGTTTTATTTTACTGCCTTTAAATTCTTGTTCCAGTACAGAACCACGCATAAAATCAGGCCTGAAAATAGTATCGCCTAATTTCAGATGGCTGCGTTTCAGCATTTCAAAAGCAAAGTTTAATGATTTGCCTTCCAAAGCCGGCATTTCAATCAATGGTAAAGTAAATCTGTTTATCGTGATTAAAACAGTTCGATTGATTTTTACAGTACTGTTGGGATCAGGGATTTGTTTGAGTACAATACCTGTTTTTGCAGTATCTGTATATACCGAATCTTTAATGACTACATCAAAACCTTTTGATTCCAGAAGTTTGATAGCATCACTGGTTTTCTGACCAACCACAGATGGAACGCTGAGGTATTTTCCATGATTAGTAATCCACCCTAAGGTTTGTAAAATAATAAAAAGCATCAAAATTGACAATAATAAAATTGCCAGTAAGTTTACCCAAAATGGCCGGTCTGTAATAAATTTAAACACTTATAATTATTAAAATTAGTTTTTGAAAACCTTATAATTCATTCCAAACTTACAATTTAAAAATCAGAAACATTCTTCAATTAAGGCAGAATAAAAATCCTTAAGATTCCAACCCATTGCTTTTACTTGCTGAGGGATAATACTGGCGGCACTTTGACCAGGAATGGTATTAATCTCCAGCATAAAAGGTTTACCAGAAATTTCATTATAAATAAAGTCGATTCTAACAACCCCATTGCAATTAAAAACCTCATAGGCTTTCTGGGCTTCAAATCTTATTTTTTCTGCTACGGCTTCTTCAATTTCGGCCGGAGTCACTTCTTTACTGGCGCCTTCATACTTTGCCTGGAAATCGAAAAACTCATTTTCAGAAATTATTTCAGTTATGGGAAGGGTGATTATTTTTTCCTTAGATTTAAAAACACCAATAGTAAATTCCCGCCCACTGATAAACTCTTCTACCAGCACCTGTTCATCAACGTTAAAGGCTTTATCCAGCGCTGATTTAAGATCATCTGCCACATTAACTTTGCTAATCCCTAAGCTGCTTCCCCCATTATTTGGTTTGACAAACAACGGCAGTGTAAGTGTTTTTAATATTTCCTGAGGATCAACAGGGCTGTGTTTAAATAAGTGCATTGACCTTGCCACAGGTATTCCGGCGAATGCCGCAACAGCAACGGTATATCTTTTATTAAAAGTAAGCGCAGAACTTGCCGCATTACAAGAAGTATATGGTATATTCAAACAATCGAAATAGCCCTGCAACTTTCCATCTTCTCCCGGAGTACCATGCATTCCAATTAAAACAGCATCAAAATGAATTTTGTTTCCATCAACAATTATTGAAAAATCATTCTTGTCAACAGATTGCTTTTGTTGATTGTGATTTGTAAAAAACCATCCCTCGGGATTAATATCAATCAAGTAACAATTCCATTTAGTACTATCAATATTATCTAAAATAGTTGAAGCGCTCTTGTATGAAATTACAGACTCTCCTGAATATCCCCCTGTAACCAACGCTATATTCTTATTCATCTTTTATTTTTAAATTTAAGCAAAGAAACAAAATAATTTAAGGTAATTAATGTTTGATAAAAATGTTAATGACTCAAAATTTCTTCGTTCGACTCATTCAACCCTTCGTTAGTGGTATTAAGCACGAGTTTCCATTTCCCATCATTTTGTTTTCTCCAGATATGGGTATACGTTCCATAATATAACGTGTCTTTTGAAGCTGGCTGCATCATGTATATTCCATAAGTAAAACCAAGGTCCCCGGATTCGGCAACATCAGCATGCTCTGGATCCCAGGTCAATTTATATTCTGTGTCATTTTGTAAAACAAGATAGTCAATTGCATTAGCGCCTGTTATGGGAAATTGGTCTGGACGCAGTAAAACACTATTGCTATCCATGAATTCGATGAATGCGGCTTTCATTCCTTTCGATTCACTCATTTGCGAAAATGATCTGTCGTAAGCCATTAATTCAAGAGACTTTGAAGCCTTATCTTCCGCTGTTGTTTTTTTCTTTTCAGCGCAGGAAATTAAAAAAAAGAAAAGCAATGAAAGAAAGAAAAAGATATTTCTCATGATTTTTTTTTAGATGAAAACCCGCAGATCATTTAGCTAATAAAAACAAAAAGGGAATGATGGCGAATAATAATCTACTCGTCAGCAGGCCTCGCTGTAATTAAATAAATCTTATACTAAACGTGAAGCTTTTCTTTTTTGCTCATCAGTTCTTCCACTGTTTCGCGATACGCTTCATCAGGAACACAACAATCCACAGGACAAACTGCTGCACACTGAGGTTCTTCATGAAATCCCTGACATTCTGTACATTTATTCGGAGTGATGTAATAAGTATCATTGCTCACCGGAGTATTGCGTTGATTAGCTTCTACTACAACTCCATCCATTAATGAGAATGACCCTGTTATTGTTGTTCCGTCTGAAATCGCCCATTCCACGCCTCCTTCATAAATTGCATTATTGGGACATTCGGGTTCACAGGCCCCACAATTGATACATTCATCAGTAATCTTTATTGCCATCTTCGTAATTTTGATGTAAAGTAATAATAAGCGCATGAATTTACAAAATCGAATTGATTTATTATCATTCCTTGGAGAATATCTTAAACAAAACACAGATGAATGGCAATCCGTAAAAAAAGAAGCTTCCGCAAAAAACCCTTGGTTCACCGAAGCTTTTATACACATTGCTACAAAAAATATTGTCGAAAAATATCTTTCAAAATCTGAACTTGAAATCTGGACCCATCATTATCACCTTGACGATTTAATAGCTCCCAAACAAATTGGCATTGTAATGGCTGGTAATATTCCTATGGTTGGTTTTCATGATTTCTTATCGGTATTTATCAGTGGACACAAACAAACGATAAAATTATCGTCAAAAGACGATGTGCTGCTCAAATTTCTTATAGAGAAACTTTATCAATTTGAACCCCAAACTGCAGCTTTCATCACCATCGCAGAAAATCTAAAAGGATGTGATGCTTATATAGCAACCGGAAGCAATCAAACTGCAAATCATTTTGAACAGTATTTCGGAAAATATCCCAGTATCATCAGGCGCAACAAGACATCAGTGGCCGTTTTAACCGGCGCCGAAACTAATGAAGAACTTGAAAGTTTATCAAAAGATATTCATTATTATTTTGGATTGGGCTGCAGAAATGTTACCAAAATTTTCGTACCTGAAGATTACGATTTTATCACATTGTTAGCCTCTTTTCATCAATTCAAACATTTCAGGGATTTTATGAAGTACAGCAATAATTATGATTTTCAATTGTCTTTGTTATTGCTCAACAATGTAAAATATATGAGCAATGAATCTACGCTGTTGGTTGAAAATGAAAATTACTTTTCGCCAATAAGTGTTTTATTTTATGAGTATTATAAAACTCCTGAAAAACTTACAGAAAAATTATCGCAGTCTGTAGACCTTCAATGTATTGTTGGAAATGGATATATCCCTTTTGGAAATGCACAAACGCCTAATTTGTTTTCTTATGCTGACGGCATAGACACAATGGAGTTTTTATTGACATGCTGACAATCTACGAAGGGCTTACTAATTTAATGTTAAAGATGTCAGTTTAATTATCTCAATTTGGCAGACTCTTGCTATTTTGCAGGCCGAGGCATAAAAATTGAGTGATAGGAAACAGTTGGTAAACACGTAATAATTACAAAGTAAATCCTTTTAAAATAAAATATATGAAAATGAAACAAGTATTGGCAACCATTGGTATCAGTGCCCTTACTACTTTGGCCGTAGTGTGGGGCTATGGAAATTTTATACAAAACAAAAACATGTATGCAGGTCAGCAAGAAGGAATCCCTCCATCCAATTATAAATTGGCCGGACTAACTTCAGGCAATACCCCTCCCGGGGCAGTGGATTTTACCATTCCTTCCAATGCGGCACTCCCGGCTGTGGTTCACATCAAAACAAAAACAAATGCTAAACAGGTAACTAACAATTTACCACACTCCCGCCAGCAAAATCCATTTGGCGATTTATTTGATGACGAATTATTTAATCAATTTTTTGGTGGTGGCAGAATGAATGTAATTCCTGAACAAAAAGCTTCAGGTTCTGGTGTAATCATTAGTGATGACGGATTCATCGTTACCAATAATCACGTAATTGAAAATGCTGATGAGATTACAGTAACACTCAATAACAAAAAAACCTTTAAAGCAAAAGTAGTAGGTTCAGATCCTTCTTACGATTTGGCTGTAATAAAAATCGATTCGAAAGATCTCCCCTATTTATTATATGGTAATTCTGATAATGTAAAAATTGGACAATGGGTATTAGCTATCGGCTATCCGTTAAATTTAGAAACAACGGTGACGGCAGGTATCGTAAGTGCAAAAGCCAGAAGTCTGGGATTAAATAAAGATAAAACAGGAAATCCTGGCGGAGCGGTGGAATCTTTCATTCAAACTGATGCCGCTGTAAATATGGGAAACAGCGGTGGAGCCCTGGTAGACACCGATGGAAAACTTATAGGCATCAATTCTGCAATAGCATCACCAACGGGATATTACTCTGGTTATTCTTATGCAATACCTGTTAATATTGCTAAAAAAGTTGTTGATGACCTGATCAAATTTGGAACAGTTCAAAGAGGTTACTTAGGTATCCAGTTTAGCAATGCTGCAGAAATGCCTGAAGATCAAAAAAAGAAAATCGGCATTGGAGAGGAAATTTATGATGGAATTTATGCTACAGATGTTCCTATGGATGGTGGTGCTTATGCAGCAGGTATCCGTAAAGGAGATCGAATTCAAAAAATTGATGGCACTGAAATTATCAGTGGCGGAGAGTTACAGGAACAAGTAAGTAAATTCAAACCAGGAGACAAAGTAAATGTAACCGTTATACGCGGAGGAAAACCATTAACCTTAACAGTAACATTAAAGAATAAAGCAGGAAATTATGGAGTTGTACGCAATGATGAACAACTCGATTTACTGGGTGCCGATTTTGTAAATTTAGATGCCAAGAAGGCTAAGGAATACGGCATATCAGGCGGTGTAGTTGTAAAAAAAATAAACAGTGGCGCTTTGTTCGATCAAACAAGAATGAAAGATGGATTTGTTATTCTTAAAGTAAACGACAAAGACGTTAAAACAGTAGATGAGATGAGGAAAATTGTAGGTGCCGAAAAATCTATAAACATCAGTGGATTTTATCCAGGATATGATGGCTTATACGAATACCCTATAACACTTGAATAAAAAAGAATAAATAATGATTTGAAAATAGCTCCGAAAAATTCGGAGCTATTTTTTTAACCCGGATTTTGCAGTTGGAATAGTGATGAAAGGAAAAAAGACAATAAAGACGGGTGTTTGAGCCGATATTTTGAACGAAAGCATAATGAATGATGTGGAGATCAAAATATCAAGCAAACGCTTGTCTTTGCAGCTTTTTTTCTTGTAATAGATTTCAACTGCAAAATCTGGGTTTAATCCACTTTTTCTAAGACCAAAAAATCCCCTGGCCCAAGAACGAGATTGACCTGATTATTTTTATACCCATTCTCCCCATCGAAAATATTTATATACTCACCGAACTCCCCTGAGTGATGATAATTTAATTCGATATTTTTATGATCAAGATTAAGAAAAACGAGCAAGGACCCAATACCTGAGCCTCTTTTAAAGGCCAGCAGCTTTTCGTTGGTGGTGATAAAATAAAAGTCATCCCCGGAATTATATTTTTTTCTTTGATGAATTAATATGCTGTAAAATTCCTGCAACTCGCATTCGTTTTTCCACACTATTTCATCTTTGTCAAAAAAATTCAACCTTTTATAATTGGGCATTTCCTGGCCGCTGTAAATCAAAGGCACAGAAGAAGGATAAAAAAAACTAAATACAGACAACGCCTTTGCATAAACTCCATATTTTTCATATTCTGTTCCATTCCAGCTGTTTTCATCATGGTTGCTGGTGAAAAACATTTGCAAAGCTTTTTCAGGATAAAATTCTTTTTCCTCATTAAGCAAATTTATTAACGAAGGCAGCGCTTGGTTTTCTTTGAAAAAAGACGCTGTTTTATGCATCCATTTCCATGCATAAAAAATATCAAAGGCCTGATAGTAATCGATCTCTTCCGTTTCTGCGAGCCATATCAAATCGGGTTTAATCTGCTCAGTTAACGTCCTGGCTTTTATCCAGAATCTTAAAGGAGTAAGATGAGCCAAATCAGCCCTGAATCCATCAATATTAAATTCATTTACCCAATAACACATCGCATTCCTCATCGCATCATGAGCCGCCTCATTGTTATGATCAATTTGAATTACATCTGTCCAGTCATAAGGGGATATAAATTCGCCCTGATCATCTCTAAGAAAAAAATCCGGATTGGTAAGTGTCCAGTTATTATCCCAGGCCGCATGATTAGCTACCCAATCTATAATTATTTTCATCCCTGAATCATGTACCGCAGTAACTAGCTTTTTAAAGTCTGACTTAGTACCGTATTCTTCATTCAAATCGAAAAAATTTCTGCTGCAATAATAACTTCCTAGTGAACCCTTCCTGTTTTTGATACCAATTGGATGAATAGGCATCAGCCAGATGATACTGACTCCCATTTTTTTTAACCTCGGCAAATGTTCCATAAAAGAATTGATATCTCCTTTTTGAGTAAACTGCCTAAGGTTAACTTCATAAATTGTTGAACCGGATAGATATTCTAACACCTTATTGTTATCCAACATGACCACCAAATTTTAGTTATTAATAGGGTTGACTGTAATCTTGTTCGATACTTCAAATCAAGATTGTACCTTTGTCTTTTTATAAATAAAGATGAAGCAATTTACAATTCCATTTACATACAGAAGCCAACTAATTTCCAGTATAAAGGAAAACAGAAAACAGCTTGATAAACTGAAGAAGGATTTTAGTCCTGCTCTTTTGGATTTCGGCCCAGTTCAGATATACCTAGCTCGTCATTTTGGTTTTTGTTACGGTGTTGAGAATGCTATTGAGATTGCATTTCGCACTATTAACGAGAATTCGGGAAAAAGAATCTTTCTTCTCAGTGAAATGATCCATAACCCTTCGGTTAATCAAGATCTTTTAGAAAGAGGAGTTCGTTTTATACAGGATACAAAAGGAAACAATTTAATCCCATTTGAAGAGTTGAGTAAGGAAGATGTTGTTATTATTCCAGCTTTTGGAACAACACTTGAAATAGAAGACAAATTGAAAAATATCGGCATTTCCATTGAAAAATATAATACCACCTGTCCATTTGTAGAAAAAGTCTGGAATCGAAGTGATCAGATTGCAAAAAAGAATTACAGCATTGTCGTTCATGGAAAACCAAGCCACGAGGAAACAAGAGCTACTTTCTCTCATGCCGCATTCAACACGCCTTCTGTTATTGTCAATGATATGAATGAAGCCGAATTGCTGTCTGGTTTCATTTCAGGAGAGCATAATCCTGATGAATTTTATATTGCTTTTGAGGGACGATATTCTAAAGGCTTTGATATTACAAAAGATCTGGACAGAATTGGAGTGGTGAATCAAACAACCATGCTTGCTTCCGACACACAAGCCATTGCCGATTTCCTTAAACAAACAATGGCCAAAAAATATAATCTTACAGAAGCCAATATCAGTGAAAGATTTGCCGACACACGCGACACCCTTTGTTATGCGACTAACGATAACCAGTCAGCGGTGTTTGGATTATTACAGCAAAATGCAGATTTGGCTATTGTTGTTGGAGGATACAACAGCAGCAATACTTCTCATCTAGTTGAACTTTGTGAAGAAAAATTGCCTACTTATTATATTGACAGTGCAGAAAGAATTGTTTCCAAAGATGAAATCTTTCATTTTAACTTTCATCACAAAAAAGAATTGAAGACTAGTCCTTTTTTACCGAACAAAATGCCATTAAAAATATTGATGACCAGTGGCGCCAGTTGCCCTGATGCTTTGGTAGAGCAGGTTATCAGAAAAATAGCAGGGTATTTTATTTCTGCTGAAGCGTTTGAAAAAGTGATTTCGATTTATCTCTAAAAATAGAATTCCGTTTTTTAACTATTGATAACGTTTAGTTGCTTTACAATTTTTTTGCAACGAGTTTCAAAGCAAAGTCAAGTTGTTCTTCCATGGTCAATTGGGTATTATTGAGTAGAATGGCATCATCAGCCATTCTTAAAGGACTGACTTCCCTATTTGAGTCTATGTAATCTCTCATTTCAAGATTATTTTTCACTTCATCAATAGACACGTTTGGATTTTTTTCATACATCTCCTTGAATCTTCTTTCTACCCTCACCAGAATATCTGCAGTCATAAATATTTTCAACTCTGCATCCGGAAAAACGGTAGTGCCGATGTCTCTTCCATCCATTACAATTCCTTTTTCGGAACCCATTCTTTGTTGTTGAGCAACAGCAAAAGTTCTTACCTGGGCGATTGTAGCTACCTCGCTTACTTTTTCGGCAACAACTAAATCTCTGATTAAGTATTCTACATTTTCTTCATTTAGATGCATTTCGGAATGCAATGATTTATTGTTATAAATAAAATGAAGATTTACGTTATCGAGTGCCTCATCAACAGCATTTTTTTCGGTCCAATCAATATGATTTCTCAAAAAATAAAGCGTAATTGCTCTGTACATGGCGCCACTGTCTATATAAACATACCCCAAAGATTTAGCTAATTGTTTCGCCAAGGTGCTTTTTCCACAGGAAGACCAACCATCTATAGTTACAATTATCTTTTTCATACTCATCCATTACAAATTGTCATGTAAAATAAAATAAACTTTTTAACGCAGCCTATTTTTTTATGTAGGATCTGATTCAACCCTAAATCCGGGTTTAAATAAAAAACGCCCCTGTTTTAGGGGCGTTCTGCCAAATTAATGGGTATTAGGCTTGCGATTTCTTCTCTTTTTTCTTTGGTTCTTCTTTTAATTTGAACCTGATTTTTCCGGCCTCTTTATCTAATTCGGCCAGCATTGTGTCTCCTGCCTTTATGGTCATGTTGAGAATCTCTTCTGCCAGAGGGTCTTCCAGGTACTTTTGAATAGCGCGGTGAAGCGGTCTTGCACCAAATTGACTATCATATCCTTTTTCGGCAATAAAATCTTTAGCATCATCAGCCAGTTCAAGTGTAAAACCAAGATTAATTAAACGCTTCATCACTCCTTTCATCAAAATATCAATAATCTGGAATATATTTTCTTTGTTCAAAGAATTAAAGATTACAATATCATCGATACGATTTAGAAATTCAGGACTGAATGTACGCTTTAACGCTTTTTCAATAATGGCTTTATTATTTTCATCCAGATTTTCCTGACGCGATTGAGTTGCAAATCCAACACCATCTCCAAAATCTTTCAATTGGCGAACACCAATGTTAGAAGTCATGATGATCATTGTATTTTTAAAATCAACTTTTCTTCCCAGGCCATCTGTTAACTGTCCATCGTCAAGCACCTGTAAAAGTATATTGTAAATATCCGGGTGTGCTTTTTCAATTTCATCTAGAAGAATAACGCTATATGGTTTACGTCTTACTCTTTCCGTTAGCTGACCTCCTTCTTCATAACCTACATATCCGGGAGGTGCTCCAATCAGTCTGCTCACCGTAAACTTCTCCATATATTCACTCATATCAATTCTGATCAAAGAGTCATCACTGTCAAACATGTGCTTAGCCAATGAACGGGCCAATTCCGTTTTACCCACACCCGTTGGTCCTAAAAAGATAAAAGTTCCAATAGGTTTTTTGGGATCTTTCAACCCTATTCTATTACGCTGAATAGCTTTTACTACTTTTGCAATAGCTTCATCCTGTCCGATAACAGCACCTTTAAGATCGTCGGCCATACGACGAAGTTTGTCGGTTTCGGCTTGAACCATTCTCTTAACCGGTATGCCTGTCATCATAGAAACCACCTCTGCAATATCATCTTCATCGATAGGATAACGCTTATTTTTGCTGTCTTCTTCCCATTCTAATTTCGCTTTTTCTAGATCTTCCTGCAAACGCTTTTCGGTATCCCTAAGAGAAGCCGCTTCTTCAAATTTCTGGCTTTTTACCACTCTGTTTTTTTCCAGTTTGATGTCTTCTATCTTTTTTTCAAGCTCCAGTACATTTTCGGGAACATTGATATTTTTGATATGCTTTCTGGCTCCAACTTCATCAAGTACATCAATGGCCTTGTCGGGTAATAATTTATCCGTCATATATCTGTCACTCAATTTTACACAAGCTTCAATTGCTTCTTTACTGTATGAAACGTTATGAAAATCTTCATACTTATTTTTGATGTTATTTAATATCTCAATAGCTTCATCAATTGAAGGTTGCTCGATAAGTACTTTTTGAAATCTTCTGTCCAGTGCACCATCTTTTTCGATATGCATTCTATATTCATCTAAAGTAGAAGCCCCTATACATTGCAGTTCTCCGCGGGCAAGTGCTGGTTTGAAAATATTGGAAGCATCCAGTGAACCACTGGCGCCACCTGCGCCAACTATGGTATGTATCTCATCAATGAACAAAATTACATCTCTGTTTTTTTCCAGTTCGTTCATAATAGCTTTCATTCTTTCCTCAAACTGACCACGGTATTTAGTACCTGCTACTAAAGCCGCTAAGTCAAGGCTAACTACTCTTTTATCAAACAAAACTCTGGATACTTTTCTTTGTATGATTCTTAATGCCAGTCCTTCAACAATGGCTGTTTTACCCACTCCGGGTTCACCAATTAAAATAGGATTATTCTTTTTTCTTCTGGAAAGAATCTGAGAAACTCTTTCAATTTCATTTTCTCTTCCAACAATTGGATCAAGAGAGCCATTCTCGGCGAGTCGGGTAATATCCCGTCCAAAATTATCTAACACCGGAGTCTTAGATTTAATTTGAGCAGCACCAGCGCCTTTAGCGCCTTTAGGTTGCTGACCATATTGTTTTCTTTCTTCATCAAAATCATCTTCTTCATTGAATTCTGCTTGAGGGGGTTTGCTAGTTACAAAGCCGAGCTCGTTTTTAAAAATGTCGTAGTCCACTTCAAATTGATTTAGTATTTGTGTTGCAATATTTTCTTTGTTCTTTAATATAGAGAGCATCAAATGTTCGCTCTCCACCTGAGTACTTTTTAACGACCTGGCTTCAAGTACTGTAATTCTGATTACTTTCTCTGCCTGCTTTGTTAAGGGTAATGAATTGATGTTGGCAATGTTTTTACCGGTCTTGTCCTTAACCGCCATTTCAATCTCTTTTCTTAGTTCGTAAAGATCGATGCTGAGAGATTTCAGGATTTTTACGGCAGTATTTTCACCGTCGCGAATCAAACCCAAAACCAGATGCTCAGTTCCTATAAAGTCATTTCCCAGCCTTAACGCCTCTTCCCTGCTGTAAGAAATGATCTCTTTTACTTGGGTTGAAAAATTATTATCCATGCTGTAGGTTTTTATTGGTTACAATAATAACGATTATTTGTATCGGTTTAGTTTACGAAAACACAAATTGTTGATATGTTGAAAAGTAAGCATTATTAAAAAGAATTAAAAAATGTTCATACTTAATTAAATGTGAAATAAATTTGCCTTCGATTGTTCTCTTTTAATTGTTCTTAAAATTTCATTTATTTATATTTTTTTCAAATCAACATTTAATGAACGTCAAATTAGATACCAAAGAAAAATTTACAGTAATTACTCCCGAAGAGGCTGAAATAACTGCTAATATGACAGTGGAACTGCAACAATTGTTGGATTCATTTAAAATAAAGGACATTCCTCACCTGGTTTTTAATTTTGATCAGGTAAAAAAAATTGATGAGGCTACTTTGCAAATGATCGTAAAGCAACAACAGGAATTTTATAACGACAATAATTCTTTTGTGATCTGCGGCTTGAATGAATCAATTACAAAAACATTAGATGAAAAAGATTGTTTAGACGTAATGAATATCACACCAACGGAAAGTGAAGCCTGGGATATTGTTCAAATGGAAGAAATAGAAAGAGAACTAATGAGGGATTTTGACAACAATTGATTAATTTGTAGCCGTAATTACGCTAATATAAAAATCAAAGCTGCTTGCTTGCCATAACCATTTTAGGAAATAATTCGGCTATCCCTGCTTTTGGCAGAAATCCCACTGCGCAATTACTTCAAACTCAGGATAGTAGTTTTTTGATTGATTGTGGCGAAGGCACACAAAATCAAATTTCAAAATATAAACTCAGAAGAAGCAAAATCTCTCATATTTTCATTTCTCATTTACATGGAGATCATTATTTTGGTCTGATAGGCCTGCTCACCAGCATGAGTTTGTTGAGCAGAACACAGGAATTACATCTCTACGGTCCGGCTAAATTGGAAGAAATTATTTCATTACATCTTAGCGTTGCTTCAGTAACGCTTTCTTATCCCTTGTATTTTCATGCCTTATCTGGTGATTGCATTATTGCAGATACCGGTAAAATTGAAATCTCCTGCTTTCAGGTTCAACACAGAATAGATTGTTGGGGATTTTTATTTAAAGAAAAAAAGAAACCCAGAAGCATCATACCCGAAATGGTAAAATCTTATGAAATACCTTCCTCTTTTTATGAACAGTTACAAAATGGAGCGGATTACCTGACTAAAAAAGGAACCCTGATTGCAAATGAGAGCGTTACTATAGAAGCCGCAAAACCTAAATCTTACGCATATTGTGCAGATACCATTTATGATCCTTCCCTAGCAGAAAAAATAAAAGGGGTGGATTTGGTTTACCACGAAACCACTTATTTAAAAGATCTTGAAAATAGAGCCGCCGAAAGATTTCACAGTACAACTATACAAGCAGGTGAGATTGCAAAATTAGCAGGCGCCAAAAAATTAATGATTGGCCATTTCTCTTCTAAATACGAATCACTGGAGCCTTTTCTAACAGAAACAAAAGAGGTTTTTGAAAACACTGTACTTGCGATTGAAGGAACTTGTTATAAAATTTAATTTCAACTGATTTTACTTTCCGAGAAATTCTTTAACACCGGCGTGAAGACTTTCACTTAATGGAACTAATGGCAATCTCAATTCGTTTTCAATAATTTTCATTTCATACAAAAACGCTTTTACTCCTGCGGGATTATTTTCGGCAAACATTAAACGGTATGCTGGTATTAAACGATCGTTAATAATTTTAGCTGATTTAAAATTCTGTTTTAAGCAAAGGTGAACCATATCGGAAAAATCTTTTGGAAGTGCATTCGCTGCCACACTGATTACTCCATCCATTCCACAAGCCATCTGAGGCAAAACAAGATCATCATCTCCACTGATTACCATAAATCCTTCAGGCCTGTCTTTTAAGATATCCATGCATTGAATCATGTTATTCCCGGCTTCTTTAATGCCAATAATATTTTCAACTTCACGAGAAAGTCTTATTGTAGTAGCTGCTTCCATGTTCTTTCCTGTTCTTCCGGGAACATTATATAAAATAACGGGCTTAGGAGAATGAGCAGCAATCGCTTTATAGTGTTGAAAAATTCCTTCCTGTGAAGGTTTGTTATAATAAGGACATGCACTTAATATGGCAACAGCTTTATCTAAAGGGAATTCTGATAAATCTTTAATTAATGCGGCAGTATCATTTCCTCCTACGCCAACTACTACGGGTACCCGATTATCAACATACTGAATGGTGAATTCAATAATTTCCTTTTTTTCCTCTTTACTTAATACAGGTGTTTCGCCGGTAGTGCCTAATGTTACAATGTATTGAACACCGCCATTAATAATATAGTCAATGAGATTGCCTAATGATTTGAAATCGACTGAACCGTTTTTTGTAAAGGGGGTAATAATTGCTACTCCTGTACCTTTTAATTGAACCATTGAATCTTTTTTAGTGAAGATAAATGAATTCGGATAAATTCAAAAAGAGATTATTCAATTAAACCCAGACTTTGCAGTTGAAATCAACTGTTTAAGATGGCAGAACGGTTAAAGTAATTTTTATCGTTCCCATAAATAAACATACAGGTTCCATTTTTAATTTTATCAATAATAGGTTTTGATAGCTTTTCGGGTACTGCAGGACATCCCCAGCTTCTCCCTAAATAACCTTGTGCTCTGATTATGCCTTCCGAAACATAAGAAGCGCCGTGCACTACAATTGCTCGCGAATCGGCTTTATCATTAATTCCTTTTTCCAGCCCATTCAATTGCAATGAATAACCATGCTTACCAATATAAGTTTCTGTTGTTTCGTAAAAACCAAGGCTGCTCTGAAAACTGGATGGTTTATTGGAAAATTTTTCTGCATACAAAGTCCCTGAATTCTGGCCATGGGCTACATAAGTATTGAACAACAACTTTCCATTTTCCACATCTATAATAAATAATCTTTTTTCAGCAGAAGGCTTTGTAAAATCAATTATGGAGATAATATTCTGATGGTTGAATTTCCCCTCGCACTTCAGATTATCGAAACCCTTAATGGCGAGCTCATAAGCTTGTTCAGAAAGACCAAGACTATTTAAATTTAAGGCTTCATATAATACCATTGAATTACTACTGATTATATTATTTGATTTCTTCGCTTTCCAGTCGTGAACAGATGAGTTTCCGAATATTACTGGAACATGTAAAATGAAAAAGAAAAAACAAAATAAAATGGTGAGGCTGAACTTGGACAGTATTGTTTTCATAGTGATATAGGTGTTAACTGGATTAATGTTATTTATACGGATTATTATCAGGGCTACTTAAACAAAAATAGTTCCAAAGAATTAATCAAGCGTCTTTCTAATGTTAAGAATATTCAAATGTTCTTTGTAATACACTTAAATCAATAGTAATGAGGCTACAACGTAATTAATGAAATGTTATTGTAGGTATAATATAAATAAAATCAACCCACTGAAAGCAGATATTCTTTTAACAGTAAATAATCTGGCTCCATTTTAATGGCTATTTTTTCTTTATCCATAATGGATGCAATTGAAGGAGGCAAGACTATTTTTTTATTGATAATAGATTCTACCACATCATAAAACTTAATAGGATGAGCGGTTTCGGCAAATATGCCATAACTGTTTTTATTATTTTCGAGATATTTTTTCAAAGCAATATATCCAACAGCACCATGAGGATCCATTAAATAACCTGTTGTATTTTCAACATCAATAATGGCCTGTTTGGTTTCTTCATCACCAATACTTACCGCAGAAAAACACGCTGCTAATTCTATTGCATTATTATTAAACAAGGCTAATATTCTTACAAAATTACTGGGATCACCAACATCCATTGCATTGGATATTGTAGCTACAGACTGCTTGGGTTGATACAGATGTGAATTCATAAATTGAGGAACAACATCATTAGCATTGCAGGCCGAAATAAAATGTTTAATCGGCAATCCCGATTTCATAGCGAGTAACCCCGCGCATATATTTCCAAAATTACCACTGGGAATACTGATAACGGGTGCTTCGTTCTTATGATTCCAATGCTTGTAAGCCAAATAATAAAAGAATTGTTGTGGCAGCCAGCGGGCAACGTTTATAGAATTAGCTGAAGTTAAAAAAATCGACTCAATCAATTCTTGATCTGCGAATGCATTTTTTACCATCTTCTGGCAGTCATCAAATGTACCATTGACTTCAATGGCAAAAACATTATTGCCAAGTGTTGTCAGTTGTTTTTCCTGAACCAAACTTACCTTACCTGAAGGATAAAGTATAACTACCTGCACACCATCCACACCCAAAAAGCCATCTGCCACTGCACCGCCAGTATCACCGGAAGTAGCTACGAGGACGGTGATTTTTTTATTATTGCCTTTCACAAAATACCCCAGACAACGGCTCATAAAACGAGCGCCAATATCTTTAAAGGCAAGTGTATTTCCATGAAACATTTCCAATGCATAAATATTTTCATTCACATTCACTAATGGAACTGGAAAATTTATGGTTTGCGCTACAATATCTTTCAATACTTCATCAGGGATACTATCGCCAACGTATGGCCGGATTACCTGATAACAAAGCTCTTCATTAGAAATACTTTCAATATTGATAACCATCTCCTTATTTACGGAAGGAATATATTCCGGAAAATACAAACCTCTGTCGGGAGCCTGGCCTTTAATTGTTGCTTCTCGGAAATCAACAGCAGGAGATTTTTTATTAAGACTAAAATATTTCATGTGTGTATTTTTATTTTACATTATTGCCACATGTTATGCCCTTGAATGCTCCCCGAGATCTCGGGACACGTATCCTCGGTTGGTAAGAGGCCAACTCTATGGCTATTTCATGAATTAATATCGTTTGTTTTCGGTCACCTGTTATCGCCTGTAATATCATTATCAATATGTTTGAGTGTCCTTTTAACTATTCCATATATTAAAATAACATTATCGTATTAAATAACCTCAACCCCATTTTGACCAACCTCTGTAAGGTAAGTTTTGTAATCAATTCCAAGATTGTTATAAATTGATTTCATTTCTGATTCCACCTGTTCAGCTACAGACAGGGTTTCACTCAGCATAAATAACGAAGGTCCGCTGCCTGAAATTCCTCCTCCCAATGCACCTACCTCAAGTGATTTTTTCTTTACCTCATCAAATCCAGGAATTAATTTACTTCTAACGGGCTCCACAATTACATCCTGTAATGATCTGCCGATTAACTGATAATCGGAACATAAAAAACCAGAAATTAAGCCCGCTACATTTGCCCATTGTATTACTGCAGATTTTAAAGGAATATCTTTGGGTAAAATAGATCTGGCATAAGATGTTTTAATTTCAATTTGAGGATGAATAATTGTAATAAAAAGTGGCGGTGTTTTTATTTCTATAATGTCTAATGTTTGTGTATCTCTGATTAAAACAAGCCCCCCATAAATACAAGGCGCCAGATTATCCGCATGACGAGATCCGCTGGCAAGCAACTCCCCTTCCATTGCAAATGAAACCAGCTGTTGTTTAGTGAAAGGGCGGTTTAATAGTTCATTGGCTGCAACTACAATACCTGCAGCGCTGGCAGCACTGGAACCAATACCGCTTCCTGGTTTAATTTTCTTCTCAATGATAATGTCAAAGCCCTTTGTATAATGAAGACTATCTATCATTGCCTGAAGTGCTACTCCGGCAATATTTTCTTTTGGATCTGACGGCAAACCATAGCCGTCGATATGCTTAATAGAAATACCTGGCTCTTCTTTGGAAATAAGTTCTATGATATCAAAGGGATCTTTCAAAGCCATTCCAAGGATATCAAAACCACAGCAAAGATTAGACAGTGTTGCAGGTGACTTTACTTTTATAGAATTCATCAGATGATTTTAATGATTTTTTTTTCTGTTTTTGTCTTTCTTTATCTTTTGACTAACAAATTTAGAAGTCAATTTGCTTACTCATTATATTTTAGAAGCCCTGATGATATCAGCAAAAACGCCACTTGCCGTAACCTCTGCTCCTGCACCGGCACCTTTAATTACGAGTGGCTGGTCTTTATATCGGTCTGTATAAAATAATACCACGTTATCTTTTCCATATAAATGAAACAGGTCGTTATTCGAATCGATGTGCTGTAAACCAACTGCTGCCTTTCCTTTAAAATAACTGGCAACAAATTTTAATTTATTCCCTTTGGTGTTTGCTTCCTCAAATATTTTTTTAAAATGATCTTCGTGAGTTTCCATTGATTTGTAAAAATCATCTACCGATCCTTTCATACAAGCCTCGGGCATAAAAGAATTGTTTGCAATATCCGACATTTCAAATTTTTCGCCTGCTTCCCTAGCCAGGATCATAATCTTTCTCATCACATCCGTACCACCCAAATCCAATCTTGGATCAGGCTCTGTATAACCTTCATCCTGTGCTTGTTTTACGATATCAGCAAATTTCCTTTTACCATCATAATGATTAAAAACAAAATTTAAAGTTCCGCTTAGCACCGCTTCTATTTTATGAATGCGATCTCCGCTATGTATCAAATCATTTATTGTACCAATTATCGGCAACCCTGCACCCACATTTGTTTCAAATAAAAATTGAGCATTGTATTCTCTGGCCAGATCTTTTAGTTTTCTGTAGTTAAGATATTCTGATGATGCGGCAACTTTATTGCAAGCCACAACAGAAATACTTTTCTGGAGCAATTTACCATAGATGGCAGCCACTGTGTCATTTGCAGTGATGTCTACAAAAACCGTATTCCGTAAATTTAGATTTATGATTTGTTCCACAAAACTTTCCAAATCAGCATTTTCACCTGTTGCCAAATGTTCCTGCCATTGATCAAGTTGAATTCCGGATTCATCAATAAGCATCCTTCTGCTGTTGATGATTCCTGTCAACCTAATATTCAACAACATTTTTTCCTGAAGTGAAGCGGCTTGATGCTTTAATTGCGACAATAATTTACTTCCCACATTTCCTGCACCTGCAAGAAATACATTGACTTGCTTGTAGGTGGTTTCAAAAAACTCTTCGTGTAATACATTTATCGTTTTCTTTACATCACGGGTATTAATAACTGCTGAAATATTTTTTTCTGAAGAACCCTGAGCAATGGCTCGGATATTAATCCCGTTTCTTCCCATAGCACTGAACATTCTTCCACTAACCCCTGTATGATTGCGCATATTTTCTCCAACAAGTGCGACTATCGACAATTCCTTCTCCACTTTCAACGAGTCTACTTTTTGCAAAGCTATTTCATTAGTAAAAGTATAATCTACTGCTGCAATTGCTCTAGATTCTGCATGTGCATCTATAGCTACAGAAATGGAATGTTCGGAAGAACTTTGAGTAATTAAAATAACATTAATTTTTTCATTACTTAGCGCCTCAAATAAACGTTTTGAAAACCCTGGTATCCCTACCATGCCACTGCCTTCCAATGTAATTAAAGAAATATTATTGATGCTGGAAATGCCTGTTACAATATTTTCTGTTTTATTCAGATTAAATGTTGATTGATTATTTGAAATCACGGTACCAAAATCCTGAGGAGCAAAAGTATTTTTAATCCATACCGGAATATTTTTGTTCATCACCGGTTGGATTGTGGGGGGATAAATAACTTTGGCACCGAAATGCGAAAGTTCCATCGCTTCCTGATAAGAAATCTGAGGAATAATTTTTGCATTGCTGCTAAGTCTTGGATCTGCGGTCATCATCCCACTTACATCTGTCCATATCTGCAAATCATTTACATCCAAAGCTGCGGCCATAATTGCAGCGGTATAGTCTGATCCGCCACGACCTAATGTGGTCATCACTCCGTTATGATCTGATGCAATAAATCCTGGAATTATGTACAACGATTTTATAGGTGAGGCAAACGCTTCCTTGATTTTTTTATTGGTGATTTCAAAATTAACAGCAGCTGATCCAAAAGTTGAATTCGTCTGAATCAATGTTCTTGAATCTTTCCATTCGGCGTCAATGCCTTGTTTGATAAAAGCGGCTGCAATAATCCGAGAAGAAAGCAATTCTCCGTAGCCGCCAATACGATCTTTGGTTCTAGGAGTGAGTTCGCCAAGCATGAGTAATCCTTTACAAAGATTTCTAATTTCAGCAAAAGAAACATCAATGAATGAATTAAGCGCAGCATCCTCTTTATTTATATTTAGCTGATTAATACAATCTATATGTCTCTGTTCAATAAGTTCTATTTTTTTTAGATACGCCGAATCGCCGGAAGCCGCCATTATTGCAGAATCCAGTAAAAAGTCGGTGACTCCGCCTAAAGCCGAAACCACTACAAGGGCACGGTCTTTTTTTACACTATCCCCAACAATGGAAATTACTTTTTTTATATTCTCAGCATTAGCTACCGAAGTGCCGCCAAATTTTAATACTTGCATTAAAAGATATTTTTTGGGAGAGAAATAAGTTTCAGGAGCCTTGTTTCAAATTTGGCTCATTATTTAATATAATAAAATATAACCCTGGCGGGTTGCTGAAATTCTGTTTTTTAAAATATTTACCTGGATTTTTTTTGCTGTAATAGTCGATTGTTTCATAATAGGTGTAAGATAGAAAAAGGGAATTGAAAAAACAATATCATTATCATTTAAATAAAGAAATAATTCAACAAAACAAGTGCTTTGAATACGATTTCATCAAAATAATTAAACTATATTAAATAAAAGGACGATTCGCTTAAATTTTTTATTCCAAATAAAAAAAATAAGATACATTTACTATGGTTGATTGATTGAATTAAAATCCCAAATAAATATTCTATTATGTACGGTATCGTAAATAAATCTATAGAAGATCTAGTTGTCTCTAATTTTGGAGAAGAAAAGTGGGAAGCCGTTAAAATAAGAAGCGACATTGGCATTGATTTTTTTATTAGCAATGAAACATATGATGACGACGTTACTTATAAACTAGCTGGTGCTATAAGCGAAGAAATGAACCTCAGTATTGAAGTTGTAATGTTTACTTTTGGCGAATGGTGGATACTCGATACAACCAATAAAAGATATTCAGGATTATTGAAATTAGGCGGAAAAAATTTGCAGGAATTCCTCAAGAATCTGCCTCAGTTTCATAATCACATTATGTTGATCTATCCCAAATTAACACCACCTGAATTTAAAGTCAGCGATCTTGAACCTACTAGTATTTGCATTCATTATTTTTCAAAAAGAATTGGGCTTAAAGATTTTGTACACGGTGTACTTTCGGGGCTTGGAAAACTCTTTCAAACCGAGGTGACCATTGAGTTACAAGAAAGCCGTGACTCAGGAAGTAATCATGAAGTATTTAAAGTAAGCTGGTAAAATTTGAATATGGATGCTATTAATTTAAATATCAGTGAACTTAATATCATTTTTCCTTTCTTTATTCTTATAGATGAGGATTTGATGATTATCGAAAATGGCACCTCTATTAATAAAATAATACCTCACTGTAAAAATCATTTATTTTCCGATTTATTTACTATTGACAGGCCTTTTATTGATGAAATCAATTTCGATAACTTCAGATCGATTAATAACCAGTTATTAATTTTAAAATCGAATCAAGAAAAGCCTATAACCTTCAGAGGACAGTTTAATTATTTACCTGATTACCACAGGATATTATTTATAGGTGAGCCTTGGTTTGTTACTACAAACGATTTAAATAGTTCCGACTTGGAGATGATTGATTATGCACCGCATAGTTCTATAGTGGATATGCTGCATATAATAAAGAATCAGGAAACGGTCAATGAAGAGTTGAAATATCTTCTTAAATCTTTAACTGAGCAAAAAAATAATCTCATTATTGCTCAGGAAAAATTGAAAATTATTTCTGAGCAATTGACATTGAGCAACCAAAGATATGAATACGTAAATAAGGCCACATCTGAAGCTATTTGGGACTGGAATATTTTAACTGGCGATGTATTTTATGGAGATGGGTTTAATAAATTATTTGGTCACGAAATTTCCAAAGAAGCACAAAATTTCAGTATTTGGGAAGAAAGAATTCATCCGGATGACTTTGAAAAGCTATCCTTAAGCATTAACGATTTTTTAGCCACAGGGGAATCGAAATGGAATGAAGAATACCGTTATCTCAAAAAAGATGGCAGTTATGCTTTTGTTTCCGACAAAGGATTTGTTTTAAGAGATGAACAAGGGCATGCTTTGAGAATGATTGGAACGATACAAGATATTAGCATCAGAAAAAAAGAAGAACAATATCTTAAACTGATGGAATCGGTAATTAAAAATGCCAATGACAGTGTTGTAATTACAGAGATCAATAATGATTATCCAATTGTTTATATAAATGAATCATTCACCAAATTAACCGGTTACAGTTTTGAAGAAGTGAAAGGAAAAAATCCTCGTTTTCTTCAGGGTCCAAAATCCGATAAAGTTGCATTAAAGAAAATCAGAGATGCTTTAAAAATATGGCAGCCTTGTGAAATTACCACATTGAATTACAAAAAAAATGGCGATGCCTTTTGGTTAAACTTTTCAATCAGCCCGATAACTAATGAAAAAGGGGAATACACCCATTGGATTTCAATTGAGAGAGATGTAACAGAATTAAAAAAAGCCAACGATGAAATTATTCTTCAGAAAAATTTCACCGAAGACATCATGAGTAATTTTCCAATTGATGTTGCTGTGTTTGACCCTAATCACAATTATCTTTATGTAAACCCTTATGCTATTAAAAGCGAGGAAGTTAGAAAATGGATCATTAATAAAAATGATTTTGATTACGCAAATTGGAAAGGAATAGATGATGAGATTGCCAGAAAAAGGTGGGAATATTTTGAAGATGCAGTTGAAAAAAGAGAAAAAATTCAATGGCTTGATGAACATCAATCTCCGAGTGGAAATAAAACATATATTCTAAGGCATTTTTCCCCTTATTTTGAAAAAAACAAATTGAAATTCGTCATTGGATATGGTATAGATATTACTGAAAGAAAAAAGGCTGAGTTAAACCTCGATAAAGCATTAATAACTTTAACGCAAACAAATATCGAGTTAGAACATTTTGCATACGTAGCCTCGCATGATTTACAGGAACCGTTAAGAATGATTACCAGCTTTCTGGCACAACTGGAGAAAAATTACAATGATAAACTTGACGACAAAGGCAGACAATATATTTATTACGCTGTAGATGGAGCAAAAAGAATGAGGCAAATCATTTTAGATATTCTTGAATATTCCAGAATTGGAAAAACCCAGGAGAACTTGAGAGCCATTGATTTAAATGAAATAGTAAACGAAGTAATTACATTGCATGGCAAGCAAATTGAAGAACTTCATGCAATTATAAAAAAAGAAAAACTACCAATAATACAAGGTTATAAAACACCATTCAGACAAATTTTTCAGAACCTGATTTCAAATGCGCTAAAATACCATCGTGCCGGGGTGCCTCCTGAAATAAAAATTGGAGCAAAAAAAATTGATGACATGTGGCAATTTGATATCAATGATAATGGTATTGGTATTAATGCTGAATATTTCGATAAGATTTTTGTCATTTTTCAAAGATTACACAACAAGGATGAGTATTCAGGCACGGGAATTGGATTGGCGATTATAAAAAAAATAATAGAAAGCACTGGAGGTCAGATCTGGGTTACCTCAGAAATCAATAAGGGTACCACTTTCCATTTTACTATCCCAGTTAACATAAATAAATTATCTTAGCAATCTTATTAATCAATAACTTAATGAACAAATTAATAAACATTTTACTGGTTGAAGATAATGAAGGTGATATTTTATTAACCATGGAAGCGCTGGAATCTGGGAAATTAATCAACAATATAGACGTGACTAGAAACGGAGAGCTTGCTATTAATTTTCTGATGAATATTTTAGAAAATACTGAAAAAGAGTTACCTGAATTAATACTGCTTGATATCAATCTTCCTAAAAAAAACGGGCAGGATGTTTTGCAATTCATTAAAGAGCATGATTCATTAAAACATATCCCTGTAATCATGTTAACCACCTCATCAAATGAAAAGGACGTCATGGCTTCCTATAGAAACCATGCAAATTGTTACATCACAAAGCCAATAGATGTAAATAGCTTTATGAGTATTATTGCTAAGCTAGAAGAATTTTGGATTTCTATTGTAAAATTACCTGGTCATATAAAATGATAATTAATGAAATCAATTGAACCCATAAAAATTCTGATTATTGAAGATAATATGGGAGATTTTTTGTTGATCAGGGATTATCTTGAAGAGCAAATTAAATCTCCAGAGATCACACATGTTTTGAAATTTTCCGAAGTCTCTCCATTAGTTGAAGAAGGACTTGAATTTGATGTGATTTTATTGGATTTAACGCTTCCAGATAAAACAGGTGAAACACTGATTAGTGAAGTTGTGAATTTATTTCCAAACGCTCCTATTATTATACTCACTGGATTTTCTGACATTGATTTCAGTATAAAATCACTCACACTTAAGGTATCTGATTATTTGCTTAAGGATGACATTACCCCTGTAGCACTTTATAAGAGCATTAAATACAACATAGAAAGAAAGAAATCAAGTCTTTTACTGGAAGAATCCGAAAAAAGGTACAGTAATCTTTTTCAGCTTAGCCCACAACCTATGTGGATTTCTGATACGATAAATTTCAATTTCGTTCAAGTAAATAGAGCTGCTATTGACCATTATGGTTATTCGGAATCGGAATTTATAAACATGTCTTTGTTTGATATTATTGATGATGATATTTCAATTTCAGAAAAAAGAGAAAAAGCGTTTCAGTTTTTAAATATCGAAAAAGTTTACAAAGGCAGATTCCGACATATAAAAAAATCCAGAGAAATAATAGAAGTAGATATTTATAGTAATTTAATTGAAATAAATGAGCAAAAATTTGAATCCATAATTGCTATTGATGTAACAGAAAAGATAAGATTAGATCAAAAAATCACCAAGGCCATTATAAAAACACAGGAAGATGAACGATTTGAAATAGGAACTGAACTTCACGATAATATTTGCCAAATATTAGCCAGCAGCCAGTTGAGTCTGGATATGCTAAAAGATAAATTACCTCCGGAATCCAGTCATTGGTTTAATAAGTCTAAGCAATACATAAATCTTGCTTTGGAAGAAATAAGAAATATCTCGCATCGATTAGCACCATCATTTTTTGATGACACTACTATTGAAGATACTTTTCAGGAATTAATTGATAGTTTCAACATTGAAAATAAATATGAAACTACATTGAAAATAGATTTTTCTGCTATCCAAGATAAAATAAACAGTGAAATTCGTTTGAATTTATTCAGGATTTTACAGGAACAAATGCGGAATATTATTAAATATGCCAATGCCACTAAAATCAACATTAGCATTGAAGTTGAAAATCATACTATAAAATTTATCATTGCTGACAATGGAATTGGATTTGATTACAACCTAGTAAAAAAAGGAATTGGATTGGCAAATATGAAAAGAAGAGTTGAACTTTTTTCCGGTAATTTAGAAATTGAAAGCAAGCCAGGTTTAGGCTGTAAGATTATTTGCTACTTTCCTTATTTGAAATCCAGCACTGCGTTGTACTCATAAGTGTGGTGTGGTTGAATGGAGATACCTAAAGATGTATACTGATTTGATAAGCATACATTTCTATGTCCTAAAGTTACAATTCCGTCATCAATTAATAAGTTCATTAAAATATTCACTGCACCTGAATTTCCATAATCGCAACATTCTGCATTAAAATCTTTTTTACATTCATTGCTGTTCCTTTCGTGTCCTACATATCCAATAATGCCTGAGTGATAGGCATGGCAACGGGCACTTACAAAAGCCAATGAGTCGGGTAATAATTCTAATTTTATCGGCTTCATTAATTTCAACGTCTGGATGAGCGATTTATAATAACTATTTCTTTTTTCAGGCTTTTCATAGTAGTCGCATTTAGGATTCAGCAACACGGTATTTAAAAATAGTTGTGGATTAAACCTAATCATATTAATTGTCCATATCACCTTTTTTTCTTCCGTAGTTAAATAGTTATTATTTTTTGCTGTATTACAATCCTCATATTTTGAATCAGACCATTGAGTAGAGAATTTGATTAAAGGATTAATTATTGAGTCTGATGATTTAATACCATTGACCTTTTTTGTGAAAGAAAATGCAGATTTTGGAAAAACAAAAACAAACATTAGCAATAAAATGACTGTTACGGTTTTTGAAAGATTTTGCATAAAGGAAAATTAAGGCATGAATAAAAAGAGTGGTAAAAGTAGATTTCCTATTTTCAAAACTTGTTAACAGAAATGTAATAATAATTTACTTTACGTTAAATTACACCAGAAAATGATGGACTAAATTGGAATTCAAATTGGTATTATCTGAAACTATAATCTACCCCCGTAACCTGTGTAAGCAGTGTTTGGGGAGCGTCCAATATTATTTCATTGAGCGGAGGCGAAGGGGTAACCAAAGGAAATGCAGCCAGATAATCAATCAACATTGAATGGGTAGTAAAATCAGTATATTGAGGATCTTTTACATTTTTAATGCGGCATAACACATCTGCAGGATCGCCTTCCCGCTCACAGGAAGCGATGCTGTATATTTTATCGGGATCAACCGGTTGATCATTTATCGATATTTTTTGAATTCTTTTTCCCTTTGGACCATACGCATTGAATTCCATTTTCATTCCTTTAAATTTATCTACCCATCCGCCTACTCTTTCGGCAGAATTTTGAGCAAAAACATTATTCAATTCTTTTTCCATCCATTCCAATAGTTGCTTACCAGTTACTTTGGCTGTTTTAACGGTACTGTCTACGGGCAACATGTCAAAGATAAATCCATGGGTGATGGGAATATTACCAGTAGCATCCGGTGTAGCGCGAGGTGGACAAAACCTGAATCCATTAGAAAACACAATATCTGTGTGAGGCAACTTCCATTTTAATGCATCCACGATTAAGGTATCGATGGTATTTTCCACAATAAAATAACGGTATAAGGGGATAGTGCTATAGCCCGCTATAATATCAATATCTTCTTTGAAAGGCGCTTCATTTTGCGTGATGATATCTGTTATTTTTTTCGATGGCTTGTATTTAGAATCAGTTATTTCATCGAGTACATATTCATCTTTTACCACTACCCCATTTTGGATGGTGAGTTGTAATTTTCCTACGAAAGAACCGAAAGCACCCGGCTCTACCACTTTTGCATATTTACACTGGATAGGTTTTCTTACCCGTTCGTGCGTATCGCCACCGAGGATATAATCAACGCCTTTACAAACCTCCATATTGGCAAGTGTTATCTGCTGAGACAATCCCAGATGGGCCAATACAATTACATAGGCACATTTTTCCTGGTTGCGCAATTTATCAATATAGAAAGCAATGTTTTCATCAGGAGAGGTATATAAAATTCCTTTGCTATAATTGGGCGACATTCTGATAGGAACTAGCGGATCGGTATAGCCGATAAATCCAATTTTAATTCCTTTGATGTTCCAGATATAATAAGGCTGAAAAATCAACTCGCCTTTTTTACCTCCCCCCAAATCGTCATACATATTGGCACATACCTTAGGCGCATTTAATGACCCAAGCAAAGTCTCCATATTTTTTTTACAATAAATCACTTCCCAGTTTCCGGGTAAATATAAATCGTAGCCCAATTCATTTAGAATAGGCACCATGGCCTTACCGGTAGTTTTTACTGACAGTTCAGTTCCCTGAAACATATCGCCGGTATCCACCATAAAAGTATATGGATTCCGTTTGCGTTCTTTTTCAAAATAATCGGCCAGAAAAGCATATCCACCCGTTTTTCTGAAAACTATCTGTTTGTTTTCCCAAAACAATTCATCATGTGGATGAACCTGACAATGCACATCTGTGGTTTGTAAAATATTAATGGTAAAAGATTTTTTTTCGCTCTCATCCACTTCTGTTAGTGAATCTTTTATTGCAGCACTTACAGGAGAAGCCGCAATCAAGCCGGCACTACTTATGAGTCCAAGTTTTTTTATAAAGGCTCTTCTGTTCTTTTCCATAAAATTATTTTATTGCCACCGTTTTATTTTTTGTCTTCAACAATTCTTCTGATTTTTTTTGTGCATCAACAATAGGTTTAAAGGGACCGTACTTGTGTTGAAGCTCTTTAAATTGATCCACATAAGGACCAAAAGGAAGATCTACCGGCTTCTTCGAGAGGTCTGGCCAATCCAAAGGAACACTTTTATGAGGCCTTGATTGCGACACTACAAAAGCTGCTACATCCCAGGCCTCTTCATCAGTTAATTGTGGACTTTTAAATGTTGTACCCTGAGGCATATTGCATTTTACATATTTGGCAAAATTACTGATTCGATATAAACCCGCACCATCATTGAAACTATGCTCGCCCCATAAAGCCGGATAGATAAATTCATTTTTGTTATTGTTGAGCAATCCCTGTCCATCGGGCTGATGACAACTCTGACACTTGGCTTCATAAACCGTCATTCCTTTTATCGGATCAGCGGCCCTGTCGAGAAAGGCGAGATCCTTAAACCCTGAACCAGAAGCCTTCTTCCCTTTCTCCACGTTTGAACCAATATAATTTATATAAGCAGTTATAGCCTGCATTTCATTCCCATTTGTATCAATAGCTATTCCATTTAAACTTCTTTGAATGCAATCATTAACTCTTTTGTATAAATTTTCTATCGATCCGCTTCTTACCCTGAATTTGGGATACAGCGCATTTACTGACCCATAATTATTTCCAAAAATAACCGTCCCTGCCTGTAAGTGACAATTCTGACAGTTGAGCCCATTGGTGATTTTCATTACACTTCCCTGCGGACCTAAATATTTTGCCGTATGCGCAATCAGGTCTCTGCCATATTCAACTTTTTCTTTTAGCGATTTATCTGTTATCAGATTAATGTCTTTTGGTTTCCAATAATCAACGGTGTCTTTTTTTGTATTTGAAATGGTATCTGACCTTTTTAATTCAGCCATTCCAGGATTATTATTATCGTAAAATTTAAATATTACAATCACTATCGCTAATACCAGAATTAGAATAATAAATACAAGTTGATTGATAACTGCAATAAGTTTGTTGATGATATTTTGTTGATTCATAACAATTAAAAAAGCAAACATAAATATAGCTATTAACTCAAAGAGTATTGCCGTAAATGAATTGTTTTTTATAACTTGATAAAAAACAATAAAATGATTTTTTTACTCTCCTCTATAACTCCCGTAATTCTATTTCTATTTTTAATTTACAATAAAGACAGTATTAAAGAACCTCCAGGCTTATTAATAAAATGTTTCTTTGGAGGATTTTTATCAATCCTCATCACTTTATTTTTTGATAAAATGCTTCGTCCGTTTGGAGATGGCTTTATTACGCCTTTTTCCCGTTCTGTTTTTGAAGCTTTCTTTCAGGCAGGATTTCCTGAAGAACTTTCCAAAATGATTATCCTTTACTGGCTGGTATGGAAGCGAAAAGAATTTGATCAGCATTATGATGGGATAATATATGCTGTTTTTATTTCAATGGGATTTGCTTTGGTGGAAAACCTTTTTTATGTATATAATGGTGGAATTGATGTGGCATTAATGAGGGCATTGCTTGCCGTTCCTGGCCATGGTTTTTTTGCAGTAGTTATGGGTTATTATTTCTCCCTGGCTAAATTTAAGGAAGGACCTAAGAAAGTTGAGTTTATGATTAAATGTTTGTTGGTTCCTGTAATTATGCATGGACTATACGACTTTGCTTTAATGTATGCCGGAAATAGTTCAGATAATCCTTTTCTGGCAGTAATGCTGATGATTTTGTTTACCATAATTGTTATTCGGATATGGAAATTAGGATTGCGTAAAATTGCTTTGCATCATCAGAAAGATATGGCTGCTGTTGTGAATGTGATGAATACTGAATAATCAATTTTATTATTTTCATTAAGAGTTAATAAATAGTATTGAATATAAACAAATCATTAATTAATCGTTAACCATTTTTATTTAAGTCGTAAAAACACATTAAGCCATTAATTTGCGTTTAATTTATTTTATGACTTCTGAAACATTTTCAAATTTTAATGAGGAAATTTTAATTGAGCCTTTCACTGAAAAGAAAGTGGATCTCGCAAAACATCTATTTACCAGTTTAGAGAAACAAGTTGAAATGGCAGATAGAAAAGTACAAGCGATTTTTGGATTGAATGCATTTCTCGTTGCTGCTATATCATTACAAAGCCAACAAAAGCTGGATCATGTAATACATCAAGGTTTTGACATAAATACCATTATCGATTTAACACTGAAAGCCATTTTTTTGATGTGTTCATGCCTTGCTACCTGGTCTGCTGTTAAAGCTGTATCTCCAAGAGTGCATAGTGATAAAAGATTATTAACTAATAAAAAATCCTTGTTTTATTTCGGATCCATACAATCGCAGCAAATAAAAGAATTTACCCAATCATTCATGAAACTAAATAATAAAGAAGCTGTTTATGAATTACTAGAAAGTTGTCATGCTGTATCCGGTATTCTTAATATTAAATATAAATTTCTCAAGCGCTCAACTACGTTTATTTCAATTGCTTTATTCTCTTGGGTATTGATGCAGGTGAATAAATTTTTAATTTGATCTCATTCAATAAATGATTTATTTCTTCTTCAAAAACAGATGCAGTTCCCAGTATTTTTTACAAGCTTCAAACTGTGCATTCGTCATTTTATAATCAGGAATGGGCATGGCAGACTCGCCCGAAAATGCAGTAATAAAAGCATACCCTTCAGGAATGGATTTCAAAATCAAAGTAAAATGGTTTGTTATTGGCAAATTATCAACCAGCAAATGAGCTAGTGGAAATCCCCTATTCTTTTCGTAAAATATTTGAGCATGTTGATCTTTTGTAATCTCATCCAAAGTAACAACGGCCTTAGTGCCGATTCCATTTGGGTATTCAGTTTTTGGCAAACCCGACTCAATGATGTGGTTGCCGTTAATACCGGTAGTTTTTTGATAGGGATGTTGAAGTACTTTTTCGAGCAGCTCCTTTATATCATTTGCAAAATGGGAAAAGAATTTTGATCCAGTTAAAGACAGCTCTTGTTGAATTTGAGAGAGCGCATAACCGTTCGATAACAACTCTTCCTGTGTAGCTTTATCGATTGTTTCAAAATGCCGAAGCATATGAAATTCAGATTGGATGTTGAATTGAATGGAGGAGATATAAATCAAGATTACCTGGGTTTATTAAAAAAATTAGACATCTCACTTTAACTTTAAACAGCGAGATTAATTCAAACAATCCAATTTCTCAACAATAACTTATCATAAAATCAAAAAAAGTTTACCCTGTAGTGTCCTCTAAAAACAAAAACGCCTTGCAAACTTTTGATTTACAAGGCGTTTAATGTCTCAGTTGCGGACCGGACGGGACTCGAACCCGCGACCTCTGCCGTGACAGGGCAGCATTCTAACCAACTGAACTACCGATCCAACTTCTAAAATAAACTCAAATTAATCGAGTTTCATTTAAGGAGTGCAAATATAGGTATTTTTGCTTTTTCAAAACAAAACTTTTATAGAAATATCATATCAACTATTTTTACACCCGGCTTCGATTCTGATATTTTATTAGCTTAATAAACTTTTACTATGCCTCAACTCAAAAACAGACAATTTCTAGACTTTGAAAAGCCCATCAAAGACTTATACGACCAAATAGAACAATTAAAGGTAACTCAGGAAAAATCTAAAACTGATATGAGCTCATCTATTGTTGCTCTTGAAAATAAGATATTAGAAACCAAAAGACATATTACTGATACCCTTACTCCCTGGCATCGGGTGCAATTGAGTCGTCATCCAGACAGACCCTATACACTTAAATACATCGAGAACATGTGTACCAATTTCGTGGAATTGCATGGCGACCGTAATGTAAAAGATGATAAGGCTATGGTTGGCGGTTTTGCTCAGTTAGACGGAAAAACAGTGATGATTATTGGTCAACAGAAAGGAAACAATACCAAAACCCGCCAGCTCAGAAATTTTGGCATGGCTAATCCGGAAGGATATCGCAAAGCATTACGTCTGATGAAACTGGCCGAAAAATTCAATAAACCTGTTATTACATTAATAGACACTCCGGGCGCTTACCCGGGACTGGAAGCCGAAGAACGTGGCCAAGGTGAAGCCATTGCACGTAATATTTACGAAATGATTTCACTTAAAGTTCCTGTGATTTGTGTAATTATAGGCGAAGGCGCAAGTGGTGGAGCTTTGGGTATTGGCGTAGGAGATAAAGTAGTGATGATGGAAAATACCTGGTATACCGTTATTTCTCCGGAAAGCTGCAGCAGCATACTTTGGCGCAGCTGGGATAAAAAAGAAATAGCCGCAGAACAACTTCGTTTAACGGGAACTGATATGCTTAGTTTTGGATTAGTGGATGATGTAGTTCCCGAACCCCTGGGAGGCGCCCACTGGGATTACGATGAGGCCGCAGCTAATTTGAAAAAATATCTTTTACCTGTTATTAATGAACTCGAGAAAATAAATCCACAGGAAAGAATAAATAACAGAATCGAAAAATTTGGCAAAATGGGATTCTGGGAAGAAAAAAACATTGCTGAAACAGCAACTCATTAATAGCAGAAACAGAGAAACCAACACATGATTAAAATTGCAGTATTCGGTACAGGACACTTGGGTAAATTTCATTTAAATAACTGGAAAGAAATTGATGGTGTTGAAATTTGTGGATTTTTTGATCCTAATGATGACAATGCTGCTGCAATAGAAAACCAATATCAAATAAAAAGATTCACTTCAGCAGAAGAATTAATGGAACTGGCTGATGCTGTAGATATTGTTGCTCCCACCCTTCACCATTTCGAACTTTGTGAAATGGCAATCAGAAAAGGTAAACATGTTTTTGTTGAAAAACCACTGGCTAATACAATGGACGAAGCCAGAGAACTGGTTAAATTAGCTAAAGAATCCAATCTTAAATTTCAGGTAGGCCATGTAGAAAGGTTTAATCCCGCATTTCTTGCTTTGAATGGCTATGAACTCCAACCCATGTTTATTGAAGTACACCGTTTGGCTGAATTCAATCCTCGAGGCACTGACGTTAGCGTCGTTCTTGATTTAATGATTCATGATATTGACATCATTCTACATCTCGTAAAAAGCAATGTAAGTTATATTTCTGCCAATGGCGTAGCCGTAATGAGCGATACGCCTGATATCGCCAACGTTAGAATTGAATTCGATAATGGTTGTGTAGCCAATCTTACCAGCAGCAGAATCTCACTCAAAAAAATGAGAAAAATAAGACTGTTTCAAAAAGATGCTTATATAGGAATTGATTTTCTGGATAAAAAAACGGAAGTCATCCGACTTAATCAGCCTGATGATAAAAATGATTTTAGCTTTGATATCGAAACTAATCACGGTATAAAAACTATTGGCATTTCTAATCCACTCATTAAACAAAGCAATGCTATTAAAATGGAGCTGGAAGCATTTATCAACGCCATTATAAATAATACCGAAACCCCGGTTACCATCATCGACGGATTTCGTGCATTGGAAGTAGCCCATCAGATTCTGGAAAAAATAAACAACAAACAACATTAACAGCGTTACATGTTGAAACAACCTAGAATACATATTAGCTGGTACATAATAGCCGATGTGGTGATTTCTATTTTAACCTGGATTAACTTTTACTATTTAAGAACAATTATCTACAATTTTGAATTTAGTATACCTCCAGGATTTTATTGGGGATTGCTTTTATATACTTTGGGCTGGCTGATTTTACATTTTCTAACTGGCGCTTATAATAATTTCTATCATAAATCCAGACTTAATGAAATTATAAAAGCGTTTTTCACCAGCATCTTCGGCTGTCTCCTTCTCTTGTTTTTTTTTATTTTAAAAAACCCTCAGGAAAACAATCATTATTATTATTTGGAATTCTTTAGTTTGCTGTTTCCGGTTTTTATATGTACCGCAGTTTCCAGAAGCATTTTTCTTTCCGTAATTAAAAAACAAATTGTTACTGGAAAGGTTTTCTTTAATGTACTACTGATTGGATCTGCAAAAAAAGCAAAAACTTTTTTAATTGATTTTAATTTCGCAAAAGAAAATTCAGGATTTAATATTAAAGCTTTAATTAAAACAGATATCGATGATACAATTGATTACCCTGAAAAAATAAAAGAATACACTTATCAGGATAACCTGTCCAGTATTATCAAAAATGAAAATATTGAAGAAGTAATTATCACTGTTGAGAAAAATGAAAGAGAATTAATATCTAAATTATTTCAGCAACTTAGCGATAAAGAAGTAAACATAAAAATCAATCCTGATACTGTTGATATTATTTCAGGGGCTCTTCATACCAATAATGTTTTTGGGGTACCCTTAATAGATATACACGCAGGCATGCTCCCCGACTGGCAACAAAATATAAAACGAATACTGGATATTATTTTTTCTATTGTAGCGCTGATTTCATTGTCTCCATTGATGCTTTACACTTTGATAAGAGTTGCCTTTTCATCCAAAGGTGCTATCCTTTTTTTACAGGAAAGAATTGGATTTAAAGGAAAACCATTTACAATGTATAAATTCAGGTCAATGTTTGTAAATGCAGAATCAAATGGGCCTCAACTAAGTACGGCTAATGATAACCGAATAACTAGATGGGGGAAAACCATGAGAAAATGGCGGCTGGATGAATTACCTCAATTCTGGAATATTTTAAAAGGAGAAATGAGTCTTATCGGACCAAGACCAGAAAGAAAGTTTTTTGTTGATCAGCTTGTAGCTATCCATCCAGAATATAAATTCCTGTTTAAAGTTAAGCCAGGCATCACCAGCTGGGGCATGGTAAAGTTTGGCTACGCTTCTTCTGTAGAAGAAATGACTAAGAGATTGCCTTATGATTTATTGTATGTTGAAAATGTTTCACTGGCATTGGATTTCAAAATAATGATCTATACCCTTCAAATCATTTTTTCAGGAAAAGGCAAATAATATTCTATTCTATTCAATCTTAAGATATTCGTATTTTTGAAAAAAGTATCGTATTGAAATATTTTATTTTATTTTTTGGGTTTATTTTCATTTCAATTATTTCTTTTGCACAGAAAGATTCGTATTGGCAACAAAAAGCAGATTTCAATATCGATGTCACCCTCAATGATTCATTAAAAACGCTAGATGGAATTGTCCGTTTTACTTATCAAAATAATGCCCCAGATACGTTAACTTATATCTGGATTCATCTCTGGCCAAACGCTTATAAAAATGACCGAACAGCATTCAGCGATCAGTTACTGGAAAACAGAAACACGTCATTCTACTTTAGTGAAGAAGAAAAAAGAGGATACATTAACCAAATTAATTTCAAAGTAAACGATATTGCTGCTTCATTAATTGACAACCCGATTCATCAGGATATTGTAAAATTAATTTTACCTACTCCTTTATTTCCTCATTCATCTGTAAAAATAGAAACACCCTTTCATGTAAAACTCCCATACAATTTTTCAAGAGGTGGTTATATTGGAAAGACCTTTCAAATTACTCAATGGTATCCGAAGCCAGCAGTTTACGACAAATCAGGCTGGCATGAAATTCCTTATCTTGATCAAGGTGAATTTTACAGCGAATTTGGCGACTATGAAGTAAATATCACTACACAAAAAGATTTCAAAATTGCCTCAACCGGAATATTTCAAAATGAATTGATTTCAGGGAATTATAAAACCTTAAAATACAAGCAATCCAATATTCACGATTTTGCATGGTTTGCTGATAAAGACTTTATTATTGAACACGATACCATTCAATTGAATTCAGCAATTATTGATGTATATGCTTATCATTATTTTTCAAAATCTGATGACTGGAAAAAGGGTTTGACGTTTATAAAAAATGCAATTAAAACAAAAAGTAATTGGGTGGGTGCATATCCTTACCACATAATAAGTGTTGTTGAAAGCCTGAGAGAAGGGAACGGTGGCATGGAATATCCCACAATTACACTGGTCGATAAAACAGATGACAGTAAAGATCTTGATGCAATAATTAACCATGAAGTAGGCCACAACTGGTTCTATGGAATTTTGGGAACCAATGAAAGAAGATTTCCATGGATGGATGAAGGTATTAATTCTTATTATGACAATAGGTATAAAAAATTATTTTACAGCGATGATTCTTTAATCAAAAATCCTGGCTCTTCTTTCTTTAATAATAAAGTGCCTGAAAATTTCGAAGATCTTTTAACCACCAGCATTGAAGCTCTTAAAAAAGACCAAGCAATAAATACAAGTTCCGAGAATTTCAATATGCTAAATTATGATTTGATTGCTTATAACAAAACAGCGATGTGGATGCAATTAATGGAAAACAAACTGGGACAACCTGTGTTAGACAGTATTATGCAAAACTATTTTCAACAATGGAAATTCAAGCACCCAGATCCCGAAGATTTTAAATCAATTGCTGAGGAAGTAAGTCATCAAGATTTATCTGAACAATTTGCTTTACTATCTGCAAAAGGGAATTTAGAAAAACAAGAAAAAAAGAAAATCAGAATCACTGCTTTTTTTAATTTAAAAAACACAAACCGCTATCATTATATTTCATTTCTACCGATAGCCGGATATAATAACTATGATAAAGTTATGGCTGGTGGTGTAATTCATAATTATTCATTGCCGACAACAAAATTGCAATTTTTAATGGCCCCTTTATATTCATTTGAAACAAAGAAAGCGGCTGGTATCGGCCACATTTCATATACTTTTTATCCGGGAAGCAATGGACAGCGTTTAGTAATTTCATTAAATGGCGCCAGTTTCAGCAATAATGTTTTTGTTGATAACACAGGCAAAAGAAATTATCTGATTTTTAATAAAATAGCACCCGGAATAAAATTTGTGTTCCCTAATAAAAATGCCAATAGCAGCATTACAAAATATATTCAGTGGAAAACATTTTTCATTAATGAAACCAATCTTAATTTTTTCAGAGATACCACACTTCAAGTTGACATAATCACCTACCCTGTTTCAAAAAGATATTTAAATCAACTCCAATTCGTAATTGAAAACAATCGTGTATTATATCCCTATAAAGGCAGTTTAATTTCAGAACAAGGTAACGGTTTTTTAAAATTTGGTTTCACCGGGAATTATTATTTTAATTATGTAAAAGAAGGAGGACTAAATGTTAGATTTTTTGCAGGTAAATTTATTTATACTGGAGCACAAACTTATAAAACAGCATATGAAACAGACCGATACCATTTGAATATGAGCGGAGCTAATGGATATGAAGACTATACGTACAATAATTATTTTACAGGAAGAAATGAATTTGAAGGACTGAGCAGCCAGCAATTGATGATTAAAGATGGCGCATTTAAAGTAAGATCAGAATTATTAAGCAGTAAAATTGGCAAAACAGATGACTGGCTGAGCGCGATGAACTTTACCACAACAATCCCCGACAGAATTAATCCATTAACCGTGCTTCCAATTAAACTACCTTTAAAAATATTCCTGGATATTGGTACTTATGCGGATGCCTGGAAAACAAATCCTTCTACTGAAAAGTTTTTATATGACGCAGGATTGCAATTGTCATTACTGAAAAACACGGTTAATATTTATTTTCCAATTCTTTACAGTAAATCATTCAGTGATTATTTTAAATCAACAATTACTGAAAAAAGATTTTTAAAAACAATTTCATTTAGTATTGATATTCAAAATATTTCTTTAAAAACTTTCATCCCACAAATTCCTTTGTAATTGGAATTAAAATATATACCATATAAAAATATCGATAAACTTAAGTGGGATAACTGTATTAACAACGCATGCAATAAATTGATTTACGCCGAATCTGTTTATCTTGACCATTTATCAGCAAACTGGGATGCCATTGTACTTAACGATTATGAAGCCGTTTTGCCGTTAACCTGGAAAAAGAAATTAGGCATCAAATACCTTTATCAGCCTGCATTTTTTCAACAGGGAGGAATTTTCAGTAAAAAGAAATTAAGGGAAGATATTATAATCGCTTTTATTGAACTGGCTGCTTCCAAATTCAAATTTGCAGAAATTACTTTTAATTATTTACATAACCCTCCGCAGAAAAATTCTTTTTACCAATCAAAACAATGCAATAATTATTTTTTTCAACTGGGGAAATCATACTCGACAATTTTAAAACAATTCAGTCCTTATATAAAACAAAGATTAAATAGGCTTGAAAAGTTTAAATTAATTTACCGGCATTCAGATAATTACAAAGAAGCCATTAAGATTTACAAAGATCTATACAGCGATAAACTTCCTGATTTCAAAAAATCAGATTATGATCACTTTGAATTACTCTGTGAATATTACTCAAAAAAAAGCAGAATTATTGTTAGACAGGTTTATGATCAGGACGAAAACACACTGCTGGCCTGCGTTTTGTTATTGAAAGATGAAAACAGGATTTACAATATCGCCTCATCTGTCTTTTCTGAAGGGAAAAGAAAACTGGCTAATTATTTTTTATACAATGAGGTTATCAATGAATTTTCCAATGAAAAATTGATTCTTGATTTTGAAGGTTCGGACATTCCTGGTATTGCATACTTTTATAAAAACTGGGCTTCTGAGAATCAGCAATACACATTTATTAAATGGAACTTGTTGCCTGGCCCGATAAAATTATTTAAAAGCTAATCCGGCTTTTTGATTTCTAAAAAAACCTCATCCGTTTGAATCGCATAAATATAAAATGGTTTTAGCATTTCATATTTTTTACAGGATACCGTAAATCCCGTTTTCAACAATCTGTTTATATAATCGTTAAGCTCATATATCCTTACATGATCCCGCTGTCCATACAATGCTGATTGTAATTTTGGATTATCCATTAAAGGTGTTTCCAATGTTTCAGCTATCGATTCTGAATAGGGCACCTGAAGAATAGCCACACCTCCTCTTTTTAAAACCCTGAAAATCTCTTTCATCGCATCCGCATCATCGGGAATATGTTCAAGAATATGATTGGCAATGACTAAATCAAAATAATCATTTTCAAAACTTAATAATGTAGCATTTTCTTTTCTGATATCCTTATCAATATTTTTGTAATACCCCGGAAACAAATCTGCAGTTACCAGCTTTGATCGATCTTTCAGAAAATTAAAAATATTTTTTTCGGGAGAGAGGTGTAAAATATTTTTATTACTGATGTCAATCTTCGTTTTAAGGATTGCCATGACCAATCTTTCTCTTGCTGTAGATAAACAAAAAGGACAAAGTATGTTCTTTCCGTAACCCGCCACCACATTGCTTATAGATAAAGCTTGCTGATTTTCAGGCTCAGGATAATCATCAACGAATTTTAAATATTGATGTCCGCAAAAATTACATTCTAGGCCTTTTCCTTTGTATTTTGAAAACAGCATTCTATAATATTCTCTTTTAATTTTAAAAAGAATATTACGATAACCTGATTGCAAAGGATGATAAATTTCTAACGACTTTAAAATATTTTTGATTTGCTGATTCAATGTAATTATGATGAATCTTAGATTATTTATTTTCGAGAATTTTTTCTGCGAGTACAAAATCTATGGGAAATGTAATTTTAATATTATTTTCTTCGCCTTCGATCAGATGAATTTCGAAACCAGCGGCTTCCATAACAGCGGCTTCATCTGTAAACATTTCATTGTATTCTGCTTCAAATGCTGAAATTAAATTCTTGCTTAAAAAAGCCTGTGGGGTTTGTACCAGTTTTACTGTTGACCTTTCGATTGAATTGTTTTTTGAGCCAGTAATCATTCTCACGCTGTCTCTTGAAGAAATGACAGGCACAACCGCTCCTTTTTCAATAGCCGCAACAATACTTCTGTTGATTAAATCTTCTGTCACCAGACATCTAACGGCGTCGTGGACCAGCACTACGGAGTCTTCATTAATCATTTGCAATCCGTTCTTTACAGAATGAAACCGAGTCTGTCCACCTGCTGTAACAATAATATCCTTGCCTTTAAAATATTGATTAATAATTTCATTCCCCATATCAATAAAATCTCGAGGCAGCACTAAAATGATAGTAATATCATCAGCGGCCTTGAGAAAAGAATTAATAGTATAAAAAAGTAACGGCCTTTCTTTAAGGGATAAAAATTGTTTGGGCAAATCAGTTTTCATTCTGCTTCCACTTCCGCCAGCAACTAAAACTGCAAATTTTTTCATTGAATTATTTCTTGTATTGCTGATTAAGCTTCTTTGTAGAATCCGATTTTCTGTTCGCCTTTGCTGTTCTTCATTGCCCTGTACATTCCTGCACTATTAAATACCATCGCAGTATTACCGGCGGCGTCAACGCCAATCATTCCACCCTCGCCTTTTAGATTAATTAATTTATGATGCACAACTTCATTCATAGCGTCTTGAAGTGAGTAGCCTTTGTATTCCATTATTGCATTTACATCATGAGCAGCTACGGCTCTGATAAATGGCTCACCGTGTCCAGTGCAGCTAATTCCGCAAGTTTTATTATTTGCGTAAGTGCCGGCACCGATAATTGGACTGTCTCCTATTCTGCCATACCTTTTATTCGTCATTCCTCCTGTACTTGTTGCCGCCGCAATATTTCCCTGTTTGTCAACAGCAACGGCTCCTACTGTTCCAAATTTTTTATCTTTCATCAACTCGGCAATATCCTGATGAGTATGATCTAAAGAATACGTATCACTGTCTCTGATTTCTTTCCATTGATCATATCTGAACTGAGAAAAGAAATATTCATCGGGTTCCAATTTAAGACCGCGCTTAATAGCGAAATCATTTGCTCCTTTTCCACTTAAAAAAACATGATTGCTGTTGGTCATCACTTCATAAGCCAGTTCTATTGGATTACGCACGTTTCTTACCCCGGCAATTGAGCCTGCTTTTAATGTAGCGCCATCCATAATTGCCGCATCCATTTCCTGAACACCTTTTTTTGTAAATACTGATCCTCTCCCTGCATTGAATAATATATGATCTTCAAGCATGGTGATAGCCGCTCTGACTGCATCAACTGAAGTGCCTCCATTTTCAAGTATTGAATATCCTTTACTCAGAGCCGCCTCTAATCCGGAACTGTATGCGGCTTCCAGCTCTACTGTCATGTCAGACTTTAATATGGTACCTGCTCCACCGTGAATTACTATTGAAAAAGGTTGCTGCATTTAATTTTACTATTATTTATTCAAATTTATTTAAATTAAAATAGAGTACCGATAATTTTTTTTACAGGAAAATGCGATAGATGGAAAAATCACAGAATATGACAACGATAGAGCCGTTTTTAATGAAATCTGATTTTATTTTGAGAGATTCCACTGTATTTGTTTAATTATTGTTTCGGGATTGATTTGCTCCATACAGGCGTGGTCTCCTCTGAAACATTTTTTATTTCCATATACCGAACAAGGCCTGCAATTAAGTTGAACATCGATGATATTATTTTCGTGTTGACCCCAGCCATAAAACCCTGCAAAAGGATGAGTGGGGCCCCAAACACTGACAACCGGAACATTAAACAGGGAAGCGAGATGCATATTTGCCGAATCCATACTGCACATAAGTTTCAGATTGCTGATAATGGCCAGCTCTTCCTGTAAATTATATTTACCAGCAACATTAAAAACATTTCCCTTGAATTCATTTTGCCATTCTTCTAAAATCATTTGTTCCGCATTGCCGCCACCAAAAAGAAAAATTCTGAAATTCATTTTACTCATTCCTTCAACCACTGATTTCATTTTTTGAAGAGGATACATTTTTTCTGCATGTTTGGCAAATGGTGCAATTCCGATATTGATGGTATTTTCAAAGAGAGCTCTTGCATTTACCGGTAATGATAATTTGGAATAATGTAATGCGGAAGGATTTAATGAAACAGGATAACCCATTTGCCGAAATACTTCTGCATATCTTTCAAATCCTGAAGGAAGCTGATGAAGGAATTTATTTTTTTGGGAAGTAAGTTTTTTCTTTTCAGATCTTCCTTTATCAATTGAAACTATTTTAACTCCGGTGAGTCTAAAATAAAACTTCAATACATTAGTGCGCAACACCTGATGTAAATCTGCGATAGCTGCTATTTTACCTGTTTGACCAATTTGTTTAAACAAACGGTACAATCCAAAAATGCCGGAGTGTTTACCTTTCAGATCTGCTGCTACAAAATGACAGCGATTTATTTCAGAAAAAAGCGGAGCAAATTTTTTATCCGATACGAAAGTTAATTTTAATTGAGGGTGATCATGTAATAAATGTCTGATCACCGGCACCGTCATTGCCACATCACCCATAGCCGAAAATCTTATGGCGACAATATGTTTGATGTTTTTCAAAATTATTTTGAATGCTGATGATACAATACAGGATTTAAAGACGGATCGTTATACATTTTCATTTGCTTGTACACCTTCATGTATTTTTTTCCTGATTCAATATCAGCAACTAAAGTATTGATGGCTAAAGACAAATCTGTATTTTGTTCGAGCAAAATATTTAATTTATCCATGCAGGATTTACGATGAGTTTCAGCTGCATTTTCCCGCTGAGCCTCAACTCTCATGTGAAATATTTTTAAGGCAAGTATAGATAACCTGTCAATTGCCCAGGCTAAGCTTTCGGTATTTATTGTTGCCTCACTTACACATTTTACTTGATTGTATTTATCCAGAAAATAACTGTCGATGTATTCTACCATATCCGTTCTTTCCTGATTGCTGGCATCGATTCTACGTTTGAGTGCCAATCCATCTACAGGAGAAATTTCAGGATTACGAACGATGTCTTCAAGATGCCATTGCACGGTATCAATCCAGTTTTTCTGGTACAATAAAAACTCGATTTTTTCAACAGGATATGGATTTAAGGCTATCGCATCCACATCATCATTCACATGGTAATCAGAAATACTCTGATCAAATATTAAATTACACAGTTCGGCTAACATATCAGGTAATGCTTATTTTTTTGAACACAAAATTATTAATCGAATTTTATATTTTTAGCTTTATTAAGATTTTTGTTTTTTATTGGCTACCGCAAGATAATAAAGTGGAATTCCAATCAATGTAATAATCAAGCCAGGCCAGGTAAACTGAGGTTTATATATGATCAACAAAGTACAAAAGCTGATGCCCATTAAAATATAAATCACAGGCAATACAGGATAACCAAAAGCTTTGTATGGTCTTTCTGCATCAGGACGTTTTTTTCTTAAAATAAAAATACCCAAGATGGTGAGTACGTAAAATATCACCACGATAAATGAAACCATATCCAGTAAATCGCCATATTTTCCACTTAGACAAAGTGCGCAAGCCATAATACATTGAATCCATAAAGCCCATTCAGGAACCGCATTCTTATTTAATCTGTCTGCTTGTTTGAAAAAAAGACCATCATGAGCCATTGTGTAATACACTCTGGCTCCGGCAAGAATCAATCCATTGTTACAACCAAAAGTGGAGATCATAATCATAATAGCAATGATGATAGTACCACTGCTTCCGAAAATTGCTTCTGAAGCACTTAATGCAACACGATTATCTTTTGCAAAAGCCAGTTCATGCAAAGGAACCGTTGCGAGATAAACCACATTTATCAATACATAAATCAGGGTTACAATCAAGGTGCCCATAAACAAACTCATCCCGATATTTTTCTTTGGATTTTTTATTTCTCCTGCAATGAAGGTTACATTATTCCATGCATCACTGCTGAAAATACTTCCTACCATTGCGCTGGCTATTGCGCCGAGAATAGCTCCATTCACTAAAGGTTGAGCACTAACGATGCCATCAATTTTTGTAAGATGCTGAACCATCCATGGGTTTTGCCAGTTTGCTTTCCATACATCCCATTTAAAAGCGATGAAACCGGCAATGATAAGTCCGAATAGTGATATTAATTTAGTTGAAGTAAAAATGGTTTGAATAATTTTTCCGGTTTGTATTCCTTTTGTATTAATGAGTGTCAATAATAAAATCAACGCTATTGCAACGACCTGAGCATAATGAACAGACAAGCCCATGACTATAAAAGTATTACTGTCATCCCAGGCCAGTGAAGGAAAAAAGTATCCTGCAAATTTTGCAAAACCTACAGCTACTGCAGCTATGGTTCCGGTTTGAATTACAGAGAAGAAACTCCAACCATATAAAAATCCAACCAAAGGATTATAGGATTCTTTTAAGTACACATATTGCCCGCCTGCTTTTGGAAACATAGCACTAAGCTCACCATAACTTAAAGCGGCAATCAATGTCATAAAGCCTGTAATCAACCATACTGCGATCAACCAACCCGCGCTGCCTAAGTCTTTAAGCATATCCGCGCTTACAATAAAAATACCGGAACCAATCATAGATCCGGCAACAATCATAGTGGAATCAAATAGTCCTAATGTAGGCTTGAATGAATTGTTAGTTTCTGACATAGTAAATATTTAGATAAAAAAAATCCCGTTAAAGATAACGGGATTGAAGATAACAATTCTTTTGCAATTTTATTTATTCTCGGAATCGATCATTTCATTCATGCCGGTAATTACATCACTGGTAATATTATTGGTGGTGTCTTTAAACACCATATAATCCAGACCATTTCCTGTTGAGAAAATGTAATTGAATTTGTTGTTCTTATTGTACTCTTCTAAAAAACCTTTTAGTTTTTGTTGAATGCCATCCATGAATTTGTAGCTCTTCTCATTTAATTTTTGAGTAAGCACTTGTTTTTTTGTATCAATCTCTTGTTGTTGTTGAACTAAATTAGCCTGAAATTCTTCAGCCTCTGATTGTGTGATTGATTTTCCTTTTTTTAGAAAATTATTTTTTTGATTTTCAAGATTGCGATAACCGGATTCCCATTCTGATTCAATGGCTTCCTGCTCTGTCTCCAGTGCCTTTCTGTTATTTTTAATAAAAGTTATTTTTTCATTTAAAGAATCCAGATCTACATAAGCGATGCAAGGCGCCGAATTCATTCCGGGTTTACAAGATGACAACATTGGTTTTACTTTTTTCTCGCAAACTTTTGTTCCGGAAAAATGGAGATAGTATAAAATTCCAACGGCAAACAGTAATACGATATTCAGAATAAGGGAAAATTGCTTCATGATTTTTTAAATTGTCGCAGCAAGATAAATACAAACAATTATACTACAATAACTGAGCGTAAAATTTAGTAAAGTTTAACCCGGATTTTGCAGTTGGAATCGTGACGAAAGGAAAAAAGGCAATAAATACGGGAGGTTGAGTCGATATTTTGGACGAGAGCATAATAAATGATGAAGAGATCAAAATATCAATCTAACGCTTTTCTTTGAAGCTTTTTTTTCTTGTAATAGATTTCAACTTCAAGTTCTGGATTAGCTGTGATTATTAAAAAAAGGGCACCTGAAAAAGGTGCCCTTAACTTTATTTGAAATTGAATTTCTTATTCTTCTTCATCGAAGCTCATCACTTCTTTGGTTGTCATCAGCAATTCATATTCTTCTTTGCTTCCAACAATCATATTTTCAAAATCACGTAAACCAGTTCCGGCAGGGATATGATGACCAGTGATAACATTCTCTTTCAATCCAAGCATTTCATCAGTTTTACCTAAGATAGCAGCAGAGCTTAATACCTTAGTCGTTTCCTGGAATGAAGCAGCAGAAATCCAGCTGTGCGTTCCTAAAGAAGCTTTGGTAATACCTAATAACAATGGAGAAGAAGTTGCAGGTTTTGCATCACGATATTCAGCCAGTTTTTTATCAGATCTTCTTAATATAGAATTTTCTTCTCTAATATCACGAAGTGTAACAATTTGACCTGATTTCAATTTAGTGCTTTCGCCGCCTTCGGTAACTACTTTTTTATCATAGATGTAATCATTCTCCACATTGAAATCCATTCTGTCTTCAGTATCTCCTTCAAGGAATTTAGTATCTCCTGCATCTTCAATCGTTACTTTACGCATCATTTGTCTAACGATTACCTCAATGTGTTTATCATTAATTTTCACACCTTGTAAACGGTAAACTTCCTGAATTTCATTAACCACATATTCCTGAACAGCAAAAGGACCTTTTATTGAAAGTATATCTGCAGGTGCAATTTGTCCATCACTCAATGCAGCACCAGCTTTTACGAAGTCACCATCCTGAACAAGAATCTGACGACTTAGAGGAACCAGATATTTGCGAGTGATGCCATCTTTTGCTTCTACACTGATCTCTCTGTTACCACGTTTGATAGCACCAAAACTAACTACGCCATCAATTTCGCAAACTACCGCAGGATTACTTGGATTTCTTGCCTCGAATAATTCTGTTACACGAGGAAGACCTCCGGTGATATCCTTTAGTTTGCTTAATACCCTTGGAATTTTTACTAATACCTGACCGCTTCTTACTTCATCCTTTTCTTCGATCACGATATGAGATCCAACAGGCAAGTTATATTTTTTGATTTCTTTTCCTTCTACAATAATGGTAGCGAGTTTGGTTTTATCTTTTGTTTCGATAACCACTTTCTCTCTGTGTCCTGTTTGTTCATCAGCTTCATCACGGTAAGTGATACCCTCGATAACAGATTCAAATTTGATTTTACCATGAGCTTCTGCAACGATTACATTGTTGAATGGATCCCATGTGCAAATAGCATCCCCTTTTGTTACTTTCTGTCCGTCTTTAACATTCAGGATAGCACCATAAGGAATGTGCATCGTGTTCAATAATCTGTCCGACTTAACATCAATATTTCTGATCTCACCGGTACGACCGATAACTACAGATATTTTCTTACCCTCATTATTTTCAGTACTTACTGTACGCAGACCATCAAATTGTAAAGTACCATCGAACTTAGCAAGCAATGAAGATTCAACAGAAGCAGATCCGGCCACACCACCCACGTGGAAAGTACGAAGTGTCAACTGTGTACCAGGCTCTCCAATTGATTGAGCCGCGATTATCCCTACAGCATCTCCGCGTTGAGCCAAAGCACCTGAAGCCAGGTTTCTTCCGTAGCAATTTACACAAACACCACGCTTACTTTCGCAAGTCAGCACAGAACGAATTTCAACCGTTTCAATTCCTGTCTCTTCGATCATTTTCGCGATGTCGTTGCTTATTTCTTCACCTGCACCAACAAGTAGTTCGTCGGTAATAGGATTAATCACATCATATAAAGAAGTACGTCCTTCTATTCTGTCGCTTAATGGTTCAATAATATCTTCGTTATCTTTTAATGCAGAAGTAGCAATACCGCGAAGGGTTCCACAATCCACGTCATTAATTACCACATCCTGAGCAACGTCAACCAATCTACGCGTCAGATAACCTGCATCCGCAGTTTTAAGAGCCGTATCGGCCAATCCTTTACGGGCACCATGGGTAGAGATAAAGTATTCTAATACACTCAAGCCATCTTTGAAATTGGCTAGAATTGGATTTTCAATAATTTCACTGCCTGAAGAACCTGATTTTCTTGGCTTAGCCATCAAACCTCTCAATCCAGCCAGCTGTTTAATCTGCTGCTTACTACCACGCGCACCCGAATCAAGCATCATATAAACTGAGTTGAATCCTTGTTTATCAATGGCCAATTCGCGGATAAGCGTTTCAGTAACTTTGGTATCAACACGACTCCAGATATCAATAATCTGATTGTATCTTTCATTATTGGTGATTAAACCCATGTTATAACTTTCCCAAACTTCAGCTACTTCCACCTGAGCATTTTCAACCAATTGTTCTTTCACTACTGGAATAATCAAATCGTTGATGTTGAAAGACAATCCACCGCGGAATGCCATACGGAATCCGAGTGTTTTAATATCATCAAGGAATCTGGCTGTAATAGGAACACTGGTCCATTTAATGATATCTCCGATGATTTCTCTTAATGCTTTTTTAGTAAGTAACGCATTTACAAATCCTACTTCTTTTGGAACAAACTGATTGAAGATTACTCTTCCTACTGTTGTTTCAATTAATTTGAAAGTAAGAGAGCCATCCGGATTACGGAAATTTGCCTTAACTCTGATATTCGCATGAAGGTCGATTTGCTTTTCGTTGTAAGCAATAATTACTTCATCAGAAGAGTAGAATGCTTTCCCTTCTCCTTTAACGATTTCATCGCCAATAGTTTTCTTTCCTTTGGTTATGTAGTATAATCCAAGAACCATGTCCTGAGAAGGCAGTGTAATTGGAGTACCATTTTGAGGATTCAAAATATTATGAGAAGAAAGCATCAGTAACTGAGCTTCTAATATTGCAGCATTGCTCAATGGAACGTGAACGGCCATTTGATCTCCATCGAAATCGGCGTTGAAAGCCGCGGTTACCAATGGATGCAAGTGAATCGCTTTTCCTTCAATCAATTTTGGCTGGAAGGCCTGGATTGACAGTCTATGAAGCGTTGGGGCTCTGTTCAACATAACAGGGTGACCCTTTAATATATTTTCAAGAATATCCCAGATGATTGCTTCTTTTTTATCTACAAGCTTGCGGGCACTCTTCACTGTTTTTACTATACCTCTTTCAATCAGTTTACGAATGATAAATGGCTTAAACAATTCTGCAGCCATATCTTTTGGTAAACCGCACTCATGCATTTTCATTTCAGGACCAACCACAATAACCGAACGACCAGAATAATCAACACGCTTTCCTAATAAGTTCTGACGGAAACGTCCTTGTTTACCTTTTAACACATCACTTAAAGATTTCAGTGCTCTTCCACCTTCCGCTTTTACTGCGTTAGATTTACGACTGTTATCAAATAGAGAATCGATTGATTCCTGTAACATACGTTTTTCATTACGTAAGATTACTTCAGGCGCTTTAATTTCCAGCAAACGCTTTAAGCGATTGTTACGGATAATTACACGACGATATAAATCATTCAAATCGGAAGAGGCAAAACGTCCACCATCCAATGGAACCAATGGTCTTAATTCCGGTGGTATCACAGGAATATATTGCATAACCATCCACTCGGGGCGATTAACAATTCTTGTATTGGCTTCACGGAAACTTTCTACAACGCTTAGACGCTTAAGGGCATCCGCTTTACGTTGCTGAGATGTTTCTGTGGCAGCAGAATTACGCAAATCAAAACTCAGTTGATCAAGATCAAGACGCTCCAGCATTGCATGAACGGCCTCAGCACCCATCTTAGCGATGAATTTATTAGGATCTTCATCAGGAAGCATCTGATTGTCTTTTGGCAAAGCATCCAGAATATCCAGATAATCTTCTTCTGTAAGAAGGTCGCTGTAATTCTGACCTTTATCGGCTCTGATACCAGCCTGAATAACCACGAATCTTTCGTAATAAATAATGGTCTCCAGTTTTTTGGAGCTCATTCCCAAAAGATATCCAATTTTATTCGGCAAAGACTTGAAATACCAGATATGAACAACAGGAACAACCAGTTTGATATGTCCCATTCTTTCGCGACGAACTTTCTTTTCAGTGACTTCAACACCGCAACGATCACACACGATACCCTTATAACGAATACGCTTGTACTTTCCGCAAGCACACTCGTAATCTTTTACTGGTCCAAAAATTCTTTCGCAAAACAAACCGTCTCTTTCGGGCTTGTATGTACGATAGTTGATCGTTTCGGGTTTAATTACTTCCCCGTAGCTTCTTTCGAGTATACTGTCCGGAGAAGCCAAGCCAATGGTAATTTTGGAAAATGCAGCTCTCGGGCGGTTTTCTTTTTTGAATGCCATATTATTTTCAGATAAATGTTATTGTTATAAATTTTTGTTGCGAATGAAAATGAATAATATAATTACTCAAATTTCAAATCAAGACCCAAACCTCTTAACTCGTGAACCAGTACATTGAATGATTCAGGAATTCCGGCTCTTGGAATATTATCGCCTTTAACAATTGCTTCATAAGTTTTTGCTCTTCCGATGATATCATCAGATTTGAGTGTCAACAATTCCTGCAAAATGTTAGATGCGCCATAAGCCTCAAGTGCCCAAACTTCCATCTCTCCAAAACGCTGACCACCAAACTGAGCTTTACCACCCAAAGGTTGTTGGGTAATCAAACTATATGGTCCGATAGAACGTGCGTGCATTTTGTCATCAACCATGTGATGCAATTTGATCATGTAGATAATTCCAACAGTTGCCTTCTGATCGAAACGATCTCCTGTTTCTCCATCGAATAAATAAGTATGACCAAATTTTGGCAATGTAGCTTTCTCAATTTGTTCTGCGATTTCATCTACAGAAGCACCATCAAAAATTGGCGTGGCAAAACGAACACCTAATTTCTCTCCGGCCCAGCCCAACGCTGTTTCATAAATCTGACCAAGGTTCATACGACTAGGTACGCCCAATGGATTCAATACGATATCAACAGGAGTTCCATCCTCAAGGAACGGCATATCTTCCTGACGAACGATTTTGGCTACGATTCCTTTATTACCATGACGACCTGCCATTTTATCACCCACTTTCAACTTGCGTTTTACAGCGATATAAACTTTAGCAAGTTTCAATACGCCTGCAGGTAATTCATCCCCGATCGAAATATTGAATTTCTCTCTTTTGAATCTTCCTAACTCTTCGTTGAATTTAATACTGAAGTTGTGTAATAATGTATTGATTAAATCATCCGTTTTAGCGTCGCCAGTCCAGCCTAATGGATTTACATTTTGAAAATCAATGCCTGCAATGTTTTTCGCATTGAATTTTGCACTTTTTCCAATCATGACTTCACCAAAATTGTTGCTTACTCCCTGACTAGTCATGTCTTTCAACAAGCTTAGCAATTTGCTTTGCAATAATTCTAATAAATCCACCTCGTTTTTTTCATGAGTTTTTTCAATCTTCTCGATAAGCGCCTTCTCTCTGACTTTTGTGTTTTTATCTTTTTTTGCGCGCTGGAATAATTTTTTATTAATTACTACGCCTTCGGTTCCGCTTGGTGCTTTTAATGAAGCATCCTTTGCATCTCCGGCTTTATCACCAAAAATGGCGCGTAATAATTTTTCTTCAGGTGTAGGATCGCTTTCTCCTTTAGGAGTAATCTTTCCAATGATAATATCTCCTTCTTTAATAGCAGCACCAATTCTGATGATTCCATTTTGATCGAGATCTTTAGTTGCTTCCTCACTAACGTTAGGAATATCCGGAGTCAATTCTTCTTCACCTAATTTGGTATCACGAACTTCAGTTTCAAATTCACTGATATGGATAGACGTAAACAAATCTTCTTTCACTACTTTTTCACTGATCACAATAGCATCCTCGAAGTTGTAACCTTTCCATGGCATGAAGGCCACTTTAAGATTTCTTCCAAGTGCCAGTTCGCCTCCCTTAGTTGCATATCCTTCAGTAAGAAAATCACCGTCATTTACTTTCTGTCCTTTTGTAACTGCAGGGCGTAAATTGATGCAAGTTTCCTGATTGGTACGAACAAATTTTGTTAGCTTATAAATTTTGAGATCATCTTCGAAGCTTACTAATTGCTGAGTTTCGGAACGTTTGTAACGAACATGAATTTCATTAGCATCAACGTATTCGATAGTTCCGTCTCCTTCTGCATGAACTTGAATCCTTGCATCACGGGCAGCTTTTCCTTCAAGGCCAGTACCCACAATAGGAACTTCAGGCTTAATCAAAGGAACGGCCTGACGCTGCATGTTTGAACCCATCAACGCACGGTTGGCATCATCATGTTCAAGGAACGGAATCAGAGAAGCACTTAGTCCTACAATTTGATTTGGTGCCACATCCATGAATTCCACTTCCGCTTTATCTAAAATCGGGAAATCGCCTGTTTGTCTAGATTTGATTTTATCTTCAACGAAATTACCTTTTGGATCAAGCTCAACGTTTGCCTGGGCAATTTTGGCTGTATCTTCTTCTTCCGCACTTAGGAAAGTAATTTTCTTCATATCCACCTTTCCGTTGTCTACTTTACGATAAGGAGTTTCAATGAAACCCATATCGTTAATTTTAGCATGAACGCACAAGGTAGAAATCAAACCAATGTTTGGTCCTTCCGGAGTTTCAATGGTACACAATCTTCCATAATGAGAATAGTGAACATCTCGAACTTCAAATCCAGCTCTTTCTCTGCTCAATCCACCGGGTCCGAGGGCTGAAATACGACGCTTATGGGTAATCTCACTCAAAGGATTGGTTTGATCCAAAAACTGAGATAACTGAGATGTTCCAAAAAATGAATTAATAACAGAAGAAAGTGTTCTTGCATTAATAAGATCTACCGGAGTAAAAACTTCATTATCGCGCACATTCATTCTTTCACGGATGGTTCTGGCCATACGCGCCAATCCCACTCCAAACTGAGCGTATAACTGCTCTCCTACTGTACGAACACGTCTGTTACTTAAGTGATCAATATCATCCACCTCGCTTTTACCATTGGTTAAAAGAACCAAATATTTAACGATTGAAATGATATCTTCTTTAGTTAATACTTTTTTCTCTATTGGATAATTTAATCCCAGACGACGGTTTATTTTATAACGACCAACTTCTCCTAAATCATAACGTTTGTCGCTGAAGAATAATTTATCAATAATCCCTCTTGCTGTTTCATCATCAGGAGCATCAGCACCACGTAATTGCTTGTAAATATGCTGAACGGCTTCTAACTCTGAGTTAGAGGTATCCTTATTCAGTGTGTTATATATAATTGCGTAATCGCCACTAACTTCTTCTTTTTGAACAAAAATACTTTTGGTTTGCATTTCAAGAATCGATGCAATATTGGCTTCATCAAGAATGCTATCTCTTTCAAGAATAACTTCATTACGCTCTAAAGAAACTACTTCACCGGTATCTTCATCAACAAAATCTTCTACCCAGGTACGCAAAACACGGGCAGCCAATCTTTTTCCAGCATGTTTCTCCAGTGTTTTTTTGTCGGCTTTAATTTCGTCGGCCATTCCAAAAAGCTCCAGAATGTCTTTATCTGTTTCAAATCCTATTGAACGTAATAATGTAGTAACGGGGAATTTTTTCTTACGATCGATATAAGCGAACATAACATTGTTGATGTCTGTTGCGAATTCCATCCAAGCTCCTTTAAAAGGAATAACCCTTGCAGAATAAATTTTTGTTCCGTTTGGATGAACTGACTGACCAAAAAATACTCCGGGTGAACGATGAAGCTGACTAACAACAACTCTCTCAGCTCCGTTAATCACGAAGGTTCCACGTGGAGTCATGTAAGGAATGTTTCCTAAAAATACATCCTGTACTATAGTTTGAAAATCGACATGTTCTTCATCATTACAACTTAAGCGTAGCTTAGCTTTCAGCGGAACAGCGTAAGTCAATCCTCTTTCTATACACTCTTCAATAGTATAGCGTGGTGGATCTACGAAGTAATCAAGAAATTCCAATACGAAAATATTTCGTGTATCCGTAATGGGGAAGTTTTCTTTAAACACTCGGAATAAACCCTCGACATTTCGTTTGTCAGGAGTTGTTTCCAACTGAAAGAAATCTTTAAATGATTGTATCTGGATTCCCAGCAAATCAGGTTGCTCTGCAATGAGTTCAACTTTTCCGAAATTGAAGCGTTTAGCAGCGGTTGTTTTAGATGCAGACATATGTAATATAAAACGTTTTAGTGTAGACCTTTTAATATTATGTTGAGGGCATACGCCACCAATCCTAAATTAAAGGACGGCGAAGTTAGGTAATAAATACGAAATCTTGGACATTAAAAAGCAGAATTTTGTCAATTTGGTAAGATTTGTGATAAAATGGGGAAAACTATCCTTTTTTTAAGGGTTTAGTTGCTTCAAGACCATGCGGAAATTCATTTTTAAACCCGGATTTTGCAGTTGGAATCGTGATGAAAGGAAAAAAGGCAATAAAGACGGGTGTTTGAACCGATATTTTGGACGAAAGCATAATGAATTATTTGGAGATCAAAATATCAAGCAAACGCTTGTCTTTGCAGCATTTTTTTCTTGTAATAGATTTCAACTGCAAAATCTGGGTTAAAAGAATTAATAGCACGAATTTGTATGTGCTTAGAATTACGGCATTAAAAAACCCGGGAAAACCCGGGTTCTTAATCATATTCAGATAGAAAAAAATTAAGCTAATTCTACATCAGCACCCGCTTCTACTAATTTAGCTTTCATATCTTCTGCAGTTGCTTTGTCCACACCTTCTTTGATTGCTTTTGGAGCGCCATCAACTAAGTCTTTAGCTTCTTTCAATCCCAATCCGGTCATTTCTTTAACGATTTTTACAACAGCCAATTTGCTTGCGCCGCCGCTCTTAAGAATTACATTGAATGAAGTTTTTTCTTCAACTGCTGCGGCACCACCACCGTCACCAGCACTTACCATAACTGCAGCTGCAGCTGGTTCGATTCCGTATTCTGATTTTAAGAATTCAGCTAATTCCTGAACTTCTTTTACTGTTAAGCCTACAAGGCTTTCTGCTAATGCTTTAATTTCTGCCATTTTGTTTGAATTTTTTCCGCCTTCATTGTTTTCGACTCCGGCGGAGATTTAAAAAAATTGTTTATTGCCTTTTGTTTACCGTCCGGCCAGGTGTTATTTGCTGGAATCTAGAATCTATTATCTAGAATCTGTTATCTAGATTATGCTTCGGCTGGAGCATCTGGTGAATCAGTAGCTGGTGCTTCTGTTGCAGTTTCAGGTGCTGGAGCTTCTTCAGCAGGAGCAGTTTCAGCAACTGGTGCTGCTACAACTTCTTCTGCAACTGGAGCTTCCGCTACCGGAGCAACAATTTCTTCCACTTTTTCAGCTTTGTCTTTGTTTTGTAAAGCTCCTAATACACGTTGTATTGGAGATTGCAACAATCCAATAATATCACCAATAAGTTCATTCTTAGTTTTAAGCAACGTAAGAACTTTTAATTGATTATCGCCAACAAAAACATCTCCATTAATGAAAGCAGCTTTCAAAATAGGCTTGTCGGTGTTACTGGATTTACGGAAGCCGCTTAAAATAACTGCAGGTTGTTTTGGATTTTCACTGAACATCAAAGCGGTTACTTTGTGCAATGAATCAAAAACTCCGGCATATTTTTCAGCATCAATGCTTTCCAATGCTTTTTTAATCAAAGTGTTTTTTGCCACTTTCATTTCTACTTGTTTGTCGAAACAAACATTGCGCAATTTTCCTACTTGTTCTACGGTAAGAGATTCCGTATCCGTAATGTAGAAGTTATTGTATTGAGAGAATTTACCCTTAAGCAATTCTATCACTTCATTTTTCTCTTGCTTTGTCATAAAAAATATTTTTTATCCCAGGCAAAAAGCCCAAGCGATGGAGATTTAGTTTTGAACAGATTTTGTGTCGATAGCAATGCCCGGGCTCATTGAGCTGGCCATGCTTACCCCTTTAAGATAGGTACCTTTTGAACTTGCTGGTTTTAGTTTAACGATTGCGTTAATAAACTCTTGACAATTTTCAGCTATTTTCTCGGGTGCGAAACTTACACGACCGATTGAAGCATGTATGATACCCACTTTATCAACTTTGAAGGCTATTTTACCACCTTTCAAGTCATTTACAGCTCCTGCAACATCATTAGTAACAGTTCCTGTTTTAGGGTTAGGCATCAAATTGCGAGGTCCTAAAACCTTACCCAGCTTACCGATTTTCGGCATCACTGATGGAGTTGCTACGATAACATCAACATCTGTCCAGCCCCCTTCAATTTTTGCGATATATTCATCCAGACCTACGTAATCTGCGCCTGCAGCTGTAGCTTCTGATTCTTTATCCGGGTTACATAATACAAGAACTTTTTTAGTTTTACCTGTCCCGTGAGGTAAAGAAACTGTACCACGGATTGCCTGATCAGCTTTTTTAGGATCCACGCCTAATTTAACGTGAACATCTACTGAGCTGTCAAATTTTGTTGTATTGATTTGTTTTACCAGGGAAGAAGCCTCTTTAAGCGTATAAGCTTTGTTGGCGTCAACCTTAGCATTTGCTATTTTTCTTTTTTTAGTAATCATTGTTAAAAAAATTTATTGCTCCGAATACCGGAACAGATTGACGATTAATTGTTTTCCCAAGGGGCTTTTCCTTCTACAGTGAGGCCCATGCTGCGGGCAGTTCCTGCAACCATACTCATTGCGCTATTTAGCGTAAAGGCATTTAGATCGGGCATTTTATCCTTTGCGATTTCTTCAATCTGAGCCCAGGAAACTTTCCCTACTTTCACACGATTGGGTTCTTTACTTCCACTGGTGATTTTTGCAGCGTCCATTAACTGAACTGCAGCTGGTGGGGTTTTGATAATAAATTCGAAGGATTTGTCTGCATACACTGTAATCAAAACAGGTAATACTTTTCCAGGTTTGTCTTGTGTTCTTGCATTAAACTGCTTGCAGAACTCCATGATGTTTACACCCTTGGAACCGAGCGCAGGGCCGATTGGCGGCGCTGGATTGGCTTGTCCTCCTTTACATTGGAGCTTCACATAGCCGGTAATTTCTTTTGCCATTTTTTTTAGATTTTTTGGTGATAACGTTCGAACAATTATCCGAACTCCCAAATTTGTCTGATAAGGACAAATTCTACTAAAGAACTAATTGGGGCGGCAAAGCTAAGTAATTTGAGTTGATCGCACAAAAAAAATCGCCTCAAAATTTGAGGCGATCGAAAAATATGTTTATTGAAACTTGTCTAACTGATTTTTTCAACCTGCATATAGCTGAGTTCCACCGGAGTAGCTCTTCCAAAGATTTTTACTTGTACTTTAAGTTTTTTCTTTTCATCGCTTACTTCTTCTATCACTCCATTAAAATCATTAAACGGACCATCAATAATTTTAATCGTTTCGCCTATAATAAAAGGTTCGCTCATTGTTACTCCGCCAATATCACTCATCTCATCCATTTTGCCGAGCATTTTATTCACCTCAGATTTTCTCAGACAAATAATATTCCCTTTGGAACCTTTACCATCAGTAAGAAAATGCATAACATTACTAATATTGCTGACATGCTGGATGATATCATCGCTGAGTTTATTATCCGCTACTTCCATCATTATATAACCAGGATAAAAATTTCGCTCACGCATTACTTTTTTTCCATTGGCTACTTTGTATACTTTTTCGACTGGAAGAAAGATTTGTTTGATTACTTTATCCCAACCATTACGAATGATGTCTTTGTCCAGGTATTCTTTTATTTTTCGTTCTTTTCCACTAACCACTCTAAGCACATACCATTTAGACTCTTTTTCAACTTTTTCTGTCTTTTCAACAGTTGATATTTCTTGCATAATTACTTGAATAAAGAGTAAATAAATTTCATTGACCCGCTGGCTATGAAGTCCATAATAGCCACAATAGCTGTGATAAATAATGTGGCTCCTAAAACAATCATAGTTGACTGTTGTAATTGTTCCCACTTAGGCCAACTTACATTTTCAGTAAGTTCTTCGTAAGAATCTTTCAGAAAAACGGCGAGTTTGTTCATTTTTAATTTTTTAATGTTTAGTGTTTAAAGCTTCTTGTTTTTACCGAAAGGAAAAGTACAAAAAAGTTTCAAACTTGTAACTTAATTCGCACGGGCACTAGGATTCGAACCCAGATCAAAGGTTTTGGAGACCCGTATGCTACCGTTGCACCATGCCCGTAGAAAGCTAAAAGCTATCCCGATATGCTCAGGACAGCTTTTAGATTTGTAAAACAAAGATAGTTATTATCTTTTAAAGATCGAATGCTTTCGCAAAGAGCTTATTTTATTATTTCAGTAACCTGACCTGCACCAACTGTACGTCCACCTTCACGAATCGCGAATTTCAAACCTTTTTCCATTGCGATTGGCTGAATCAAAGTAACATTTAAATTAGTGTTATCACCAGGCATTACCATTTCAGTTCCTTCGTTCAATGTTACTTCACCAGTAACGTCTGTAGTACGGAAATAAAATTGAGGGCGATATTTATTGAAGAATGGAGTATGACGTCCGCCTTCTTCTTTGCTTAATACATAAACTTCACCTTTGAATTGAGTATGCGGAGTAATTGAACCTGGTTTGCAAAGAACCATTCCACGACGGATTTGAGTCTTTTCAATACCACGAAGTAGTAACCCTGCATTATCACCGGCTTCTCCTTCATCCAATAATTTTTTGAACATCTCCACGCCAGTTACAGTTGAAACCAATGGTTTTTCCTGTAATCCAACGATTTCGATACCTTCTCCAACTTTGATACGTCCTCTTTCGATACGACCAGTTGCAACAGTTCCACGACCAGTGATAGAGAATACATCCTCAACACTCATCAAGAAAGGTAAATCAACTAATCTTGGAGGTAACGGAATATAGCTATCAACAGCATCCATTAACTCATCGATTTTAGCAACCCATTTTTCCTCTCCGGCCAAAGCGCCAGTAGCAGAACCCTGTATGATTGGGGTATTATCTCCATCAAAACCGTAAGAAGTTAACAAATCACGGATTTCGATTTCAACTAATTCCAAAAGTTCAGGATCATCAACAAGATCAACTTTGTTCATGAAAACAACGATTTGAGGTACGCCTACCTGACGAGCCAAAAGAATGTGCTCTTTTGTTTGAGGCATTGGACCATCAGTAGCAGCAACTACAAGTATAGCTCCGTCCATTTGGGCGGCACCTGTAATCATGTTTTTTACGTAATCCGCGTGACCTGGACAATCTACGTGAGCGTAGTGACGACTAAGTGTTGCGTATTCAACGTGCGCTGTATTGATTGTGATCCCTCTTTCTTTTTCTTCGGGAGCACCATCGATATCATCGTAATTTTTTTTCTCCGCTAAACCCTTTTTTGACAAAACATCGGTTATAGCGGCTGTAAGTGTTGTTTTTCCATGATCTACGTGACCGATGGTACCAACGTTAAGATGGGGTTTATCCCTCTTGAATGATTCTTTTGCCATTGTTTAAATTTTA
>CALQSB010000018.1 GCA_943333125.1 Chitinophaga pinensis
GTTTCAAGTCTTGAAGCAAGATTTACCACATCTCCCATAACGGTATAACTTCTGGTGGTGTCGCTTCCGATATTACCCACAACAACTTCACCGGTAGCAATACCAATTCGTATATTTATTTCCGGCAAGTCTTTTCTCAGGCCCAATAATTCAGGGAGTTCACTTCTAAATTTTATCTGTGCTTCTTTTTGTCTTAAGGCGGCTCTGCAAGCCGCGGCAGCCTGTTCGTCTTCACTAATAAAAGGAGGACCCCAGTAGGCCATGATAGCATCTCCGATAAATTTATCAATAATGCCATGCTCAGCCTGAATACATTCTGTCATTATAGTAAAATAACGGTTGGTTAATTTAACCAGTCCCGTTGGTGAAAGTTGTTCTCCAATTTTTGTAAAACCTTGAAGGTCGGTAAACATGACCGTCATAGTTTGTCGCTGTCCGGCAAGTATTTCTGCACGACCAGGAATAATAATTTTTTCTACAATACGCGGATCTATATAAGTGCTAATCATATTTTGAAGCGCTTCCTTTCTTCGAAGTTCTTCAATCATTTTATTTAAACTATCTCCCAGCTGTCCAATTTCATCTTCAGGCAGGTTTACAATATTTACTGAAAGATTACCGCCCTGAACATCTTTTGTAGATTGCAGCAATTGTAAAATTGGCCTGGCCAGTCTTTTAGAAAGCACCCATGCTCCCCATAGGCCTAAAAAAAGTGCAAGAAGAGTTATGGTAAGGCTGCTCCACAACACACGCATCTCGCTCTTTTTTGTTCTTATTACAGCATCTTCAGCAATATGCTGAGCCAGGCCCTGAAGTTTTGATCTGTTATCCTGAAGATTAGATTGCAATTTCACATTAATGTTCATGAGCTCTTTATTCTCATTACCATCTTTTGCTTTTCTTGCCTTTAGAATATTAGTAGCAATTTCTGTTTGTTGTTCGAGTGTTGTTTCTATTTCTGCAACTAATTCACGGGCCTGTATAAAAAGTTCCTGATCGCCTCTATTATCAGGAATGGTATCAAGATCACTTCTTAGTAATTTTATTTTATCCTTAACCTCGAGAGTAAATTTCTTAAAATTAATTTCAGCTTCATTTATAACTGTAGTATCGGGTACGGTTGCCGCATATTCACGATACAGGCGTTCAAAGGCAATACGTCTGCGTAATCCGGCTTCATTCAAATCTGCAGAATGACTGGCAATAGGCATATCTATTCTTGAAATACCTTCAACTTCACTCCCAAGTTTAATTACTTCAACACTGTTGACGAATGCAACAACAATCATCATGATAAGAATTAAAACGGCAAGACTGAATATTTTTAAGGCTATAGAATGTTTCATTTTTTAAATAATAATTACAGAAACAGTTTTTGTGTTCCAGTATAATTTCTTTTTGAATAATTTACGAAAGGCTTAAAGTTAGAAATTTAAAAGCAAGAATCAAATAACACATCATTTTTCATCGAAGGAGAAACAATGTGTTGTATAAATTAATGTTCAGCAATGTCGTAATAAAACCTAAATATTATTTCTTAATTTTTTTTCCAGATAAAAAGCACCGAGAGGCAGAACAGAATACCCAACAGCTATAAAAAACCAACTCCATGTTTTATTTAATTTATTCATCGATTCCCAAGCCAGTATGATATAAGTGATGAACAAAACACCATGTAGCATTCCAGTAATTCTGACTGCTTCGGGCATGTTTGCAACATATTTCAAAGGCATGGCAATACAAAGCAACACCATAAATGAAACACCTTCGGCAAGGGCAACAATACGAAATAGTTTTACAATATTCATAAGTGAAATAGTTGTGAAGAATGTTATTGGTCTCTTTATATAAAGTTATAGATGTTAATGCTGATTAAATTATAAATCACAATTTTACATTAAGGAAAATATTTTTAAACATCAATGTTTGTGTGGAGGTTATTTTATTCTTTTACCGATTACATGCCAGTAAGGAATGTTTTCTGAAAAATTAATATGATCTAAACCACAATTTCTCATCATTTCTTCAATTTCTTTTTTAGAAAAACGCTGTTCTAATGAGGTTCCAAATCTATCGAGAGCATCGTTTCTTATCACAAAAAATGTTTGATTTTGATATCCGTTTAAAGGTAATTTTTCTGCTAATTTTTTAAACCCAATGAATTTTAAAAAACGACCTAATAAAACAATAGGCATATAGATTAGTACAGCAATAACATCACAGATTGGCTTTTTTATTCTATTGGGAAGTCCGCTGATTATTTTACGAATTCCAGTAACTAATAATAATAAAAATCTAAACAACCCACCTTTGTTATCTAAATTATAATACAAATACAAATAAAAATATCCGCCAATTTTTATCTTTTTTACACAGTCAGCTAATGCCATTTGAGTATTTGGAATATGATGTAAAACTCCAATACTCATCCCAAAATCAAAAGTCTCATCATCAAAGGGAATGTTATCGGTAGATGCTTTTGAGAGCCTTACGTTTTCAACTCCCTGCAATAATTTATCTGCGCTAAAAATGGCATCACTCGGATCAACGGCTTCCATAAAGCCAATTTTATCCGCAAGGTATTTTGTGAATCTACCGGTACCACAGCCGATGTCGATCCCATAAGTATTTTTATTTATTATTTTTTCATCAATAATATCAAAATACATTTCTCCTAAATTATCTATTTCATCTTTACTGAACTGATGAAATTTTGTCCATTCTTCCCCAAAAGAATCTACTACAGATAGGTCGATATTTTCAGCAGGAGTCTCAAAAGAATTAATCTTTCTGAATCTCGATTCAAAAACTTTTTTGGGTGATTGGTTAAATTCTTTAATGTTCATTTTGATTTTTTTAAACCTCCTATAGAGTTATTAAACTCTTCTTAATTTGCACTCGATAATAATTTATCGTCAACAATAAAAAGTGAATTTTAGCAATAAAAGTATTGTAAATAAAACAACAGAAAAAAATTAATAATTAATTATTTGCTCTTCCATGATTGGTAAGTCTCTCCAATCATATTGTTGATTTCTCAACTGAGGTTCAAATCCTGCTTCTTTGATGGACTCCTGAATTGTTTTACTGGTAAAACGATGAGGCGCACCCGCAGCACTTACTACGTTTTCTTCAATCATGATGCTGCCAAAATCATTTGCACCGGCGTTCAAACATAGTTGTGCTACTTGTTTACCTACAGTCAACCAGCTGGCTTGAATGTTTTTTACATTCGGAAGCATAATTCTGCTCATCGAAATCATGCGAATATATTCTTCGGGTGTGGTGAGATTTTGTACGCCACGAATTTTAGTAAGTAAAGTATCAACGTCCTGAAAGGTCCAGGGAATAAAGGCAAGAAATCCTTTTGCAGATTCGGGCTTTCGGCTTTGTACTTCTCTTATTTTAACGAGATGTTCAAATCTTTCGGTAATTGTTTCTACGTGACCAAACATCATCGTAGCAGAAGTGGTGATGTTTAGTTTATGACATTCATGCATAATGTCCAGCCATTCTTGTGCACCACATTTTCCCTTGCTGATTAGGCGTCTAACCCTGTCTGTTAATATTTCTGCTCCTGCACCTGGCAAACTGTCCATGCCGGCTTCTTTTAAAGCCATCAACACTTCTCTATGTGTGCTTTTTTCGAGCTTTGTAATATGAGCAATTTCTGGTGGCCCAAGGGTATGTAATTTAATGTTAGGATATAAAGATTTAAGTTGTTTAAATAAATCAACATAAAAACTTAATCCCAGTTCCGGATGATGACCGCCTTGCAATAACAACTGATCGCCGCCGTATTTTATCGTTTCCTCTATTTTCTTTTTGTAAGTTTCGATATCAGTGATATAAGCATCTGCATGTCCGGGAATTCTGTAAAAATTACAAAACTTGCAATTGGCAATACATACATTAGTTGTATTTACGTTTCTGTCTATCTGCCAGGTAACCTTCCCGTGAGGTACTTGTTTTTTTCTGAGCTCATTGGCTACATACATTAATTCGGTCAGTCCGGCATTTTCAAAAAGGAAAACACCTTCTTCAACGCTTAGAAATTCGAAATCCAGGGCTTTAGTAAGAAGTTCGTTTATGTTCATTTTAGGATTTTAATAAAGAACAAAATTAAGGTCAATTAGTTTATTGTAGTTTTTATTTTATAGCGGTTGGTTCAACATGTTTCTTACTAATCTGCTATTTAAACATCTTGAATTCATTGAACTTTTGAAACATAATAAAACAAAACAAACCTACCTTTGCCGCATGATTCATTTCGAAAAATTTACACTGGAAAACGGACTCCGGGTGTTGGTACATGAAGATAAAAGTACACCGATGGCGGTGTTGAATGTATTGTATGATGTAGGCGCCAGAGATGAAAATCCGGAAAAAACAGGATTTGCACACTTATTTGAGCATTTAATGTTTGGAGGAAGTATCAACATTCCAAGTTATGATGAACCACTGCAGGTAGCAGGAGGCGAAAACAACGCCTTTACCACAAACGATTTGACCAATTATTATTGTCAGCTTCCTGCCGAAAATATTGAAACCGCTTTTTGGCTGGAAAGCGACAGAATGTTAAGTCTTGCATTCAGCAAAAAAAGTTTGGAAGTACAGCGAAAAGTGGTTTGTGAAGAATTCAAGGAACATTATATTAATAAGCCCTACGGAGATGTTTGGCACAAAATGCGTCAGCTAACTTATACCACACATCCTTATAAATGGATGACTATTGGGGCCTCATTAAAACATGTTGAAGATGCCACACTAGAAGATGTAAAAGCTTTCTTTTTTAAACATTACACTCCTTGCAATGCCATACTTGTTGTTGCAGGTAATATTGACACCGCACAAATAAAGCTTCTTGCCGAAAAATGGTTTGGTCCTATTCCTTCAGGAGAAAAATATCAAAGAGATTTACCTGTTGAACCTAAACAAATAAAACCTCGTCACCTGGAAGTAAAGTCAAACGTTCCATTGGATGCATTATATAAATGCTGGCACATGTATCCACGTATGGACAACCGCTATTATGCTGCCGATCTTATTTCTGATATTTTAAGTGGCGGCGGATCTTCAAGGTTATATCAAAGTTTGGTTAAAGAAAAACAATTATTCAGTAATCTTGATTGTTATCATTTTGGAAGTACAGATGCAGGATTAATGACTATTGAAGGAAAGCTGGTTAAAGGGGTAGATATTAAAGTTGCCGAACAGGCGGTGCTCGAAGAGTTAAAAAAATTACAGGACGAAGGCATCTCTCCATCAGAGTTAGAGAAAGTTAAAAATAAAGCAGAGAGCGCAATGGCTTTTGAAGACATGAGTTTAATGAACCGGGCTTCAAGTATTGCGATGTATGAAAATTTGGGTGATGCAGATTTAATTAATACCGAACTATCCAAATATCAGGCGGTAACTGCAGAAGAAATTGCAAGAGAAGTCCGGGATATATTTGATGAGAACAATTGCAGTACGATGTATTATTTAAGTGATAATTAATTTTTAATGAACAGAAAACACAGCCCCAAAATAAAAGATGCCGTTGATTATTCACTGGCACTGAAACCATACGAACATTACAAACTTGATAATGGCATTGATGTATATAGTGTAAATGCAGGTGCACAGGAGGTGATTCAGATTGAGATGGTTTTTTATGCTGGCAATAGTTATGAAAAGAAAAAAGGAGTTGCAGCGGCCACTAATTTTTTATTAAAGAATGGCACAAAAACCAGAACGGCACTTCAGATTAATGAAGCGTTTGAATATTATGGCGGCTATTGTAACAGGGCTTGTTATAATGAAACATCAGTGGTTTCTCTTCATTCATTAACCAAGCATGTAGAAAAGCTTTTGCCGATAGTTCAGGATATGCTTGTAGATTCTGTGTTTCCCGAAGAGGAGTTAAGTATCTATAAACAAAATTCCTTACAACGATTAAAAGTAAATTTACAGAAAGCCGAATTTGTAGCTACAAGATTGATTGACAGTTATATTTACGGTGAGCATCATCCTTATGGCGTTTATACTAATCCGGGAGATATCGAATTAATAAACATTGAAGAGTGCAGAAAGTTTTATGAAGATTATTATCTGAATGGCAATTGTATCATCTTTGTTTCTGGAAATTTTTCTGCAGATTTTGGAAAACAACTTAATCAATATTTTGGGCAACTTAATACCAACAGAAAAAAAGTGGTAACGCCTACGTTTAACGTCAAACCCTCTGAAGAACGGAAATTCAGAATTCAAAACGATCCCAATGCGGTGCAGGGTGCAATAAGAATTGCGATGCCTTTCCCTAATCGCCATCATCCTGATTTTAAGAAAGTGATGGTGCTGAATACTTTATATGGAGGATTTTTTGGTTCCCGATTGATGAGTAATATCAGAGAAGAGAAAGGATATACGTATGGCATTTACAGTTATATTCAGAATCACATAGGAGAAAGTGCATGGATGATTAGCACCGAAGCCGGTAAAGATGTATCAGAAGCTACCATTGAGGAAATTTACATAGAGATGAAAAAATTACGCGAAGAAAAAATTGAAGACGATGAATTATTGCTAGTGCGTAATTATATGATAGGAGGTATTTTGGGTGAGCTGGATGGACCTTTTCAGATTATGGCTAAATGGAAAAATATTATTCTTAATGAAATGGACGAAAGTTATTTCTATGATTCAATTAATGAGATTAAATCTGTTACAGCGGATCAATTGATGGAACTGTCGAATAAATATTTACAACCGGAGAATTTCCGGGAGCTGGTGGTGTATTAAAGTGAAAGCAATTTTCCGACATCTAGTATTATTGCAGACAATAGAATGGTGTTCAATATCAAGGGAAATAAATACAGACTTGTAGTAAAAATTAATTATGATTTTGGAATTATTTGGATTCGATTTATTGGTACACATGCCCAATACGATAAAATTAATGCAAAAACAGTTTAAACATAAAGACTATGAAAATCATCAAAACGCAGTTGGAATATAAAAACGCTTTAATAAAACTGGAACAGATATTTGATGCTAAACCCAATACTACTAAAGGAGACGAGCTTGAGTTGTTGTCGCTATTAATAGAAAAATACGAGGAGGAAAAATTTTCTGTTGCAATGCCAGATCCTATTGAAGCCATAAAATTTCGTATGGAACAAATGGGCTATACACAAAACGATCTGGCCAAGACCCTAGGACTAAAAAGCCGTGCCAGCGAAATATTGAATAAGAAGCGTTCCCTTACTTTAGAGATGATTCGAAATTTGCATGAGAAAATGAATATACCTACACAGGTGTTGATACAGAATTATTGAAATTTTCATAATAAACAACCACATCGTAAACGCCCTCAACTTTTTTCTCAGCGGCAAAAAAATATTCAATTATATTTTTTCTTTTCGCTGTACCTGACTCCATTTTTCCGAAATAAACTCACCAAAAGAAAGATTAGTATCTATATGTAAATCTTTTTCAGTTGCCCCCTTTTTTTGATCTTGAAACAAGCTGTAAGATTGTCCGTCTAACAATGGAATTTTTGCATCATAATCCGGATAAAAAAACAACACACTCGATAAGCGTTCTTTTCCTTCCGAAACCACTCTGTGTAAAGGTGAAATATAATTACCGCCAGTTAGCAATGAAAAATAATCGCCGCAATTAACTATAAGCGTTTCCGGAACAGGAGCAAGATCATGCCACTCGTTATCGAGATTTAATTGAAGCCCGGTACAATCTTCTTGTTGCAAAATTAAAGTAAGAAAACCCCAGTCGGTATGTGGACTGGAGCCAATTCTGTTGTTATTAAGTGGAAATTCTTTATCGGCTTTCTGATAAGGAAAATAATGAAACAATCTCATCAGAGAAATACTGTTGCCATTCTTGCAATACTCACCAAGATAATTTTCTGTTTTTCCGTAACTGATAGAAAATGCCCGCGTAAGTGCGTTAGCGATATTACACATGCTTTCAAATAATTGCTGCATTGAAGATTGCCATTCGGAAGATAAAAGATTTTTATCTGGCCATACATTTTCTCCTTGCATATTATTTTTTGGTTTCTCATCTTTTGGCCAAGCATATCCGTATGAGAAGGCTTCTTTTACTTCCAACGCATCGGAGCCACTCTCTTTTCCCATGCCGATATATCCGCGTGTAAATCCACCCGGTGTAATTGAAATAGAATCTTTAACATCCTGAGGTAAAGTAAAAAACTCTGCCATTTTAGACAACATCAGCTTATTATTAATGCCATGATTTTTTAGTAAGAAAACTCCATATTTAATACAGGCGTCGTTAATTTTTTCTGCTACTATTTTTTTTTCTTCATCTGTAGAATTTTGTAAAAATGGAGCAATGTCTATTATAGGAATTTGGAGCCGTGTGGATGACATATAAAAAATTGTTGGATAAAAATCAGGCAAAGCCAGATTAAAAGTTAATAATTGTGTATTCAAATATAATGATAAAAAAATCACTACTTAAGCCGGATTGGTTGACTAAAGAAAACCATAATTTAGCTTATGATACTGATGTATACCATTTAATTACTTACAAGGTTTTTTCACCGCGGAGAATGAAGTGAAGGAGTTTACGCAGAGGATTAGAAGAAGATGTTTGTTGTTTATGGTTTCTCAGCAATGTCTCCTGCAAGGGACGTTGCGTGTTGAGATGGGAATGTTTATCCAGCATCTAGCATCCAGTTTCTAGTATATCCAGCATCCACCTTCCCTCATTAAGCTAACAAAACATGAGCAGGAATATTCAATTCGCGATGAAAAAATTTAACCAATTCGAGTGTTAATGGTTTTTTCTTATTTAATATCGAAGAAATATAGCCTTTGCTACCAATGATTCCAACCCAGTCTTTATTGCGCATACCTTTTTCTTCCATTTTCATTTTAATGGTTTCTATAGGATCAGGTAATGGAATAGGGAAGTGGATATCTTCATATTGCTTTATCAATAAAAGAACGATTTGTAATTTTTCACCTTCAGCAGATTTGGAATTTATCTTTTTATCGAATTGCTGATCAACCCAATCCAAACAATCATTGTATTGTTTTTTATTTTTTATGATTTTGAGTTCCATAATTTACTTTTTATACTGAATGGTTAAAGCATCAATTTTATCATACTCATTGTGGGTTCCGAACCATTTTATTTGAACTGTTTTATATTCAAAAACGATTCTTGTAATCAATCTGTAATGATTGCCCATAATATTAAACACTACTCTGTCGTCGCCAACAATACTTGCCGTACTAAATGTTTTTTTGAGCTCATTAAAATTTTTAAAATGGTTGCTGTTACCTTGGTGATACCATTCCAAAAGCGCCGTTCTTGCTTGAGGATACGCATCACAATATTCGAGCAATGTTCTTCTGGTTATGATATTGAACATTTTTATAAAATTAAAGAAAAGTTTACTAATAGAAAACAAAAATTATTGATGAATGTGGCTGAATGAGCAAGTAAAAAGAAATTTATCCCGATTTCCGGAGGACTTTATTTTTCAACTAACAAAAGAAGAAAAAGCGGAACTGGTCGCAAATTGCGACCGGTTCTTAATGTTACGTCATGCTACAACATTACCCTATGCTTTTACAGAACATGGCGCAGTGATGCTCGCTTGTATATTGAATAGTGAAAAAGCCATTCTGGCGAATATCCAAATTGTAAGGGTGTTTACTGCTATTCGGGAACTGGCGTTTCATAACAAAGACATGCTGTTGAAAATTGAACAAATCGAACAAAAAATTGGAATACACGACAAAGAAATTGCAGTGATTTTTACGACCTTAAAAAAAATGCTGGAACCAAAACCTATTCCAAAAAGAAATCGAATGGGTTTCACACAAGGCTCGCAAGGGAGCAAAGGCACAAAGATTCTCAAACTAGATAATTCTGATTGCTCCCCTCTCATGGATTTCCCCCTTTGGGGGATTGAGGGGGCTGTACTCTCCCCAACATCAACCCCACCTCATTATCCATTTTAGAAAAACCGAAAATCTTTTTTCCCAAATCTTTTAGTGATGCTCCGAAATGGTACATTTCTTTTTCGTCGATGATTAGAAACCGGTCGTGATTGTGTTTTAATTTTCTGATTTCAATGGATTCATATTGTTCATTTAATTTTTGTAAATCGATAATTTGATTGCGACTCAAATGATCACTGTAAATAATGGCTGTTACTCCGGTGTTTCTTTTTGAAAGTAAAGCAAGGGTTGTTTCATCAATGTAATTGTCGATTAAAATAATGGATGTTGTTGCAGATTTGATGATATCGGCAACAAATTTATATGCTTCAAAAATTTGTCCGTTGAAGAAAATACCTTGAGCAGGAATGGTGTCTCTTTTTTCCAATGCAGAAAATATTTTATTAAAATGGTTATCTGCTTCAATTTGTTTTTTCTCCACTAATTCAAGACGCTGGTAAAGCCCTGCGGATTGGTAATGCAATTTTCTTAGTGCCACAAAAGCCGCCATAATTTGAATACTGACTTTCACAGCTGTATCGCTTTTTAATACTGCGGAGAGCATGGCTACACCTTGTTCGGTAAAGGCGAAAGGGAGGAACTTCCTGTGTTTACCTTTTTGATTCTCTAAGGTCGCAATTTGCGACCTTAGAAATTCTTCTTTAAAATCTTTCTTTTCATTCAAGGTCACAAATTGTGACCTTGAATCTTTTTCCTGCTCATTAATTTTTTTCTCTAAGGTCACAATCTGTGACCTTAGAGAATCACTTGATTTCGAGTCTAAGGTTCCAATTTGGAACCTTAGAGCATTTTCAGGTTTATTATCATTTTCACTTGAGGTCACAATTTGTGACCTCAAGTTTTCTTGTTCCACATTCTTCATATCGTTCAAGGTCGCAATTTGCGACCTTGAAGCGTTTTCTCTTTCATTAATTGAGGTGCCAATTTGGAACCTCAAGTTTTCCCATTCCGTATATGTCAATTGAAACATAAACCATTCAGGAAACCTACTGATATTTCTTTTAACTGCCTCATTAATTCTTTTCGTTTCCACTCCGTACAGCTTCGCCAAATCACTATCCAACATAACCGGAAGACCTCTTACCGTAAAAATCTTATTTTCTATTTCCGTGAAAATGGAGTTGATATTTTCTTGCATAGGGGAATTATTCTGATGCAAATTAATAACGTGGAATAATTGTGTAAGGGGAAAAACAACAGAGGATTAGGAGAATAACCACGAGGCCCCCTAAATCCCCCAAAGGGGACTTTGATTATGTTTTATTGGTAATCACGAATTTTTGTACATGAGATTTTGATAGTTTCATACCCGAAATGCCACTTCTACCCCGAGTTTTCGGGGCAAGCTATTTTACATTGGATATTTTACATTTTACATTCTCTAATCTCACTCCTCAAACAACTCCTTCATCTCCACCTGCAATATTTCACAAATTCTCAGTAAAGATATGATAGATGTGTTAATTTCTCCTCTTTCTATCCGCCCGAGCTGGCGGTATTCGATTTCGGCTTCATTGGCCAAGCTTTCCATGGAATAGCCTTTCTCTTTTCGAAGTTTCCTCAACTTGCTTCCCACTTTTTTCAAAAAGGTATCGTATTCGTTTGGCTTCACGCTACGAAACTCAAAATAAATGCATCAAAAAATTAGGTCAAATAAGACCTGTTTAATACATTTGAAAAAATATCAATAAAATAATATTGCCAAGTGAGAATAAATAGAGAAATTACGCAATGTTTTAAAACGCCAATCAAATAAAGCCAAACACCAAAGGCGAAACAAACAAAACAACACTCAACCATGAACAACAAACATTTTCTTTTATGAAAAAGCTCCTTTTTGTTCTACTCATTCTTGAAGTAGTAACTTCTTACGCCCAAATACCTTCTTATGTGCCTACAAATGGATTGGTAGCTTATTATCCTTTTAATGGAAATGCCAATGATGCGAGCGGAAATGGGAATAATGGTACGGTTAATGGGGCTATATTAACAACGGATAGATTTGGAAATGTGGGCAAGGCTTATGGGTTTGATGGGGTGAATTGTGAAACAAGAATTGATGCTCAGGTTAACACAAATAGTATTAGTTCAAATAATGCGTATACAGTTTCTTTTTGGGTGAAAAAAGTAGGCGATGGCTGTATGATGCATCCGAGAATTATGGAGTTTTATAGTCCTGATAATGTTGGTGCACTGCAATTTTCATGGGATGTAACTGGAATAAATAACCTTTTAATTGAATTTGGAAATAATATTTCACAAATTAATGCATTAAACTATTCTAATTCAAATTGGCTTAATCAGTGGTATCATCTTGCTGTAACATGCAATTCAAATTACTTTATTTTTTATCTAAATGGTATTGAAGTAAATAGATTTACATATGCTGGTTTTCCAAGACTCGCACAGAGTGTTAGTTTTGGAAGGATGAATCATCCAGCTTTTAATACTTTCAAAGGAGACCTCGACGACATCGCCATCTACAACCGCGCTCTCTCCCAATCCGAAATCACCGGCTTATACAACGCAGGAACCAACACCTGCCTCCCTTCTTACCTCCCTACCACCGGCCTCGTAGGCTACTGGCCTTTCTGCGGCAATGCAAATGATGAAAGTGGGAATGGGAATAATGGAGTGGTAAATGGAGCGACACTGACGACGGATAGGTTTGGGAGTGTAGGGAAGGCGTATAGTTTTGATGGACTTTCAAGCTATATACAGACAATAAATTCTGGACCTACTGGAACTGGAATTACTGTAACTTATTGGTATAAATCTATCCAGACTAATGAAAATATTGGAATTGTTGCATTTGGGGGAAATAGTTGGGCTTCTTATTTCGAAGTAACTCACAATCATTGGGCTTCCGGCCAAGGACCTTGTAATGGTCCAGCTATTACAGGAGGCGGAACACTGTTTAATCCGGGAACAACTATAAATCCCAATAATGGCAATTGGCATCATGTGTTAGTAACTTTGCCAAGTGGTGCAACATCATTTAATCAAACTCAGATTTACTTAGATGGAGTATTGCTAAGTGGTTCATGTTCGTTTGCAAATTATGGAGCTCCGATCCCCAATATTGGCTCTGCAAATCCAATAAAGTTTGGAAGATCTTGGCAGCAACCACAACATCCAAATTATTTTAATGGAGTCCTCGATGACATCGCCATATACAACCGCGCCCTCTCCGCCACCGAAATCCAAAACCTTTACAACGCTAGCGCACCAACTTTTTGCATCGCCAATATCATCAACAACGATACCACTATCTGCAAAGGACAAAGCCTAACACTTAACGCAGATGCAGTAGCATCCGGCTTAGTAACCGATATCAACGGCAACGTATACCCTACCGTAAACATCGGCTCACAAACCTGGATGCAGAAAAACTTAAATGTAAGTAAATATAAAAACGGGGATGTGATACCGCAAGTAACAGATGCCACACAATGGGCAAATCTTACTACTGGTGCGTGGTGCTGGTATAATAATGATAGTTCCACGTATGGAGCAACTTATGGTAAATTATATAATTGGTATGCGGTTAATGATTCGAGGGGATTGGCCCCAGATGGATGGCGTGTGCCAAGTGAATCAGAATGGAATGTTTTGGTAAACTATCTTGGTGGCGATAGCCTTGCAGGTTGTAAAATGAAGTCTACAAGTTTATGGTACTCACCAAATTATTGCGCAACTAACTCTAGTGGATTTTCGGCCCTTCCATCTGGTATCAGAGCAGGAAATGATGGGTCGTTTGGTAATATTTTAGGTTATAATTACATATGGTCAAGTAATTATGGTCGATTTATTTATATGGCATTTGATTGGAATTTTGCAAGTATGTTTTCTTATCCTACAAAATATGGATTCTCGGTAAGATGTTTGAAAAACACTTCATCTACTTCATTGCTCTGGTCCACAGGAGCTACTACTCAAAACATCACCGTTAGTCCAACAGTTACAACCACATATTACTTAAACGTTACCGATGAAAACGGCAATACTTGCAGAGACAGTGTAAAAGTATTTGTAAACACCGCAGTTCCATCTGCCCCTGCAACCCTCACAGGCCCAACAGATGTTTGTAGTAATTTCAGCAGCCCCACTTCCGGTACCAGCAATGCAGTTACTTATACTGCTGCAACAGTTAGCACAGCATCTTCATACACATGGTCAGTTCCTGCAGGTGTTACTATTGTTAGCGGTCAGGGTACCAATAGTATAACAGTCACTTTCGCTAATACTTTTGTTTCAGGCGCCATTGCCGTTAATTCAGTTAACGCTTGCGGTAGCAGCACTGCAGCAAGATCATTAACCGTTTACAAAAGAGTAGCCTCTACTCCAGCAGCCATACAAAAAGAATTTTCACCTACATCTATAGTTGCCGTTACCAACGTAACCGGTCTGGTGTCTGAAACTTACAGAATCAAAAAAGTTTTGTACGCCACTTCATACAACTGGTCGATGAACAGAGGTACCAATGCCACCATTACTCATATCAACGCATCAGGTGTAAATGATACCGCAGTAATTGTAACATTCTTCAATTGTTTTGTGAGAGACACACTTTCTGTAAAATCGGTTGCGCCATGTTCGCTGAGCACGGCAAAAACAGCAATTTTAATTGCCAACACCGTTCCCGCTTCAGTTGCAGGTATCGGTACCGCGGGAGGAGATTTTGCGGTTTGCATTGGTACTACCAAAACGTTCAACGCCATTGCCAGCACGCCCTCAACTTCTCAAGCGCCTATCGCTTCATTCCGCTGGACGAAACCAACCAACACAGTAATTACTTCAGCAACTTCAGATAGTTCTAGCATCACCGTTAGTTTTAATACTGGCTTTACCGGCGGAAGCTTAACTGCAAAAGGAGTAACTGCCTGTGGTGTTATAGGCACTACTGCGGTTTCGGCAATTTTACAATACTTACCACCAACAGCTTTAAGCATTAGCAGCAGCACCGCAATTTATAACGCTTGTATCAACAGCTCGGTTACTTATACCGCAATTGTAGGCGCACCAACAACTTCTCAAACACCAACATCGGTGTTCCGCTGGACAAGACCTAACAATACAACTGTTACAGGGGCATCGGCAGACAGCTCTAGCATTACCGTTCGTTTCAATACCGGATATGTGGGAGGTACGTTATCAGTAAGAGGTCAGTCGCGTTGCGGAACGCTGGGTGTTACAAAATCACAGGCACTTACGCATACCGGTTGTGCTGTAGGTACGAAGTTGAGTGTGCCTGTTACTACAGAAACTAATATTAATTCTTTCGAGGTGAGTTTATATCCTAATCCATCAGCGGGGGAGTTTAAGTTACTAATTAATCTCGTTGGTGGAAAAACACCAACGATGGGGGCGAAGGCGGCGGCTAAAGCTATCGTAAAGGTCATCGATCTTCAAGGTCGTTTAATCAAATCATTCGAATGTAACGCCAATCAGCCAACCGCCATCGGCAACGAATTAAAACCCGGTGTATATATGGTGGAAGTGAGAATGGGTAATGAGGTGAAGACGGTGAGAGCGGTGAGATTTTAAAAAAGCCCCCTCAATCCCCCAAGGGGGACTTTGATTATGTTTTGCTGGGGTTGCTTCGTGACTTAAACTGAATAATATATTTTTGAAACCGCTTTTCGGAAAGAAGGGCGGTTTTTTATTGTGTCATAGCCAACGGTTTCAACTGAGAGATAAGAATAAATAAATACAGAATAATAAATAAGAAATAAGGAAGTGTATTTTAGAAATGAAATTATCATTTTCTCATTTACAACAATTTCTGAAATCGTGGTTAACCAACAAAACATAATCAAAGTCCCCTTTCGGGGGATTTAGGGGGCCGTACCTCCCGTTTCAACGGTGGGAGAGATAAGAATAAATAAATACAGAATAATAAATAATAAATAAGAAATAAGGAAGTGTATTTTAGAAATGAAATTATCATTTTCTCATTTACAACAATTTCTGAATTCGTGGTTAACCAACAAAACATAATCAAAGTCCCCTTTCGGGGGATTTAGGGGGCCGTACCCACCGTTTCAACGGTGGGAGAGAATGATTATTTCTTTACGCAACGTTCCTTTGAGGAGACATTGCTTAGAATTCAAAATTAACATACCGTATTAAAATAACATCAGGTCAAAGACCTTAACCTCTCTTAGTCACCGGTCACAGACCGGCGCCATTTCCCACAGACCGGCGCCATTTCCCAAAAGTCCCCTTTCGGGGGATTTAGGGGGCCGTAATTTTCACCATTCGATTCACGTTTTTTTCTCCCCGAATTTTGTGTAAAAAACTTAGCAAAAAATACTAAATAAATTAGTGTTGATAAAATAATTCCCTTATTTTTGTATTCGAATTTACATTTACACAGCAATTCAGATACATCACTTTAAAAAAAGAAAACAATGAGTAACGCAGAAAAACTAAAAGCATTAAAGCTTACGATTGACAAAATTGACAAGGATTTTGGAAAAGGATCCGTAATGATGATGAACGAAAAACCCGTTACTGAGCAAGGGGTTATTTCTACCGGATCAATTGGATTAGATGTGGCATTAGGAATTGGCGGTTTGCCAAAAGGTCGAGTTATAGAAATATACGGCCCGGAGTCTTCAGGAAAAACAACATTAGCTACACATATAATAGCTGAGGCACAAAAGAAAGGAGGAATATGTGCTTTTATAGATGCAGAACATGCATTTGATAGTAATTATGCTCAAAAGCTGGGTGTGGACATCGATAATCTATTAATCTCTCAACCTGATTATGGTGAGCAGGCACTGGAAATAGCCGATCGCTTAATTCTTTCAGGAGCTTTGGATGTAGTAGTGATAGATTCAGTTGCTGCACTGGTTCCTAAAAGTGAGCTAGAGGGCGAGATGGGAGATAGTAAAATGGGTCTTCACGCCAGATTAATGAGTCAGGCACTTAGAAAATTAACAGCTACTATTTCAAAGACAAACAGTTGTTGCATATTCATAAATCAGCTGAGAGAAAAAATTGGTGTGATGTTCGGCAACCCCGAAACAACAACCGGAGGAAACGCGTTGAAATTTTATGCATCGGTTCGTTTGGATATCCGTAGAATGGCACAAATAAAAGATGGCGATGAAGTGGTAGGAAATCACATCAAAGTAAAAGTTGTAAAAAACAAAGTCGCGCCTCCATTCCGCCAGGCCGAATTTGATATCATTTATGGTGAAGGAATTTCTAAGGTGGGAGAAATTATCGACATGGGCGTTGAAATGGGTATCGTTCAAAAAAGCGGCAGCTGGTTCAGTTATAATAATGATAAAATGGGACAAGGTCGCGAATCTGTAAAACAACTGCTCCTCGATAATCCCGAAATGGCCAACGAAATCGAAGCCAAAATAAGAGCGAAGATTAAAGAAATGCAGGCATCGTAATAATAATGAGTATTTTATTCAGTAGATCGACGAATAAAATATCCGATGTTTAAAAAAGGTATTCAATTGCGTTTTTCATAGTTGAATTTTTTTGGGTTAGTTAAGTAATAAACCGTCTTTTTCTAAAGACGGTTTTTTTATTCTTAAATTCAAAACTTCAATTTAAATTGAATCCGTATTTTTCTATTGAAAACGATTACAAGAAAAAAATGCTGCTTAGACAAGCGTTTGGTTGATATTTTGATTTCCACATAATTCATTATGCTTTCGTCCAAAATGTCGACTCAACCTACCGTCTTTATTGCCTTTTCCCTTTCTTCATAATTCTAACTGCAAAATTCGGGTTAAAATATTTATTCATAATTTGCACCTTTAATTTCTATCATTGAGGAATAAACACAAAGCGCATCTCGCACTTATTGGCACCAATATATTTTTTGCGATTAATTTCTCGGCAGTTAAATATTTAATTAATGATGGCTTTATCAAACCCTTCGGTTTGAATTTCATCAGAATGTTATTTACCACCTTATTGTTATGGATATTTTATTGGGCAAATCCAAACAAAGAAAAAATAAATAAAATTCATTACAAAAGATTTGTTCTTTGTGCCCTTTTGGGAATAGTGATCAATCAACTTTTATTTATAAAAGGTCTCTCAATGACGTTTTCTATTCATGCCTCTTTACTTATGCTCACCACCCCAATTTTTATTACGTTAATAGCTGCATGGATTTTAAAAGAATCCCTGAATAAATTTAAAATCCTCGGTTTAATCATGGGCGTAATCGGAGCTGTGGTTTTAGTTGTTTCAAGAAAAAATACAGGAAACGGTACCGATATTTTCTGGGGAGATATTTTCATTATCATCAACGCAATTTCGTATTCTTATTATTTTATTTTGGTAATACCTTTGATGAAACGATATAAAGCGATTACCGTAATTCGAATTTTATTTACAATAGGAACCATCATTGCCCTTCCGGTTTGCTGGTCACAATTTATTTCTATACCCTGGCATAACTATGCACCAATGCAATTTTCTATTCTCGCCTTAATTATTTTTGGCGGAACGTTTCTTGCTTATGTTTTTAATTTATATGGAATCAAATATCTCGGCGCTTCGGTTTCGGGATCTTATATTTATACGCAGCCTTTTTTTGCCACAGCAATAGCGATTATTTTTCTGAATGAATCTTTGGATCTTTATAAAATAGTTGGAGCATTCTTTATTTTCCTGGGAGTGTATCTTTCAAAGAGAAGTGCACATTCTTTCCCTAAAAAATAACCAGCGATTGTTTTTAATTTCAGAATCAAAGAAAAATATTTCTTTATTTATTTTTTGGGTAATCAAAGAAAAGAAAAGTTTTTTCTGCTTCGGAAAACTCCTTCCAATGTTGCACATCAGCCTCAACTGCAAAAATTGCGCAGGTTGGCATGTCGTCTATCAGCACTTCTTGTGTTAGCGTGTTTACATAATCTGTGATTCCGGGATTATGAATAAACATTGCTGCACTATCAAATTTATCATCAATTGTATTCACCGCATTTTTAATTACCTGCTCAGGTGCATGATAAAGCGTTTCATTAAAAACAATATCTTTTAATGGCACTTTATACACTTCACAAAAATGTTCACAGGTTTGTTTTGCCCTCAAAGCCGGACTGCTTATAAAAACATCAATTGTTATTTTTTTATTCAGAAGTCTTTTTGCCATTTCTGGCGCGTCGTTATTTCCTTTTTCATTCAGCGGTCTTTCAAAATCTGATTGATTAAGAATCGCCCAGCTGCTTTTTGCGTGTCTGATGATGTAAATTGTTTTCATGGTATTTGTATCAATAACCTCTGATGTTTTTTCCTTCGAGATAATTCATTAATGCTTTGTTACAAACCTTATTCCCACCTGGTGTTGGATAGTTTCCTGTAAAATACCAATCGCCTTTATTGTTGGGACAGGCTTCATGTAAAGTCTCAATAGTTTGATAAATAACTTCTACTGGTAAATTAAAATCTACGGGAGTTATTAGCATTGCAATTTCATTGGATATTTCTTCTAATGAAAAAGGTTTGTAAATCTGACGAACGAGATTTATAGAATGAAGTTGATTATTTCTTTCCAGCTCTTTACATTTTTCAAGTAGTTCATCAAGCATATTTTCTTGCCCTGTTTTTTTTAATAAACTCACAGCAGCTTTGAAAGCAACAAAATCACCAAGCTTACTCATATCAATTCCATAACAATCTGGATATCGAATTTGTGGAGCAGAAGAAACTACGATTATTTTTTTAGGTTTTAGCCTGCCCAACATTCTGATAATACTTTCTTTAAGCGTTGTTCCTCTCACTATACTATCGTCAATAACAATAAGGGTATCAGTATTTTTCTTTACGGTTCCGTAGGTAATATCATAAACATGCTGCACCATTTCATTTCGGCTATTGTCTGCAGTTATGAACGTTCTGAGTTTAACATCTTTGATGGCAATTTTTTCAATTCTGATTTTACGGTTTATCATTTCCGTAATTTTTTCTTCGTCGTAGTCTTTACCCCAGCTTAAGATTCTTTCTATTTTTATTTTATTCAAATAATCTTCCGCACCTTTTATTAAACCATAAAAAGCAATTTCGGCGGTGTTGGGAATAAAAGAAAAAATAGTGTTTTTTAAATCATAATCTATCGCTTTCAACACGATACTACTTAACTGATATCCTAATGCAATTCTTTCTCTGTAAATTTTTTCATCACTGCCTCTGCTGAAATATATTCTTTCAAAACTGCAGGCCTTTCTTTCTTTTGCCGGTACAATTTCTTCTATTTTAAAACTGCCATCAACATTTACAATCAAGGCCGTTCCAGGCATGAGCTCATGTACTTCATTTTCTTCCAGATTAAAGGCGGTTCTGATAGCAGCTCTTTCACTGGCTCCTACAATAATTTCATCATTGGTATAATAATAAGAAGGTCTTATGCCATGCGCATCTCTTACCATAAAAGAAGTTCCACTGCCCGTCATTCCTGCAAAATTAAATCCGCCATCAAATAGCGGCACCGCATTACGAAGCACTTTTACAATATCAATATTACCGGGATTTTCATCATCATCTTTTACCATAAAATGATGAATAACTTCCATCATTGCAGCCAGATCGCTTTGCTTCTGAAAAGTATCCGGATTAATATTTACAAGATTAAAAAGCTCTTCTGTATTTATAAGGTTGAAATTTCCCGCCAGTGCAAGATTTCTTCCGGGTACAATGTTTTTTTTAATGAAGGGGTGACAAAACCCCACATCATTTTTACCCTGAGTTCCATACCTCAGATGTCCCAAAAGAACTTCGCCCATAATATCGAGGTGTCCTTTCATTAATCCGGGATGTAATCTTATTTCGGGCTGATGATTTTCTATTTCATTTATTTCATTTGCTATCCTGTCAAAAAGATCGGCTATGGGTTGATTGGCATTACTTCTGATTCTGTGTAAGAAAGGATATCCAGGCTCGGTATCCAGTTTAAGAGATGCCACGCCGGCACCATCCTGACCTCTGTTGTGCTGCTTTTCCATCAGCAAGTACAATTTGGTTAGTCCGTAAAGAACGTCCTGATACTTTTGTTGATAATGGCTAAATGGTTTTCTAAGCCTGATAAAGGCAAGGCCACATTCGTGTTTTATTGCATCGCTCATAATAGAGATTGCCTGAATTGAGGAGCAAAAATAGAGGATAGCAAGTCAGTAAACAAAAATACCAATCATGCCGGAATATTATTTTTTCAAAAACTATAATTATAGCCCGCTGAAACTAAGTCCAAATTGCAGTAAACTCATATTAGCTGCTACATTATCTTTAAATATAGAAGTAATGTTACAAGAACCGAAAGCAGAGAAATTTGCATAACCGATTCTTACCGTAGCCGCGAGGCGGGTGGTATTAAAATAACTTCTGGAAGCCTGTTTTTGAGTGTAGTCAACAATAGTTGCACCTGCAGCGTTTTGTAATGTTTTTCCTTTTACATGGGCATTTAATAAAGTACCCACTTTTACCCCTACGGCTACTTTAAAGGACTTGTTTGGATTTTTAGGATTTGAATAAAACCTTAGTTCAATAGGAATTTCCAGAAAGGAAGTGCTCATTTTGTATTTTTTGAATCTTTCCAAAGTATCCAATGAATTAAATTTAAGCACACGGGTAACTCCGATAATATCAGCATCCATTTTATCTAAAAAGATATTACTGGTTCCAACGCCAATACCAAAGGCAGCACTAAAGTTTGAATTATTTTTAAAGGGCTTATTAACCATGAGATAAATATTGGCTCCTCTGGAAAAGCCTTTTCTATGACTATCAATGCTATCCGGCGCTCCCAGCCATCTGTCGGAACTTAACTGAATCATAAAATGATCATTAGGCAGATTGGTTATGTCATTTTTTGTTTTTGGAAGCGGACTTTGAGCCCAAATAGTATTCGTCACGGTAATTGCAAAAAGCAAAAAAAATATCTTTCTCATATTGGTTTCTTGTGCGGCAAATTTAGACTAAACCTTGGTTAATTAAAGGTTAAAGGGAAAATAATTTCAAACCCTTTTTTTAAATTCTCGCGTCCTTCATTTCAAAATCAAAATCCGGGTAAAAAAGTCGAAATAATTAATGATATTTACAACTTAAAAAAATAGGTCATGCAAATAAAAAAATATTTTTATTTCGTTTCATTGTTATTAACTACAATATTCATGTTCTCCTGTACTCCGTCCAGCGAATTGTCGGGTATTTGGGTTAACAAAGAAAAAATGCAGAACAAGTCGTATAAAAAAATTTATGTCATAGCCGAAACTGCCGATATACAGGCAAGGAAAGCCATCGAAGGCGCTCTTGCTGCTAAAGCTGAAGAAAAAGGTTTTGAAGTAATAAGCAGTATTGATGCCCTTCCACCTTCTCTTTCAGATTTAAGCTTTCCTGCTAAAGAAATACTGATTAAAAGTGTAAAAGCTTCTGGATGTGACGCCGCTTTTGTAGTTACCCTATTGAAAAAAGAAGAAAGCGTGAGGTATACACCCGGAACTACTGCATATACCCCCTTGCCTTATTATAGCTGGAATGGAAGTTTTGTAAATTATTATGATTATTGGAGACCGTCAGTAACCGCTCCGGGATATTATACGAACAATCAAAATTACTTTCTTCAAAGTAATTTATATGACGTACAAACGGATGAGTTAATGATTTCTATACAATCAGAATTATTTAATCCTACTTCACTGAACAAATTCAGCAAAGATTTTGTGGATGATTTGGTATCTAAAATGAAAAAGGAAGGACTTTTAAAAAATAAATAGAAGAGACTATAATAAAATATAGTCCCTTCTATAGAAAAAATATCAATGCTGAAATTTCAATGTCAGGAAAATATTTCTTCCTCCTCCGTTGATGCCACTGGAAAATGTTCTGTAACGGGTATCTAAAATATTATCTACGCCAGCTTGCAAATTGATCATCTTGTTCATTTTATATGAAGCCCTTAAATTTAGTGTAAACCAGGCGGGCATGCCTTTTGAAGTAGCATATTGTTCATTATCTTCACCATTTAAGTAATAGTCACCTATTTTTTTCCAGCCATTATAATTAACAAAAAAGGTATACTCCCAATTTTTATAAATATACGTGCTCTGTAATTTCATCATAAAGGGAGGAATATGATCTAAATTCGAATTAGTGCTGTCGGTAATAATTTCGCCATGTGTATAGTTGGCACTAAAAGAAAGATTAATCATTCGCGTGAGTTGAAGTTTCAGATTTGACGAAAAACCATAAATAAATGCTTTTCTTTCATTCTGATTGGCAAGAACTTTACTTAATGTACCATTATAATCTATAGAATCTTTTCCATTATATTCAAATGGGCCCGTTACAATAGCATCAAAAAACCGGGTATAGTAGATATTGTTTTCCCAACTCAATTTATTGCTGGTATATTTATTAATTCCAGTTTCCAGGGTCAATGTTTTTTCTGGTTTTAGATGGGCATTAGGAACGATAATGTCTCCAGGTGCAGATTCAAATATTTTACTCAAATCATCAATATTGGGAACACGAAATCCCGAAGCTATTTGAAATGTATTCTTCCATCCTTTTCCGGTGTTTACGATAATACCTAATGAACCTGAATAAACAGCGTTTCTTTGATTGATACTGTTGTAAGGCAAATGAAAAAATGAGGAATCAGCTATTGAAGCATGTAAACTGCTGTATCCGAATCTTAGGCCATCTGTAAACGTTAGTGTATTGTTCTTTTTAAAAGTATGAGAAAAATAAGTAGCTATATTCATCATTGCATTTTCACCATCGGGATATCTGGTGTCTAATTCAGAAGTTGAACCCGAATTAATATCCAACTGGTTAGCCGTAGATTTCAGTGTATTATATTGAGCGTCCAGGCCAACCCTGAAATTATGTCTGCCTTGATTTCTGTTCAAATCAACATTAGCACCCCATACATTTACATTTTCAATTCTGTTTTGTAATCCTGCAGCATTAAACTTTCTGGTATGACGGCTTTCGGTTACATATTGATAATTAATTCCTGTATGAATATGCTGAAAAAAATTATTCCTGATATTTTGATTGTAATCATAAGCAGCGAGAAATCTTGTTTGTGGTCCATAATACCACTCAGCATATTTAAGTGCAGCAGCAGAACCCGCAGAAACTCCAGGATCTGTAAGTCTGTCATAGCGCGGAATATCCGATGAGTTGGAAAATTGGAAATTTAATCCATGTTCTTTGTTTTCGGATTGTTTAAATAATAGTTTTTGTACAATATCATACTGATGATAATTACTATTCAATTGTATCCAGGGCTTTGTATTAATCATCAAAGAATCTTTATTATTGATTCTATCTACATAATAATTACGATCACCATAATTGTCTTTATAAAATGGATTCTTATTTCTTCCGCTTTTTAGATTTCCAAAATCCGAAAAACTAAATGAAGTAAAAGAAGCTAATTTTTGGTTTCCCAAATTCATATCCACATGAGCAGTTATTTCGTTATTTACTGAGCCATATCTTGACATTGCATTAAGGTTAAAAATATTATTTTTACCATTTGCAAGTACCGGATTCTTTGTATACATAGCAATTACCCCACCAAGTGCATCACTGCCATAAACAGTGGAAGATGGTCCAAATAATATTTCCATTTTGCTGAAAGAAGATGGATCAGTGGTCAAAACATTTTGAAGATGACCGCCTCTGTAAATCAGATTATTCATTCTTACTCCGTCAATTACCAGCAATGTTCTATTTGCTTCAAATCCTCTGAGTACAATACTTCCACCACCTAATTGACTTTTTTGTATAAAAACATTTCCTGTAGAAGCCAGCAAGTCGGCGGTGTTTTGTGGCTGTGCTGCTGCTATATAATCTGATGATAGTAAAATGAATTGCTGAGAAACATTTTTTCTTGCTTCCGGAATTTTATTTGCTGTAATAATAATTTCATCTAGATATTGAATATTACCAATAGTGTCAGTTTTACTTTTCTGTGCATTTGTAAATAAAGGCAAAGCCATTACTATACATAATGAGACTTTTTTTATCAAGTACATTGTTTTTGTTTTATTAATAATTAAAAAGATTCAGAAGGAGATTCTGAAATAAATACATTCGGAATGTATTAACAAAACAATGGCGGAGGCGTTGGAATAGCTTTATCAGTGTTGATTAAATTTTCTATTATGGATTGATATTTATTTTCCTTAATAGCAGGAATTATAATTCCATTTTCAATAACAGTAGTTATATATACAAGAGACAATAATTTAACAACAGCGATAGGGTTTTTATTTTTATTATCTTTTTTATTTTCAAAAATTGATTTTATTTTTTCGCGAATATTTCTTTCTTCGCTGTCTTTGAAAGCTATTATTTTATAGGAATCTCCATGCTGTATTATTTCTTTTATATCATAGTATTCACCCTGATAGTAAAATTCATCATCATTGATTTCAATTTTATTAAATGCCGATTTCGAAATTTCAATTTGACTACAATGTGTATTGTTTTCAGAAAGATGCTCTTTAATAGTTAAGTTATTTATCGTTTGCTGTACTTGCAATACAAATAATATTCCACCTGCCTGCAAAGCAAATAAAACAAGAATGGCTATGGTAGTAATATTTCTCAAAAATAATTAATCAAATAAAGTTAGCGTAAATGTTAAGGAACAAAAATATCAATCTGTATTTTTTGTTTGATTCCAGGTTTTATATTCGGGATAATTAATGATTCTGTTTGGAGGCAACGTTGGAAGCGGCTCACATGCTTCCCAATGAGTGCCCATTTCTTCAGGGAGTTTCTGATATAAAGCGGTACCTGCAGACTTCCAGTTAATCATATCATCACTTACTTCTTTAATTATTTTTGCGGGGTTGCCTACAATCAGACTTCGGTTTGCAAAGTTTTCATCTGCTTTTATAAAACATAAAGCACCAATGATACATTCATCTCCAATGACGACATTGTCCATTATCACCGCATTCATGCCCACTAAAGAATTCTTACCGATAATTGCGCCGTGAATAATTGCGCCATGTCCGATATGCGCATTTTCTTTAAGCAATACCGTAGTACCCGGAAACATGTGAATTGTGCAATTTTCCTGAATATTACAACCATCTTCAATAATAATCTGTCCCCAATCCCCACGGATAGCAGCACCTGGACCAACGTATACATTTTTTCCAATGATCACATTTCCAGTAACGCATGCTTGTGGATGGATAAAGCTGCTGGGATCAATTACCGGAATAATATTATTGAATTTATAAATCATAATAATCAGATTAATGATTTTTGAGTTCTATAGCACGTGCCTTTAAAAAAAGCTACAGTATGATCATGCTGATTGGTGATGGTGATATGATATAACCCTGTTGATTTGCCATTATGTAATTCTTTAGCTTCTGCAGTCAATATGTCATCAACATGAACAGGCTTTAAAAAATTAATGCTGGTATCTAACGCTACAGATAACACGTTTCTGTTATTACAGGCAAAAGCAAATGCACTGTCTGCCATAGAGAATGTGACTCCACCATGAATAATACCCAAACCATTGATCATTTCTTTTCTTATGATCATTTTGATTTTACTATATCCTTCTTTTATTGCTATTACTTCAATACCCAGCCATTGACTGAATAAATCGTGTTTCATCATGAAGTCAACAACCTGTGTTGCTTTCAAATTATTTTCGGTATTCATAATTATTCTCCTTTAAAATCAGGCGTTCTTTTTTCAATAAAGGCATTTACTCCTTCATTATAATCATAAGTAAGCGCTGCTTTATTTTGTAATTTATCTTCAAGACTTAATTGATCCGAAAAGCTATTTTGCAAAGATTGGTTTAACGCCTGTTTGGTTAAAGAAAAAGCTTGTGTGGGCATCTGAGCCAGTGTTTCTGCAATTTTTATAGATTCGGTTTTAAAGTTTTCTGCAGAAAAATATTTATAAATCATTCCCATTTTTTCTGCATCAACAGCATTTACTTTATCGCCCAGCATCATCAATGCACTGGCTTTTTGAAATCCAATTAATCTGGGTAAAAAATAAGTTCCACCGCTATCAGGAATCAATCCAATTTTAGAAAAAGCCTGAATAAAAGATGCGTGTTCATTTGCTACAACAATATCACAGCACAAGGCAATATTTGCACCAGCGCCGGCTGCAACACCATTAACAGCGCATACCACAGGTTTTCCAATATTTCTGATTCGGGTTACTATAGGATTATAATGTTCAATCAGGATTTTATCGAATGTAGCAGGATTTTCGCCAATCACTTCTCCGAGATCTTGTCCTGCACAAAAAGCTTTTCCGCTTCCGGTAATATAAATGCTGCGAACATTTTTATCCCGCTCGCAATCATCAAGGGTATGTTGTAACAACAACGCCATCTCTCTGTTAAATGAATTAAATTTATCAGGCCGGTTTAATGTGATAATGCCAACATTGTTTTTAATTTCAAATAGTATAGAATTCATAATTAAATATTAAACGTCAAAACTTCTTACTTCTTTGTGCTCCAGTAAAAATTGATTCACTAGATCGTAATTTCTGTCGCGGGAACTAATTCTGTAAAGAAAAATTGCATCATTATTTTCTTTTACCACTTTCATACAACGGTAACCAAGTTTGTGCAAATTGAAAAACTTTTCTAAATCTTCTCTCAGGTTATTGCCAACACCATCAGTAATTATTTTATAATCTTTTACTTTGTGAAATTTATGAATAAATCGGTGTACAGGTTCTAAAATAAACAGTGCGATAACAACTATAATAGTTACCACAATGGCTACGGGATAATTGTGATATCCAATAGCCATACCCAATGCTGCAGTTATCCAGATTAATGCTGCCGTAGTAAGTCCTTTCACAGAAATGCCTTCTTTGAAAATAACACCGGCACCAATAAAACCAATTCCTGTTACTATATTACTGGCAATACGATCGCTGGAACCAATTGAACCAGATTCTTTTGATAAAATAGTAAACAAACAGGAACCCACAGAAATTAAGATCATTGTTCTGAATCCTGCTGCTTTACTTCTGAACTCTCTTTCCAAACCAAGTATGGCGCCAATAACGAATGCAACTGAAATTTGACCGGCTTCTTCGAGATAAATGCTGATATTCATTTTATATGAATTGAATTAAACTAAAGTTAAGCATATTAGTGACATTTGAAATAATCAAATGGCTCTTTACAATCGTTGCATTGATAAAGAGATTTACATGCTGTTGAACCAAACTCGCTTAATAGTTTTGTGTGTATAGAATGACAAAGCGGACACTCAATATTTTGTTCCTCGTTAAACATTATTTTATTAATTCGTGAGGAAACATTTTGTGGAGGTGCAATTCCGTATGATTTTAATTTTGATTTCCCCGACTCCGTCATCCAGTCTGTAGTCCAGGCGGGATTTAAGGTGTAGGTAATCTTAACTTTATTAAAACCATTCTCTAACATTTTCAGTTTAATGTCAAAAGCAATTGCATCCATAGCCGGGCAGCCAGAATAAGTAGGAGTGATAATGATTTCAATTTCTTGATCATCAGCGCAAATAACATCTCTTACTATTCCAAGATCAAGGATTGTTAAAACAGGAATTTCAGGATCACAAACCTGTTCGAGTAAAGAATAAATATGTTCCTTATTGTTATTCAAAATAATAATAGATTACCATTCAGCACCGGGATAAGTTCTCTGTAATGATTGCATTTCTGATAATACAAATCCGAGATATTCTGTATGGTTACCAGTTTTACCTCCGGTTTGCATGAATACGTTTTCAGGAACCGTTAGTGTGGCTTCATCAAAAATATCTTTTACTTTATCAAGCCATTTATTTTTTAGTAATATTAAATCTGAGTTTTCATAATCTGCAGCAATAAAAAATTCGCCTGTATACATCCATAGATTGTTAACAGCGCTAATCATTCTGTTGTGGCTTTCTTCCGTTCCATCACCTAATCTGATTACCCATTCGCCGCTCCATTTAATATGGTAATTAATTTCTTTAATTGATTTTACGGCAATTGCTGATAAATGTTCATCAGGGCTGTCTTTTAATTTCTCAAAAAGTAATTGCTGAAATGTGCTGAAAAAAAACTGACGCAATACTGTTTGCGCCCAATCTCCATTTGGCAATTCACAAATCAGCAGATTTTTAAAATCTCTTTCCATTCTTAAATAGGCCAATGAATCTTCGGTAGCGTTTTTATTTTCAACAGCATTAATTAATTGAGCGGCATATTGATAAAAATTTCTCGACTGTCCGATTAAATCCAAAGTAATATTTGTAATAGCAATATCTTGTTCTAATATAGGCCCATGTGCACACCACTCTGCATTGCGTTGTCCCAGAATGAGGGCGCAATCACCGAGGTATATTGTGTAATCAATTAGTTGATTTGATGATTTGTTCATTTGATAATTATTTAAATAACCTGAAATTGAAACACCAAATTGAATTTGAGGAGGACGAATGGCATATAGAAACCAACCTTAAACGTTTTAATCATAACCCTTACTCACATGTGTTTCAATTCATCCGGTAAATCGTAAAAAGTAGGATGACGATAAACTTTATCTTCAGATGGTTCATAAAACATTTCAGAATCATCAGGATTACTCGCATGAATATATTTACTTTCTACCACCCAGATACTGATGCCTTCTTGTCTTCTTGTATACACATCTCTTCCGTTCTCAATGGCCATCTGCGCATCTGCTGCATGAAGGCTTCCCGCATGCTTATGATCAAGTCCTTGTTTGCTGCGCATAAAAACTTCCCATAGTGGCCATGAGGCCTCAGTTAATTTATGGGTATTTGGTTTTTCATTTTCTGATGCACCATCTGGAATATCTCCGTAATAAAATTTCTTTATTTGAATGTTCATAATAAATGAATTTATTTATGCTGCTTTTATTTTTAATTTATTTTTTCTTTTTTCTGCATATGCAATTGCAGCTGCTCTCACCCACGCACCTTCATCATGCGCTTTATTTCTAGCCACTAATCTTTGTTTATTACATGGACCATTACCTTTTACCACACTCCAAAATTCTTCCCAGTTGATTTCGCCAAAGTCGTAATGTTTTCTATTTTCATTCCATTTAAGATTGGGATCAGGAAGTGTCATACCCAGCAATTTTATTTGTTCAGCAATCATATCAATAAAACTCTGACGCAGTTCGTCATTTGTTTTTCTTTTGATTTTCCATTTCATGCTTTGATCACTGTTAGTACTTTCGCTGTCTTTAGGTCCAAACATCATTAAACTTGGCCACCACCATCTGTTAATAGCGTCCTGACACATATCACGCTGTTCCTTTGTTCCTTTACTTAATACCAGCAATGATTCAAATCCCTGACGCTGATGAAAACTTTCTTCCTTGCATATACGCACCATAGCTCTTGCATAAGGACCATAAGAAGTTCTGCAAAGCATTACCTGATTTAATATTGCTGCTCCATCAACGAGCCAACCTACAGCACCCATATCTGCCCAGCTTAAAGTAGGATAATTAAAAATGGAAGAGTATTTAGCTTTACCGCTATTCAAATCATCAATCATCTGTTCTCTGCTCATGCCCAGTGTTTCGGCTGCCGCATATAAGTATAAACCATGTCCGGCCTCGTCCTGAACTTTTGCTATAAGAATTACCTTTCTTTTTAAAGAAGGCGCTCTGCTGATCCAATTTCCTTCAGGCAACATTCCTACAATTTCACTGTGCGCATGCTGGCTAATTTGACGCAAGTTCGTTTTACGGTAAGCTTCAGGCATCCAGTCTTTTGGCTCAATTTTAATTTCGTTATCAATTTTATTCTGAAAGGATTTCTCAAAATCGTGAAGTGACATAGTCGTAATTTATAAAGTAAAGGTAAAAATTATTTTAATAAAAACTAACAAATGTTAGTTTTGTTTTTACCGCTGAGTTTTAGAGGAAATGAGGTTACGCTGAGTGTAAACTATTAATTAATTAAAAATCTCTGCGTAAACTAATTTCAATCATTTCTCTGCGGTAAAAAAACTATTTCACATCAAAATCAATCACCACATTTTCTGTTGTAGGATGCGACTGACAAGTCAGTATAAATCCTTGCTCAACCTCTTCTTTCTCCAAAGCGTAATTCACATCCATGGAAACTTGGCCTTCTATAAGTTTAGCTCTGCAGGTACAGCAAACGCCGCCTTTACAAGCGTAAGGCAAATCGGCACCTTGTTGTAAAGCTGCATCAAGAATACTATTTCCTTTGTAAGAAAGCGGAAAGGAAAATGACCGGCCATCAAGTTTAATAGTAACATTGCTTTTGGGGCCCGAAGATTCTTCTTTGATAATTTGATCAACGTTTGAATATTGTTTTTGTCCAGGCGTTGCAAATAATTCAAAATGAATATTGTTTTTATTCAGCCCCGATTTCTGTAAAAATTCTGTGGACGAAAAAACCATGGATTCTGGACCACATATATATACAGCGCCAAAAAGAGGGTAATCAATTATTTTACTGAGTTCATTTAATTTCTCTTCATTAATCCTCCCATAATTGACCGTAGATTCTGTTTTTTCTCTGCTCAAAATATTAATAAGCGTAAACCGTTCCATAAATTTATTCTTTAAACTTTCCAGTTCTTCAAAGAAAATGATAGACGCTCTGTTTTTATTTCCGTAAATCAATGTAAACTTACTATCCTGCTGATGAAACAAGGTATGTTTAATGATTGAAATAATTGGCGTGATTCCACTTCCTGCAGCAATAGCAAGGTATTGAGGCTTTTCTTCATTCAAATGAGCATTGAATTTACCCGTTGGTGGCATTACTTCCAATGTTTCATTACTCTTAAGATCTTCATTAGCAAAAGTTGAAAACAAACCCTGGTCTACTTTTTTTACTGCAATCCTCAATTCCTTTTCATAAGGTGCATTACAAATAGAATAGGATCTTCGGATTTCTTCACCCTTTATATTTTTTTTAATGGTAACATTCTGACCTTCTTTAAAAAGAAAACTATTTTCCGGCTCACTGGAGGTATCAAAACAAATTGACACACAATCTGCAGTTTCTTTTTTTATTTGACTGATTTTTAATGGATGAAAATGATTTGACATGATTTAATTATTTAGAGATACCGTTTAAAAGTTGGTTAATCATATTGGTTTCAAGTTCTTTAATGGTTATATTTTTTTTATGTCTTTGCCAGAGTTCTAATCCTCTTACAGCAGAAAGAATAGTAAACACTGCTACATGTGGATGAATATTTTTTAATTCTTTTTTCCGGATTCCGGATTTTACAATTTCAATCATTCTGCTCTCGTACAACTTACGCTGAATTAAAAAATTACTGAGAAAAGGCTCTTCTAATTGTTTCCATTCATGATTGGCCACAAAAACTTCATCATATAAATCCAGCATCATGTGAATATGAAAACGAATGAGATTTTCCAGTTTGGTTTTTGTATCTGTAGTTGCTTTTTCTGTCTCATTTAATTGTACCGTAAAATCATTGGCTACTTTAAAACATATATTTTGAAGCAATTCGCTTTTTGAACCAATATGATTATATAAACTGGATGCTTCAACCCCAATGTTTTCTGCCAGCTCCCTCATAGAAGTTCCGGTAAAGCCTTTTTTTCTAAATAGAAATGCTGCCTTTTTGATGATAACATCCTTTTTTGTACCATTTTTTGAAGCTATAATCTTAGCCATCAGTAATTTTTTACAAAACTAACACTTATTAGTTTTTTAAAGTTCGGAATATTCAACATAAAAATATTGTCTTATTCATCTCAAGATATAAACTATTGAAAAACATTGACTTAAGGCAAAACCAACTTTATTTTAAAAAATAATTTCATCACAATAAAAAATAAATAAATGCTAATTTAAAGACGGATAAAAAGGTGTTTTATAAATTTTAATTGCCAAAAAGCTATGACCTTTCAATTTAACTCTCTACATTTACGTCCAACTCCAAAAGCTAACCATTCCAATATTATCTTATTAAAGGCTTCCCCTCTTAGACTTCAACGTGATGCAAGTTAATTCTTGTACGTAATTAATTTATTACAATCAATTATTCAATAATAATATTTGAGCTAATGCTCTAATCTTTTTTCTTGTGGTTTCAGAGGTAAGCAAGGCCGATGATTTCTATCATTGGCCACATTTTTCCTAAAATGATTTGTTTAAACAAACATATCAAAAACGCACAAATCAAAAGAATCAAAAAAGACAGTTAATAAAAACAGCTTATTTAATAGGCTAAAAATTTTTCTTGTGGTTTCAGAGGTAAACAAGGTCGATGATTTCTATCATTGACCACATTTTTACTAAAATGATTTGTTTAGACAATCAAAACAAAAACGCACAAATCAAAAGAGGCTAAAAAAATATTTAATAAAAACAGCTGAATTAATGGGCTAAAATTTTTCTTGTGGTTTCAGAGGTAAGCAAGGTCGATGATTTCTATCATTGACCATTTTTTTTAAACCCGGATTTTGCAGAAAAAATAACGTGTACACTTCAAAAGATTTTATTAATCTAAAGAACGATTAATAAATTGTATCATCATTTTGATTGCCTGAAAAGATTTCGAAATGTTTTCTAGGAATTTTTTATCAGTAATCTCTTTATCCGTGAAACTTTGCCGGGCAATAAAGCTTTTCATTTTCAAAAATTCTATAGCAGGATTATCGTCAGTATAACCTTTTGGGGGTCTGATTAGTACATCATTATGATCTATTCCATTGATAAAATTCTTTTTAAAGCCGGCTGAATTTAAAATCTGATTCCATTCTTTCAAATTATAATCAATCTCCTGTCTTATTTTGGCTAAAGTTGCAGGTTCGGGCATCCAGATACCGGCAGCAATAAAGCTTTTTCCAGGTTCGATATGAACATAGTAACCGGCGCCTTCACCTTTTTTTCCTCCTTTATTGATGTAAGCGGCGAAATTATTTTTGTAAGGTCTTTTGTCTTTGGCGAATCGAATATCTCTATTAATTCTGAACGTGCAGTCTTTGGCAAGAAGATCGATTACGGTTGAATCAAATTTTGAAATCCGGGTAATTAATTTTGTAACAAACTCACTGAAATTATTTCTTGTGTTTTCATATTCTGTTCGGTGTTCATCCATCCAGATTTTATTATTATTATTTTGTAAGGATTTCAGAAATTTTAGCGTATCAATAGGCAGCATATAATAACAATTTGAATTACATTTTAGTCCAATATTTTCTTGTATAATGCCGACCTGTGCCGAAACCTCGGTACGTGATAGCTGTTTGGGACAATTTCATTGGACCATTACAGATATCTAGTCGGTATAATTTTATTTATAAAAAAAAGGAACCGTTTTTCGATTCCTTGTAAAATTAACCTTAATTTTTTATTTTACTCTTCCCCAGTTTTCTCCGCTTTTGATGCGGTAAAGAGTCATTTCACTTACTTTATATTTTTCTGCTAATTTTTTATAAGTGATTTTTCTTTTGGGGTTATTAATAGTGTCTTTGATTGTTTTAACTTGAACTGCAGTGAGTTTCAAGCCTACGGTACGATTTGCCTGACGTTTTTTGTAAGCAATTTTCAAAGGACTGTTCTGCTGATGACTGCTAACCTCTTCCAAAGTTGCCCATTTCAAATTCTTTGCTGTATTGTCCACTTTTTTATGATTCACATGAATCACATATTTTGCTTTTGGAGATTTCTTTTTGCAAAATAACTTTGCCACCTCGCGGTGAAAATAAATGGTTCCGTTTCCGTTTTCAACATGAAGGTTTAGGGTACGATAGCCTGAGGTAAGAGATCCGTTCAACAATTTGCCATCTTTGACAAGTGAATCAGAATAACTTGCAGCACGGCCGTGATTTGATACTGAATACTTCTTTTTTAGGTTTTTGTAACCCGAGAATTGCATTTGTTTCCAAATTTCTCCTGGAATTTTCTTAATCATCGTACTTTGTTTTTAGTGTTAGAGTTGGTTTTTGTGTAACAATAATAATATTGTTGATTATCATAAATATAACAATAAATTTAAACTACACATTCAACATTTTCAAAAAATCTTCTTCCGAAAGAATTTTTATGGATGGAATCTTTTTGGCTTTTTCTAATTTACTGCCAGAATCTTCACCAGTTACCAGATAATTTAATTTACTGCTTACCCCAGGTAAAAGCTTCCCACCGTTTATTTCCACCATCGATTCTGCTTCCGAACGCTTGAGTTTAGATAGGGTTCCTGTAAATAAAAAACTTTGTCCAGACAGCGTCTCTGACTGGTTCTCATGTTGCTGGTTGTGGGTTTTAATCCCCAATTCCATTAATTTATTGATCATGGAAATATTATCCTCGTTAATAAAAAACTCATAAATACTTTTTGCAACCTTTACGCCTACATCCTCAAGTTTCATTAGCTCTTCCTCGCTCATTTTCTGAAAATCCAATATGTTATTCACTTTTTGGGCCAATGCTTTTGCTGTTGTTTCTCCAACAAAACGGATCCCTAATGCATAAATAAGTCGGTGAAGCGGTTGCGTTTTACTGGCTTCTATTGCTTTTCTGAGGTTGTCAATAGATTTAATACCAAAACCTTCAATGTCATTTAAACGGTTAAAATCAAAATCATAAATTTCAGTAATGCTTTTTAAAATCCCTAAATCAAAAAACTTTCTCACGTTGGCTTCTCCAAAGCTCTTAATATCCATAGCATCTTTGCTCACAAAGTGAATAATGCGTTCTACAACCTGTGCTTTGCAATTTAAATTTACACAACGCCAAACAGCTTCGTCCTCGAGTTTAAAAAGCTTATGATTACATACAGGACAATTTTTTGGAAATACAATCTCTGTTTCTGTTCCATCTCTCAGCTCAGACATTGACTTTACAATCTGTGGAATTACATCTCCACTTCTTTCAATCAAAATCTGATCTCCTAATTTTAAATCTTTTTCTTTAATGTAATCTTCATTATGAATAGAAATACTGCCAACCGTTACTCCACCAATAGGAACCGGTTGAATTTTTGCAACGGGAGTAACGGCTCCTGTTCTTCCTACCTGATATTCTACAGACAATAATTTACTTGTCGCCTGCCGCGCTTTGAATTTAAAGGCAATTGCCCAACGGGGATGATGAGAGGTCATTCCTAATTTTTCCTGAAGTTCAAGATCGTTTACTTTAATCACCATTCCATCTATTTCATAAGGCAAATTATCTCTTTCTTTTTCAAAAATGTTGATTACATCTATAACAGCATTGATTCCTTTCAATACTTTCATTTCCTTTTTAGGACTCCTGAAACCCAAATCCCAAAGGAGTTTCAGCATGTCCGAATGTGTATGAATTTCTTCTTTTTTATTTTCTTTCAATAAAGAAATATAGCTTACGTGATATAAAAATCCTTCTAGGTTTCTTCGGCTAACGATTGCCGTATCTTTAATTCTTAATGATCCTGCTGCAGCATTTCTGGGATTGGCTAAAGGAGGAATTCCTTCTTCAATTAAACTATTATTGTATTTTTTAAAATTATTTTTATTCATCAGAATTTCTCCGCGAATTTCAATCTGCTGAATATTGTGTTTACTAAAATCAGCAGACAAAGGAATAGATTTAATTTGTCTGATGTTTGGAGTAATATCATCGCCTGTTTCACCATCACCACGGGTAACACCTCTTACCAGTAAATCATTTTCATAAATTAAAGAAATGCTGGCGCCATCGAATTTTGGTTCTACAGAATATTCAATAACCTCCATACCAGACAGCTCTTTTGCTTTACGGTCCCAGTCTATCAAATCTTCATTATTATAGGAATTCTCTAATGATAACATGGGAACCAAATGTTGTGTTTTTGGAAAGTCTTTGATTAATCCTTTACCTACTCTTTGTGTGGGAGAGTCTTTGGTTATAAGAGGAGGATTTTCTTTTTCGAAATGCTCCAGTTTTTTATAGAGGGAATCGTATTCGAAATCACTGATTAGCGGATCATTCTCTACATAATAACGATGTTCATGAAATCTTAAAATGTTTCTGAGGTCTTCAATATTAACGCCGGAGACTTCAATGGGTTCACGCTCATTAAGCCAATCTTTGGTTTTCTTTTGTAATGCAATAACTTCCTCTTTATTATTCATTTATTATTTATTGTTACAATTTTGACACTTATTTTAGTATTATTATCCCCGATATTTCGGGACACGTATTTCCGGATGGTATCGTGCTAAACGTTAATGCTATTTCAGGTAAATTCAATCCCACCAAAGTTAAAAAATACCGTCACGCTATTTATACTAATTTTGAAAAAAACAAAAATATGTCTTTCGGCACGAAATGCAGGTAATAACGCTGATGTTTACAACCGGGAATAAGTATTTAAAAGCAATACTTGTGATAATAATGAAAAATAATAAGTACAAACATGAAACGAAATTTTAGTATTTACCTTTTACATGCCCTATGTTTTATAGGCTTCCTTTCTTGCAACAACAAAATTCAGGTTGCAATGATTGTACATCACGGCAATATTTATATAGTTGACAGTATATTTCAGGTATCACAGGCTATGGCGATTGCAGATGGCAAAATTCTGGAAACCGGATCAAATGAATTTATTATGTCTAAATATGAATCGGACAGTGTAATTGATGCCAAAAACAATTTTATATATCCTGGATTTATTGATGCCCATTGTCATTTTACTGGATATGCTACTGATAGCTGGAAATGCGATCTCATGGGTACAAAATCTTTCGCCGAAATCGTTAAAAAAATAAATGAATACAGCAAATCGGCACCTATGGAATGGATATATGGCCACGGATGGGATCAGAATGACTGGGCGGATAAAAGTTTTCCAACAAAAAAAATATTAGACAGCTTGTTTCCTGATCGGCCTGTTTTTTTAAAAAGAATAGATGGCCATGCGGCACTGGTAAATCAAAGAGCGATAGATTTAGCAGGCATAACCACATCAACCCAAATAAAAGGCGGAAGCATCGAAATTAAAAATGGCAAATTAACAGGAATGTTTATTGATAATGCTATGGATTTGATTGAAAATAAAGTTCCTCTAATTTCAGACCGGCTTGCAAAAAAATATTTAAATCAATTACAACACGAATGTTTTTCTCAAGGCATTACTGGTGTTCATGATTGCGGCATCAGTGAACGTACCATTCAAATGGTTGATGAAGAACAAAAATCAGGCCATTTAAAAATGAAAATCTTTGCTCTATTATCCGATAGTGCGGATTATTATGACCGATGGATAAAAAAAGGACCATATAAAACAGACCGTCTGCATGTGGGAGGATTTAAGTTATATGCCGACGGAGCATTGGGTTCAAGAGGCGCTTGTTTACTGGAAAATTATTCCGATCAAAAAAACTGGAAAGGTTTTTTATTGAGTGATGAAAACCATTTTAAAGTTGTTGCTGAAAAATTAATCAATACAAATTTTCAAATGTGCACTCATGCCATTGGGGATAGCGGCAATAGAATTATTTTAAAGATATATGCAGAATTACTAAAAGGAAAAAATGACAAAAGATGGAGGGTGGAACATGCGCAGGTGATTGATTCCAGTGATTTTCATTATTTCGGAGAAAATAATATTATTCCATCTGTACAGCCTACTCACGCTACCAGTGATATGTATTGGGCAGAATTAAGACTGGGTTCCTCAAGAATTAAAAACGCTTATGCCTACAAAAAATTATTAAATCAAAATGACTGGATGCCATTAGGCACAGACTTTCCGGTAGAATATATCAGCCCATTAAAAACATTTTTAGCAGCAGTAACAAGAAAAGACGCTGACGGCTACCCGAAAAATGGATTTCAAACAGAAAATGCATTATCCAGAGAACAAACAATTCGAGGAATGACAATATGGGCCGCCCGGGCTGCATTTGAAGAAAACGAAAAAGGAAGCTTGGAGACAGGAAAGTCTGCTGATTTTATTATGCTTGATACTGATTTAATGCATTGTCAGGAGAAGGAGATTTTGAAAACTAAAGTAATTTCAACATTTATAAACGGGGAGAAGGTCTATTGATTGTCGGAAATGACAGAAAAAACTAAGACAGTTATTAAAAACTGATATTGCAATATCATGTCATCAGTCATCAAACAGCTAAATATTTCTACTGATTTTTATTTACTCCCTGTATAATTTTCTTTACATGCTTTCTTAGTTCTTAGCTGCAGTTTATTTAGGTTAACTTTGTATCTGATTCAATAATACCTTAAAACAAACTCATGAAATAGCCATAAAAGTTGGCTCATGTCAACCGAGAATGCGTGTCTCGAATTCTCGGGGGATAATAAAGGCTATAACAGGTTACTAAAAACAAACTATATTAACTTATGAAATTACAAGAACAGCTCCTTGTCCGCAGCGAAAACAAATGTGAATTATGTACATCCGAAACAGACATTCAATTATATGAAGTCCCGCATGCCAAATACAATGATGAAGAAGGATGTTTCATTGTATGCAAAAAATGTCTGACTCAGATTGATAAAAAAGAAGAGTTGGATAGTAAGCATTGGTCTTGTTTAACAACAGCCATGTGGAGCGAAGTGCCTGGTGTTCAGGTTGTGACCTGGAGAATGCTTAATCGCTTGAAAGAGGAAAGTTGGGCAGCTGACAATCTTGACATGATGTATCTTGATGATGAAAGATTAGCCTGGGCAAAAGCTACTGGAGATCATGAAAATGGCTCTGCCGTTGATTTACATCGTGACGCAAATGGTCACCAATTGCAAAACGGAGATTCGGTTGTGCTTACAAAATCATTAGATGTAAAAGGATCAACCTTAAATGCAAAGATGGGAACGGTAGTAAAAAACATCAAACTTGTTGACGATAATACCGAACAGATTGAAGGAAAAGTAGAAGGTCAACTGATTGTTATACTTACTAAATATGTGAGAAAGCAGGGATAAAAATTAATCCAGACTCTTTGTAAATTCTGAGTATAGTGTTTCAAAATATTTTTTGGTAGGAAAATAAAACCTTTCGGGTTTGATTTGAGATATCAATTTTTTTGCTGCAGATTTTTTACCCAAATTCATTAAAGCTAAACCCTGATATAGATACAATTGGTCATAATATCCCTTCCAGATAAATTCATTGTGTTTTTTAAAATCAGTCAAAGCAATTTTACTTAATTCTAGAAGCTCTTCGTATGCTTTAATATGCCATAATCCATCGCAGACAAAATAATGAAAGCCTGGAAATTCCATAAAAAGACCTGATTCATTTCTTGGCATTTTCTTTTCAATGGAGAAAATTTCTTTCTTTATTTTAGATACTTCCGAGGAATTAAAATGGACATTTGAAATGAGTTGAATTTGACAATATCTGCCTAATACAAATGGGTGAAGCTTTTTATTTTTTTCATAAAGTAACGATAAGGATTCCCATTTACTTTTCATGGCCTTCAAATTGTTATCAAAAAAACTTCGCATAAACAAAATGCAATTAGCAAATATTTTTCCTTCGTAACTTTTTTCGTGCTGCAGATATTTTTCATATCCTTTGTATTGAATAGAAGAGATTAATTCATAATCTGGAAATAAGTCATAGTAAAACCTTCTTCCATTTTCTATTTTTGCAAGAGGCTCCATTACTTGCTCTAAAAGAGTTAAGTCATTTTTAAGATGAACAGCAATACTTCTGCAGGCAGCTTGAAAACCTTTGTCTGCTTTATTAATATCCTCAAAATGCAAGGGGTTAAAAAAATCCATTATGAAATCAACGGTACTGCGTTGATTAGGTTTTTTTATATGGAGCTCCGTATATTGTTTTAAAATGTTAATCGTGTCGTATGAAGGGGAGAAATCATTTTTAGTAAATCCAAAAATTCGCTTAATGGTTGATTCTGAAATATATTTTCCGGTAATAGTATTAATATGATAAGATAACGTTTTACAGTCGACTGGGTGATTAATGGGTATACTTCCTTTGATTTTAATTAATGAAACAATCTCGTTGATTTCCACTTTGGAAATTGGGTTCGGTTTTCTTGCCATATCACAAAATTAATTTTAATTGTAATATCTAAAGCAAACAATTATTAATGAACATTAATGAAAAAAAAGGAGGCTGAAAAATTTTATAGATTTGATTAAACCTAGGTTATTTACAAGAAAGGCATTATTATTTAGACCATCAGTATTGTTTTTCGATTCGTAACTTTTTTATAAATATTTTTATTTTTCTTGAAATAATTTAAAGGGTAATTAATGGTTTTAAAGCTAACAAGCCGCTTCTTTTCAGAAGTGGCTTTTTTGATATTTGAATCGATGCTTTTGAAATCTTGAATTCTATAAATTCCAGCATCTTTTAAATTCTATATTGATGATGTTTTTCATAATAATGATTGTAACAAAATAATAGGAAGTATAAAACTGATAGACTTCGACGTTCTGAAGATTAGAATTTTACTCTTTCGGAAAAAGGAGTGCCACTTGAAAACACAAACTCATCCACAGCAGTTTGATTTATTTTCCCGTCTTTTACCATTTTGTTTTTTACAATAAATTTGGCAAGATGAATTTCCTTGATACCGGTGAAATCTGTTTCTGCTTTTTGTTTTGATGAGAAAAAAACAAACTCAAAATATCTTACTGTTCCTTGTGGATTTGATTTACTGATTTCAACAGGAGAATTAAAATCTCTATAATTGACTTTAAATAATTTATTTCCTTCCAAATCAAGTATATCATAATGGCAATCAGTTGCGCCAAATCCGCAACCTGTTCTTTCAATCTTGAAAACTTTTACACCATCAACAGTTACCTCGTCAGTTTTTTTATCAAAGTCAACATCCTGTGCTGTACCGAAAAATGGAATGGAGCAGAGCAGAGCGAAAAATAAATATTTCATCGTAAAAAGATTGATTTCTGCGAAAATAAATAAACAGGATAAATAAAGCTTCATAATCTGCTTATTTTTTATTGGCTAGATCTTCGAAATAAGTCGGGTTAAACCCGGATTTTGCAGTTGGAATCGTGATGAAAGGAAAAAAGGCAATAAATACGGGTGTTTGAGCCGATATTTTGGACGAAAGCATAATGAATTTATTTGGAGATCAAAATATCAAGCAAATGCTTGTCTTTGCAGCATTTTTTTCTTGTAATAGATTTCAACTGCAAAATCTGGGTTTAAATGCATTTGTATAGTATTGAACCGTCATGATTATTGATGGTAAGCTTTGTAAAAACACAATTTTCAACATATATTTTACGAACCAATAAATAAAACGAACAAAAAATTTACTGAAAATCAAGTTGTTATAGACGGCCTGTAAAAAATAATCATCAAAAGCTTGTTGAAAACAAATGAATCCCCCTACCTTCGCAATCCAAATTTAAAAATTGCCGCAGGGATAGCTTCGGCATCATCTAAAAAAAAGAAAAAAATGAGCAAATTACATTTCACCACTAAACATGCGAACGAGGCTACCGTTAAACGCAACTGGTACGTTGTTGACGGTACTAATCAAACCGTTGGACGTATGTGCGCAAAAATTGCGTCTGTTCTCCGTGGTAAGAACAAAGCCTATTACACGCCTCACGTTGATTGTGGCGATTTTGTTGTAGTAATCAATTGCGAAAAGGTAAAATTTACCGGCAACAAAATGGAAGATAAAGAGTATTTAACCTATAGTGGCTACCCTGGTGGTCAGAAAGGGGAAGCTGCTCAGGATCTGTTAAAGCGTCGTCCGGAAGTAGTTATCGAAAGAGCTATAAAAGGAATGTTACCTAAAAATCGTTTGGGACGTAAGATGTACAAAAAATTATTTGTATATGCTGGAACGGCTCATCCACATGGTGCACAAAAGCCTGCAGAACTTAAATTCACAATCATTAAATAATTCAACCTGGTATCGGGTTACTGATACTCAATATAAATAAATGGAAAAGCAAAAAAACGCAGTCGGCCGCAGAAAAGAAGCTGTAACCCGTGTTTTCCTTTCAAAAGGAGACGGAAAAATTACAGTTAACGGCAAAGACTATAAAACGTATTTCCCCTTGGTGTACTTACAAAATCAAGTAGAAGCGCCTCTTAAAATCAGTGAGCTTACCGGCAAATATGATATTCTTGTAAATGCGACAGGTGGCGGTGTTAAAGGACAGGCAGAAGCTACAAAGTTGGCTATTTCAAGAGTCCTCATTGATATCAATCCTGAGCTTCGCCCTCTTTTAAAGGCGGCCGGATTATTAAAGCGTGATCCTCGTTCTGTTGAGCGTAAAAAACCAGGACGTAAAAAAGCAAGAAGAAGCTTCCAGTTCAGCAAGCGTTAATATTATTTCGTTTCGTGTTTGGTGTTTGGTGTTGTTTTACATCAAACGCCAAACGCCAAACTCCAAACAACTTTAAAAAAATTATAAATGGAAAATACATCATTACAACAGCAACTTTTGGAAGCAGGCGTTCACTTTGGTCACTTAAAGAAAAAGTGGAATCCTAAAATGCTTCCTTACATCTTCGCAGAAAAAAAAGGTATTCATATCATCGACCTTAATAAAACTGTAGAAGGAATGCAGGAAGCGGCTGCAGCTATGAAAGCTATTGCCCGCAGTGGTAAGAAAATCATGTTTGTTGCTACAAAAAAACAAGCTAAAGAAATTGTTCAGGAATGTGCAAAGCGCGTAAATATGCCTTTCGTTACAGAACGTTGGCTGGGAGGAATGCTTACCAACTTTAATACTGTTCGTAAAAGTGTTAAGAAAATGCAGAGCATCGAAAAATTATTGGGCGATGGTAGTGCAGAAAACCTTACCAAAAAAGAAAGACTGACTTTAACCAGAGATAAAGATAAAATGGAAAAAGTTTTGGGCGGTATTGCTCAGATCAGTCGTGTTCCTGCTGCTTTATTTTTAGTGGATATCGGTCACGAACACATTGCACTTGCAGAAGCTAAGCGTTTGAACATTGGTACTTTCGGTATGGTAGACACGAATTGCGATCCTAATAAAATCGATTTCGCTATTCCTGCTAATGATGACGCAACAAAATCAATTTCTATTGTAGTAAATTATATTACTGCTGCTATTGCTGAAGGTTTGCAGGAACGTCAGGCAGACAGAGACGAAGACGATAGCTCATCAGATGTTGAGGAAAGTGCTGAAGCTAAAGCTGCCCGATTTGAACAAAAAGTTGACGGTGGTGATGATAAAGGAAAGCGCGGTAAAGGTGGTCCAGGTGCAGGTAGTCCGGGTGGAGCTCCAAGACGCAGGACTGGTGGTCCAAGTGCAGGTGCAAGAAGACCAGCAGGTAAATAAATGATTTACTTTAAAAAGTATTAATTATAATAAATCTATTAAAATCCGGAAACGGACATAAAAGGAGATAACTATGAGTACTATTACAGCAGCAGATATAAATAAATTACGTCAGGCTACAGGAGCAGGAATGATGGATTGCCGCAAAGCACTAACTGAAAGTAACGGTGATTTTGAAGCAGCTATTGACTGGTTACGCAAGCAAGGTCAGAAAGTTGCAGCAAAACGCAGCGACCGTGAAGCAAAAGAAGGAGTTATTTTAGCCTATACCACAGCAGATAAAAAAGCAGGAATAGTAATTTGCATTAGTTGCGAAACTGATTTTGTTAGTAAAAATTCTGACTTCGTTGCCTTCGCTCAAAGCATTGCCGACGTTGCTATTGCAAACAATGTAAAATCTGCAGAAGAATTATATAATTCAGAAATCAATGGTGTTAAAGTTGCAGATTTAATCAATGATAAATTAGCAGCAATTGGCGAAAAAATTGAAATCTCTAAATTCGAAAGAGTAGAAGCCCCATTTGTTGCCAGTTATATTCATGGTGCAAACCGTATGGGTGTATTGGTAGGAATGACTGTTGAATCTGCCGAAGCTGGAAAAGATGTAGCGATGCAAATTGCTGCAATGAATCCACTGGCAGTTGACGAATCTTCAATTCCTGCTGATGTAATCTCAAGAGAAAAAGACATTGCTATTGAAATGGTTAAAGCAGAAGGTAAACCAGCTGAAATGGCCGAAAAAATTGCAATGGGCAAATTGAATAAATTTTTCAAAGACAACACTTTAATGGCTCAGGCTTTTGTAAAAGACGGAAATCAATCCGTTGCTCAATATTTAACCAGTATTGATGCCAATATGAAGGTTACCGAATTTAAGAGAGTAGCTTTAGGATAAAATATTTTTTTAAACCCGGTTTTAACCGGGTTTTTTTATGCAAATTGCTAAACGAAAAATTAAACAATAAAAAACCAAAAAACCATGTTGCCTAAGTACAAAAGAATTTTACTTAAAATTTCAGGAGAATCATTGATGGGAGATAAAAGTTTTGGACTTGATTCATCCGTTATTGCACAATATGCAAAAGACATCAAACAGATTACCGAAATGGGCGTTCAGGTGGCTTTAGTAATTGGCGGCGGTAATATTTACAGAGGTATGAATGAAGCTGAAACTGGCATAGAAAGAGCTCAGGGTGATTATATGGGCATGCTGGCAACCGTAATCAATGGTATGGCTGTACAAAGTGGATTGGAAAAAGCAGGCGTGTATACCCGTTTACAAAGTGCCATTAAAATGGAGCAAATAGCGGAGCCGTATATACGCAGACGCGCTATTCGTCATTTGGAAAAAGGACGCGTAGTAATCTTTGGTGCCGGAACCGGAAATCCATATTTCACTACAGATACAGCAGGTTCATTGAGAGCGATAGAAATAAAAGCAGATATTATTTTAAAAGGAACCCGAGTTGATGGCATTTACACCGCAGATCCGGAAAAAGATCCAACCGCAACAAAATTTGATAAAATTTCATTCGCTGATTGTATCTCCCAAAAGCTAAACGTAATGGATATGACCGCTTTTACTTTGTGTATGGAAAATAATCTGCCTATTATTGTTTTTAATATGAACACACCAGGAAATCTGATGAGTGTTGTAATCGGAGAAAAAGTAGGAACACTGGTTAGTTAATCGTTCATTTATAACAGGCATTGATATTTACAATTATTACAAGGTTAATTTATGAAGTTTACAATCATAAGACTTACTAAATCTATATTCATAAAACTAAAGCTTCATTTTATTTTCGGTCCGCTGGAAGGATTCTTCCTGCAACTGGCTTACCTGAGTAAAATGTCGAGATGGGCGAATAAAAATAAATATATCCCAGGAAATGATTTTTTTTCAAAATGGGATTACAAAAAAAGATTCATTCTTTATAACGATATCATTCAATCCGAAAAACTGGATAACGAAATTAATTATCTAGAGTTTGGAGTGGCTTCAGGTGTTTCCTTTGAATGGTGGATGAATAAGAATACAAATTCAGCATCAAGATTTTTTGGTTTTGATACTTTTACCGGCCTGCCAGAAGATTTTGGCCCCTATAAAAAAGGCTATTTCAATTCAGGAGCTATTCCGAAAATAATTGATGAAAGAGGAAAGTTTTATCAGGGATTATTTCAGCAAACCTTACCAGGATTTTTAAAAGATTTTGATAATTCCAGAAGAAAGGTAATAATGATGGATGCCGACCTTTACACCGCAACACTATATACCCTTACTTCACTCGCTCCTTATTTGAAAAAAGGAGACATTATTTTGTTTGACGAATTCAGTGTTCCAACACACGAGTTCATGGCCTACACTCATTTTATAAGTTCTTATTATCTCGAACTGGAACCCATTGGTGTGATTAACAATTATTATTTCATTGCCTTTAAAGTGAAATAAAAAAGATCTCCGTACTCAAAATTAATCACAACTGAGGAGTGGTTTTTTGTGTTTCTATTTTCTAAATTTTCTTCCAAAAATATTTTTTACAATTTTAAAAAATAATGTTAATCATAAATACACCTAACAGGTAGCAGACCCGTATTCATCAATTGAAATTTATTTAAAAATAAATTTGCTTCATTATTTAATCAAAAAAATTATTTTATGAAACAAATTAAAACATTAAAAATTTTAGGAACACTGGTTATTGTTTTCGGATTCTTATTTACAAGTTGTACAAAAGAAGGACCTACAGGACCTGCAGGAGCAACAGGGCCAGCGGGCCCCGACGCAAAAACATTTGATTTTTCTTTAAGTTACAGTGTTGGAGATTCATTAAAAACCACAACACTAACGGGTTCCGATGCCACAGATGTTGCACTTACCTATTGGAGATTTAGCGACAGCTCAATGCTACAATTGCCTTATGGTTCTTACGAAAATTCTGCATTTGTAATTCCGTATTTCTATCCATCAACGGGTCATTTAGATATTGAAATTCCAATTCGTGTTGGTACAGGTATTACTTTAACCTTCAGATCCGTTTTGATAAAAAGTTCGGCAAAAGTTCCTTTTTTAGATTATTCAAATTACAATGCAGTTAAAAATTATTATCATTTAGCAGATTAATAAAAATCAACAGTTTCAATAATAAAAGCCGGATTATTATTTCTGGCTTTTATTATTGAAATGCTTTTGAGTACAAAAATTTTACAAAAAATTTCATTTAAATCTCAATAAAATAACTTGCTAAATGACAACAATCATATCAACAATTGTTATACACAAGTAATTATTACTACGATAAGTCTTTCTTTTAATCTCTTATATATTCTTTGATGTCAAATCCGAAACTAAAATAATCATCAGATTAAAAGCCTCAATTACATGAAAACGGAAAATACAATCACATTAGAACAAACAGCTCCGGAAATTAAACCGACAATAAAAAAGCTGGAAAAAAGCTTAACTGGGATTAAGGGATTAGATGAAATAACTTATGGAGGGATACCTAAAAACCGTCCTACCGTTTTAGTAGGCGGGAGTGGCACGGGTAAGACCTTTATGTCGTTGGAATATATAGTCAATGGCGCAATGTTATATAACGAACCTGGTTTGTTTGTGACTTTTGAAGAACGAACTGAAGATTTGATTGTAAATGCACTTACACTGGGTCATGATTTACAGAAATTGATTTCAGAAAAAAAAATACTAATTGAACATCTTAATATAAACAATAACGAGATTCACGAGGTTGGCAAGTATAACATTGATGGACTTTTTGTAATCCTTGATCAGGCTATTCAAAAGGTTAATGCCAAGAGAATTGTACTCGATTCCTTTGATACATTATTTTCGAATTTTGATACAAGAATTTTACGGTCGGAGTTCAAACGATTGTTTTTTTGGTTAAAAGAAAAAAAAGTTACTGCAATTATCACCGCAGAAATTGGCGATACGTTTCTCACTCGCTTAGGACTCGAAGAAAATGTAGCGGATTGTGTTATTGAGTTAAACAATCGGTTAAGCAATCAGATTGGAACGAGACGAATAAGAATTTTAAAATACAGGGGTTCTTTTCATTCCAACAATGAATATCCTTTTTTAATAGACGAGAAAGGCATGACGGTGTTTCCTGTAATTAATCAGTCAATTGACTTTAAAATTGCAAATGAAAGAATTTCTTTGGGTTTAAAGTCATTGGATGAAATGCTTGACAACAAAGGCGTTTATTTAGGAAGCAGTATTTTGATTTCGGGAACAGCAGGAACAGGAAAATCAAGCTTATCTATGACATTTGTAAACAATGCATGTAAAAGCAATATATCTTGTCTTTATTGTGCTTTTGAGGAATCGCCTAATCAGATAATAAGAAACATGCTATCAATTGGCATTGATGTATTACCATTAATAAATTCTAACAAACTAAAATTTTATCATGCCATTCCAACTTTGCAAAATCTCGAATTGCATTTTATGGCTATTAAAGAACAAATAGAAAAATCACAACCTACTATAATTATATTAGATCCGGTTTCTAATTTAATTACAGAAGGCCCTAATAGTGATGTAAGAATTATGCTTACTCAGTTCATCTGGTATTTAAAAACAAAAAAATTAACGGTGATGTTTACTGCCGCTATTACCCTTAACTCTATTTCGCTAAATCAGAACGATGAGGGAATATCTTCTACAGTAGATACCTGGATTATGCTTCAGGATATTGATTTTATTAACAAGAGAATAAATACATTAGAAGTTAAAAAGTCTAGAGGGATGAATCATTCAAAACAAAAAAAAGAAATAAAAATATCTTCGGATGGAATTAGTCTATTGCCAATGGTTATAGAAGAAAATGGTTTTCCATTACACGCAATAAACATTTCGAAATAAATGCAGCAAAATCCTTAATAAATTAAATCCAATGACGGGGTGAAAATAGCGAGTTGGATTAAAAAATAGTACAGATTTTGATTGTAAATTTAAATTTACCCCAATGAAAAATAATTATAATAATGAAAAATATTTATTTCAGTTGTTTATTAATAAAAATTCTATTCTTGCTTCAAGGTCTATTAAAAACTGCAGAATCATTTTTGATAAATATTTAAATAAAAATTACGAATTGGATATCATAGATATTTATGAGCATCCAGAAAAAATAACAAAAGAACAAATTATTGCCATTCCTACTTTAATTAAAAAATCACCCTTACCCGAAGTAAGACTAACTGGAGATCTTTCTGATACAGAAAAAGTAGTTAACGAACTGATTTATTAACAGACAACTAAAGTAAAAATGAATAAGAACTATAATGTTGAACTAGATTATATTTTAGAGCAGTTAATTGTAGAATATGAAAATATTTACAAAGGAGTTAAATTTTATGCTGATGATAAGTTAATTTCTACAAGTGACAAAATATCCCAAAGATTGATTGATAAATTTGGATTAAAAGAATGGGAGATCAATGTTCTTTTTTCTACTTTATATATTGACAAATTTGTGAAGAGCATTGACCCGCTGACCATTTCTTTGGAAGGCCTTGTTTTTTTTAACAATGGCGGATATGTAGAAAAAGCAGAGCTTAAAATTAAAGATGCGATTCGTATGGAATTGATGCAAAAAGAAATGAAAAAATATTCTTTAGGGTTAATGATATTTACAGCAATAGTTGCTTTTGGCACCTTAATATCTGCCTGGTTTTTTGCCATTGAAATTATTAAGCATTACGAAGGGTTGAAATAATTGGGGAAATAAAATGATTTTAAATCGTCTTTGATAAATTTATAAATTATCTGCTTCTAATTTTATAAATGTAAATCTCCCAATTGATTTATTTAGATAATGATATTTTAAAAGGCAGCATTAACTATTTTATGGTTTATTTTATTTTCCTGATTAAGGATAAATTATAAACGACAGGTAAATTATTTTTTATAATACCTTTAAGAACCAAAAGAGAATCATTCATTTTATATTTACCAGAAAAATTAAGGGCACTATCATTGCCATCAAAAATATAAATACTATCTGCTTTGGTTTGATAGTTTCCATAATGATCTGTAGAGCTATATTTTATAAAACAACTTCCTCCTTTTTCAAAATATATTTTTTTCGGAATTGAATCATTTGAACAATCCCAGGTAAATAAATTATTGTTTAAATAAACGTTTCCTGTTTTCCATACACCCATTATTGGCTGAGTAAATTGAAATTTTACTTTTTGAAAATAATTACTGTAAAAACAAATAAAAGCGATAGCCAAAGTGGTAAATAATTTTATAACAACCTGTTTTTTATTTAAAGAAATGGGCGCTTTATCTTTTGATATTAATTCTGATTTGAATAAAAGCAATTTAAATAGAGATCCAATAATAGGTTCAATAATATATAATAACACAACTAAATAAAAAACCGAAATTACTTTTACGTCGTTTCCTATTTCATAACAATAATCAATAAAAATAATATTACTAATTACCGGAATCAACAATAAGGCACCAATATATTTAGTACGATTTATTATCAAAAATGTTGCCCCTAAAAACTGTGAAAAAGCGATAAATAAACCATATACATAACTATAACTAAAGAATAACCACGTTAATAAAAACCCATTTAAATCAGAAAGGGGCATGTCTGCAAAAAATTCGGGTAAACTGAATTGGTTTCCCATTGTTTTAGCGAAAGCATAATCAAAAAAAACAAAAAACAAAAAGTATCTTAAGAAACTTCGTAAACGTTGTAAGAGAATTTCGGTATTTAAAAATTTATTACGGAAAATAACAAAACAGATTATGTTTGATAATAAAATTATTATAACCAGCATAATAAATCCACGTTCTCCCCAATTGTTATCTATCGCCTTAAAAAGCCAATTTTCGGGATTGATATTTAATAAAATAGATATCGGAGAAATTAAACTATAAGCAGCATTGTAAATAGCCGCAATTGTAAACATAACACCTAAGTAAATTTTTAATTTTTCTTTCATTTTCAATTTATTTTATGAATGACTTTTCTAATAATTCAGTTTTAAAATTTACTATAACATCAATATTGAAATATACAGTTAAGAGAATTATATTTCATAACTAGTTTAAATATAAAAAAAATATAGAAATAAATATTAAAAAGGAAAGAAAGAATTATAAGTTTCCTTAATCATTTTCTTTAATCGACTATCACAGCTTCAAAATGTAATAACTATCCACTTAAAAAATCACATGTTGAGATTACTGATTTGAGTTCGAAGCGTTTTGAATTTGAGTTGAAAATCTCATTCAATTCAAAATGAATGATGTAGCAGGTAATTTATAATAGCAACCAATTGAAAAACACATTTACATTCAAGTATTCCTAATGGGTTTGAGTTCGAACTTTTGGGAGGATGTGGAGAGCTTGGTGAATCTTTAGTCAAAGCAAACCAAATAACCCGCAATAATCACCTAGGCGTATATCGTGTCTTTCTAAAAATGTGTTATGTTTGAGTTGGACAGCCGAGATGTTTTTCGCAGATAAGAGATATGGCTGCAATGCTACTGACTAATAATAAAAAAAACGTAATTAAAATAACAAAACATATTTTTAACTCCTAAAATTGTAATAATGAAAAAGATAGTATTTTATTTATTAGTATTTTCAGTATTGTTTTTTTCTTGTAAAAAAGACGATAGCAATCCAAGTATTTCAACAAGTAATGTTACTTCTACAGTTTCAACTGGAAATTGGCGAATAACTTATTATTGGGATACAGATCATGACGAAACAAATAATTTTATTGGGTATAGCTTTGTTTTTAACACAAACGGCACAGTGACTGCTACTAAAGCTGCAAATACAATTACTGGTACTTGGACAACAAGGAATGATGACAATAAAATTAAACTCGTACTTTCTTTCTCATCACCAGCAGATTTTATTGAAATATCTGATGATTGGCACACAATTGAAAGAACTGATAGTAAAATTAAATTACAAGATGTTAGCGGAGGTAATGGAGGTACTGACTACCTGACTTTTGAAAAGAATTAGCCGATTTAGTTGCAGCGTTTTCATTTAAAGATAAGTTATACGACTTATCCTTTTCTGTTTGTAATGTTTTAATGAATCACAGCAGCTAAAAAAGTACCTGCTAAAGCTGGGTTGGACGGAAGCTGTGTTTCATCTTTTGTTATCTATTTAATTTCATTCCAGCGGACGAAATTCTGGTCATCGGGTGTGGTAACAATCAACATTTATTCATTAATTTAGCTTCAGTCGCCAGAGCTGGACAATTAATAATTTCCAGAATTAGAATTTCTAAAAAAGCCAGTCAGTTGTGGTTTTCAAGCGATTATAGTGATAAGCAACGTTTGCAATATTTAATATACCCCGATGGGATTTTGTATAATAAGGAAAATAACACCCTTCGAACTCCAAGAGTCAATAGTATATTCACCGCAATCTCTTGTCTGTCGTACATTTCAGCGGAAAATAAAAATGGTCAACCTATGCAGATTGACCAAAATTCTCGCTGGGTGGTCCTAATGGAAATGAGTTCGAAGAGGTTGGAAGAGGATTTGATATTTATTACCGGATGGAATCCAAGTCCTCCCATGACATGAATTGAATATTAACTTCTTCTGTAGGCGCATTTTTTCCCTGATAAAGTAATAGGCTATTGGAATTGGGTTGATACTTTTTCCAAAACTTGAGGCCTTTCAAAAGACTGCGGTCGGGTTTAGATGCAGATTTCATTTCTAAAGCCAAAGGCCCTGTTTCTTTTTCAATAATAAGGTCGATTTCATTTCCCATATTATCCCGGAAATAGAAAATTCCATTGCTTTCGCCTTGGTTGCATTTGTTCTTTTTTATTTCTGAAATGCACCAGTTTTCAAAAATGGCACCAGCCATTGGATGATTTTTTAAACCTGATTTTGATGAAATGTTGAGTAGGGTACAAAGTAAACCCGTGTCATAGAAATATATTTTCGGACTTTTTACAATCCGCTTATTTAGATTATTATACCAAGGCTGCAATTGAAATAGGATATAGCTATTCTCCAATAATCCCAACCAGGATTGAATGGTTTTAGTATCAACACCCACTTGTTTGGATAATTCATCGCGATTAAGAATTTGTCCGGCATAGTTAGCACAGAGAACAACGAAACGACTAAATAAGGCTAGGTTGGAAATGTTCTTCAATTGCCTGACATCCCTTTGGATATAAGTTTGAATATAACTATTGAACCATTTTTGTGGAAGTAAATTTTCAGACCATATCTCTGGATATCCTCCTGTTAACATATTAGTAAGTAAATCTCCCACCGGTAAATTTGCATCTTTTAACTCCTGATAACTTAAAGGCAATAAGGTCAGATATCCTGCCCGTCCGGCAAGAGATTGGGAAACTTGTTCTTGTAAAAGAAAGTTATTAGAACCTGTAAGAATGAATTGACCCCTGGAAGTATTTTTATCCATTAAAACTTGTAAGTGCCTGAAAAGTTCAGGCACACGTTGAACTTCATCAAATATAGCACCGGTGTTATAATTCTTTAAGAATGTACGAGGGTCTTTTTGAAACAAGTCTTGAACAACTGGATCCTCAAAATTTACATACGGCTTTCCATTGAAAAGAGCCTTGCTCAAAGTGGTTTTTCCACTTTGTCTTGGACCGGTAATACAGAGTGCTCGAAATTGCTTTAGTGCCAATTTAGCCTCATCTAATATGGCTCGAGAAATCATAGATTCCATTTTTGTATAAATATACATAAATGGAATCGAATTCCATAATTTACATTTTATACAAAAATGGAATTGATTGGCAAATGGTAAAAGAAATAATAATGGCAGTTAAATATTATTATCAAAGACCATTATTATCTTTCAAAATAACAGTGGTCCTAACGGGTTTGAGTTCGAAGTGTTTGGAGAAAGATTTGATAAACTTAATCAATACTATTCCTCAATAAAGAAAGAATCTTTAATATAAAAAACAGTATCAATAAAAAACAAAACACCATTATTGGTCAATACATATTCGTCATGTAAATCCTCTAAAATAATACTAATGTTATTGTTGAAATAATTATTATTCTTTTTTAATTCAAATCCATTTTGATTTAAAAATTCTTTTACTGAAGGTAAATTTGTGGGCTCGGTAATTTCAATAAAAGGTTGTTTTACTACAGCAAACAAAACTTGCTTTTCTTGATAAAATCCAATTAATTCATAGGCTGTTTGAGGGAAGAAATAATTATGAATCAAAAGGCTGTAAAAATAATCTAACCAAAATTCGTAGAAGATAGTGTCATTGAATTTGTATACAAATTTTTCATCGGAATACAGATATACTCTTTGTTCTGCACCGCTTGCAATAAATCGATTTTCATCATGTTCGCAGAATCAGAGATTTTGTGAGTCAATCCATTTAGTTAACTTCTTTGCTTCTTGCTCTTTTGAGAACTCTGATTTTTCAGTGTCTCCACTTGTTTTTTGGCTTTCTCTAATGTGGTGGGCTGCTGCTTTGATAATATCCTCTGCTGAATGATCGCCAATTCCTGAAATGATACTTTGTAGTTCATGTTTTAGATTCATTTAGGTAAAAATAAACAATAAAACGAATAATTTAAAATGTGGTTTTTAGTATTGAGCTAACGTAAATATTATTTTCAAAAATAACAGTGGTCCTAACGGGTTTGAGTTCGAAGTGCTTGGTGGAGGATTTATTATTATTCTTAGAAAGTTTACTTTGCTGAATGCTCTTCTAAAATTTCTTTTATAAAAAAATGCAAATCGGGGATTTTATTTTCAATGATGTCCCAAAAAATATCATAATCAATTCCGAAATAATGGTGAATAAATTGATTCCTAGTAGCCGCCATTTTTCTCCATTCTATGTGAGGGTAATCTTTTTTAAATTCATCATCTACTTTATTGGCTGCTTCACCAATAATTTCTATACTTCTTTCCAGTGCTCTAACTAATACTTTATCATTTATAACTTGATTCGAATCTTTCCCATTTGTGTGGGTAGTAATAAACGCACATTCATCAAAGATGTGTTTTATGAGCTCAATATTAGATACCGACATTTTCAACTTGTTTTAAAATGTGTGGACCAATATA
>CALQSB010000019.1 GCA_943333125.1 Chitinophaga pinensis
AGGCTCATTTTTTATAATTATTGGGCAAAACTAAATTTGAAAACCGATATTACCATTTATTATTTATCATTTAGTTTTGCACCATTGTTCATAATGAAAGTTTATCACGATATAAATGATTTGCCCGATTTCACAAATGCGGTTATTACCATTGGTACATTCGATGGTGTACATAATGGCCATCGCCAAATCATCGAACAGTTAAAACAAGAAGCGGTCAACATTAATGGCAGTTCAGTTGTGATTACTTTTTATCCTCATCCCCGGCAAATAGTTGGAAATCCTAGCAGTCAGATTTTTATTTTAAACACGCTCAATGAGAAAATAAAATTACTGTCAGAAGCAGGTGTACAAAATCTGATTATTGTTCCTTTTACACAAACATTTGCTGAGATGACGGCGGCCTCTTATATCAGTGATTTCCTAGTGAAGTGCTTCCATCCACATACGATTATCATTGGATACGATCATAAGTTTGGGCATAATCGTATTGGGAATTTTGAACTGCTTGAAAGAATGTCCTCCGTTTTTAATTTCAGGGTAAAAGAAATTCCGGAACAATTGCTACATGACATTACCATCAGCAGTACAAAAATCAGAAACAAATTATCTGAAGGAGATATTGCCACTGCAAATGAATTACTGGGCTATACCTATTTTTTTTCAGGCTTTGTAGTTCATGGAAATCAACTGGGAAGAACCATTGGTTTTCCAACAGCAAATATAAATCTGGACGATGCACAAAAATTAATTCCAGGAAATGGAGTCTATGCCGTTGAAGTAATTATTGATCATTCTAAAAAACTTTTAAAGGGAATGATGAACATTGGAGTAAGGCCCACTTTCAATCAAACTCAACGCGTTATTGAAGTGAATATTTTTGATTTTGATGAATTGATTTATGGAAAAGAAATAACCGTAATGGTGAAAATAAAAATGAGAGATGAAATAAAATTTGAAGGAATTGACGCTTTAAAAGAACAATTAAATAAGGATAAGTTTATGGCTATGACATTATAATCATTGTGTGAATTTCTTTTTCTAAAAAAGTGTACCCGTTATCCTATGATCATTTTTGCTACCATTTCTTTCATCAATGAAGCATCATCAGTACCTGAATTTCCTACCCCTACTCCTTTTAAATTGTAGTGATTCAATAATAAAATCAGGCGTTCTACACCGCTGAATCCATAATTTTCAATCATCACATTAGCTTGTTTAACTGCAATAGGATTATTATAAAAAAGTGGCTTCATGCTCCATTCGTTTCTGACACTCATTCCAAAAGCTGCATATACTTTGCTGAAGAAAGCATATAAAGCCGGCAAGGCCAGTTGAATGGGAACTGCTTTGGGATTGTGTTCGAAATAATTTATTATTTTAATGGCAGCAGGAAGATTTTTGTTTACAATCGCCGCCTGAAGTTCAAAAATATTATACTCTTTGCTGATGCCAATATATTTTTCGATATCATCTTCATCAATTGATTTTTTACTATTGAGATTAATCGATAATTTTTCTATTTCTGATGCGATTCGGCTAAGATCATTACCCACATGCTCCTGTAAAAGGCTTAAAGATTTGGGTGAAATCGTCAAGCCTTTGGAATGTACAAAGTTGGATATCCATTCATGAATTTTGTAATCCTGAATTTTTGAAGAAGAAAATATTTCTCCATTTTTGGCAATAGCCTTATAAATCTTAGTTCTCTTATCAACGGTTTTTCCTTTGTAGCCGATTACAAATATTGTAGAAGACAAAGGAGATTCAATATAAGGTTCAAGTTTTTCAAATGAATTCATGTGCTGAGCTTCCTTGAGTAAAACAACCTGCTTATCGGCAAACATTGGGTAGCGCTTACAGGTATTTATCACATTTGTCCATTCAGCGTCTTTTCCATAAAAAACAGTCTTATTAAATGAAGCCTCTGATTCGGTCAGAATCTGATTTTCGGCAAAATGCATGATCTGATCAATAAAATAAGCCTCTTCACCTTCGAGAAGGTAAATAGACTTAAACTCCTTTTTTTTCCAGGCATTTATGATTTTATCCACACTCATTTGATAACTATTCGACTAAATATCAATAAAACTGATATTTAGTCGCAATTTACTAATCAAAAATCATTTTATGGCACAATTTTCGCTATATAATTAATATCCTAAATGTTATATCCCATCGAAAGACTTTCACATTAAAAGTTAAAAAACAAAAGAACCATTCTTACTACATGAACACAACTACCACTACTGAAGATGCTAAGCTAACTCTTGATTCAGAAAACACAAAAATCAAGAAAAACAAGACCAAAGACATTCTTGCTGCCATTTTAATTATTTCCCTGCTGTGTACCTGGGGATATATTATCTGGGACAAGAATAACACCCGTGAGCTTGTTGCCCAAAAAGACAATCAACTGGCTACAGCTTCTGCCGAACATGATCAACTGCAAAAAGCACTTGACGACGCTACCATGAGGTACGATGTTATTAAAACGTCTAACACCAAAAAAGACAGTGCAATTTCGCTTAGAGACAAAGAGATTGAAGACAAAAAAACTCGTATCCATTCCCTCTTATCAAAAGTAAATGCCAGCAAATCAGAATTAAAAGAAGCAAAAAATCTCATTGAATCTCTAAATAGCGATATTGAAGGATATAAAACTCAGATTGTTTTATTGGAAAATCAAAAAACAGAGTTGACAAAAGCAAACGAAATTGTTACCAAGGAAAGGGACATTATAAAAAAGGACTTCGATTCTTCTGTTGAGTTATTAAAAAATAAAGAGAATACCATAGACATAGGATCTACTTTACACGCCTCTAATTTTAATATTATAGGATTAAGCGATAAAGGGAATGGCAAAACCAAGGAAACCACGAATGCTAAAAAAGTTGATAAATTAAAAATCTCTTTTGATTTAGATGAGAATATGATCACTACCTCAGGTGCCAAAATATTATATATTGTAATTACAGACCCATCAGGAAAAGTAATTACATCAGACCAATTAGGTTCAGCAAAATTCAGTAGCAGAGATGGCAATGCGATTGATTTTACACAAAAAATGGAAGTTAATTACACTCAAAACAAGCGCCAGACAGTAAGTTTTGATTGGAAATCTATGGAGGTTTTTAAAATAGGAAATTACAAAATAGAGGTTTATAATAATGGTTTCAAAGTTGGAGAAGGAACCAGACCACTTAAAAAAGGTGGAATTTTCGGGTAATCCATTTTATTTAAAATATAGCCCTAACCGAAGCCCTTCCAATATTTACAACTTGAGCAGTGCCAGATTTTCGGCCTTCGTATTGTAAATTGATTTCTATATTCCCTGCAACTCTTTTGGTGAAATCAATATTCCATAAATAGTTTTTCCCTGGAAGCAATCCCTCCAAAAGCATATATCCTACACTAGTGTTAGCGGCACCTTCATAAGCCTTTAAAGCAAGTTGATTATAAGTAAACTTTACATTCAGGCTACTGTTTGAAATTGTATTGTATTTCATTTCTGCAATGATAGAATGAGCATCAGACCGCTCCATTGAATCAATTTGATTTGCCTTTTGAGAATACACATAACTTAAAGCAATTCTGAAAATAGATTTATGCAGGTAAGTAATATTAGGCTCTATAGCATGCTGAAATATTTTGTAATTTTTATTTTCAAATTTATATCCTGTAGTGGCGAGTTCATTTTTTATATTTCTATAAACCATATTCGCAACCAAACTTCTGTTTAAATTAAACCTCATTCTTGCAGTATTATTCTTTAATAAACGGCTCTCCACTCCATAGGTAAGCAAGGATTTATTAGTTGATTTACTTTGTGTAATATCGAAACCCCATTTCGAACCGGTTCTATTGTAATAAAATGAATTAGCTAAGAAAGAATTAAACACAATCATGTTGGTATCTGACAATTGTTTTGAAAAAGGATCAAATAAAAATTGTCCATCAGCGATATTTTTTTTATTTATTTGCAAGGTTGAGTTGGCTGTAGAACGGGTAATTATTTTTTTTATCAACCCGGATTCTTTTTTAATAATTTGTCGGGGGCTAATATCCAGATTGTAATTAAATTGAAGTGAGTTGGTTTTTACAAATTGATTGGTTGGAGTATATATTCTGATGTATTTTTTTTGATCCTGAAATACCGCCAATTCAAACTCATTAAGTTCTTCAATTCCATTACCATTATAATCAATCCAGGTATAATTTCCCTGACCAACAGGAACAGCAAGATAAGAATATTCTCTTTTTTGCTCCTGTCCCCCACCTGCTTCATAAAACAAACCGCCAGTAATGAAATCTTTAAATTCTCTGAAAGTATATTCAGCTCGGCCTAAAATGGTTTTATCTGATTTTTGATTAGTTAATAAATTGTTTTCAACATTTAATGCTCTGTACGTTGAAGTGAATCGAAGCTGCCTGTATTCATTTTTCATTAATTCTGCAGATACTGCATAATTGTCACTTCTGTCTGTTTTTAATAACTCTTTTTTAGAAGGAAGAAAATCAATTCTGGAAAAATAGTCAACACTCCATTTATTTAATTTCGACTGATCAGATTTTATATAAATTTCATACCGGTTAAAAGCAAAACTATTTAGGCTAAGGGTATCTGTTATATTATCGTGAATGGTGTTGTATTCCCCAGAAAAGCTTGTGCCTAATTGTATGTTTTTTATTTTTTTGAAATCTTTTTTTATATCTGCATTTGGGCGAAAAAAACTACCTCTCTGAGTATTGTTATTAAATTCTACCAGACTAATTATTGCTGATGTTTTCCATTGCTTAACCACTAAATTTTGTTTCAATATCTGCTTTGTTCCCTGATAACGATCAGATCTTTTATAATTCATTAACTCATATCTGAGTTGATTAGACGACTTTCCGGTTAATCCCACCATAACATTGGAAATTTGTTCATCGGCCGGCTTCGTGTCATAAGGAAGGCTCCAGTCTCTGAGAAATTCCACATCTCTTAATCTTTCGATAGGCTTGAATTGTTGTTTTACTACTTCAAGTCCGGCAGTAGTTTCAAGCATATGTTTGGCCTTAAGGAATTGGAAATAATTTGTTTTGTCAGAAAAAGAAAATTTACCGGCAAATCCCTGATTATTTTCTTTATCTAAAGTTGAAAAAAGATTGACATCATAATTGCTCATCGCCACTTCTGCTTTTATTAGCGCATTTTTAGAAAAAGCATAATTTATTTTAAACGAAAAAAGTTGTTGTTGTTTTGGGGTAACCAAATAAATAAGAGGTTCATAATCTCCTTGCTTAACATTTCCTGATAAAGGAGAAATCCATTCGAATACTTTCCCATTATTAGCATTCAGTAATTGGCGGTAATTGCCTTTCCCTTGCCCCAGATAAGTATAGGATACGGTATAAAGCGGTTCATTGGGATTATTGGAAAAAACAAAAATCGAATCATGGACATTTGTATTGTAAACCGTGTCTATTTTTTTATATAAAATTTTACCAATCGAAAAACTGTCTCTTGATGCATTGGGTATATAGGCATTCTGAATGCTATCTCCAATAGAAGCTAAAAATATTTTTTGATTGTTACTAAGCGGCTGGTCGATTACAGAATTCTTCGAGTCTATATTTGAATACGCTGAAATATTTATTTCTAATTTTTTATTTACGGTCAATTTATTCGTTAAAAACAGCTGAGTATTCAGATAATTGCGATCGGCATATTCAAAATCAATTTGAATTCTTTTTTCTTTGGTAATTAATTGTCTCGGAGTAAAAGTTAATTCTGCAGTATTATAATTGATTGTATAATCCTGATCCTCTCCTCGTTGCAATAAAACCCCATCAATAAAAACATTTTCTGTTCCGGCAAGTACCACAAAATAGAGTTCATTATTGGCTCCTTGAAGTCGGTAAGGCCCTTGATTTCCTTCAATAGGATTAATTACATTGGTGTTGAATTTTCCTTTTGCGAGGGCTCCGCTAAATAAGAAATAATCAGACCGGTCGGCACGGAATTTATTTTCGGAGCTAAAGGAAACTCCTTGTATGCGTTTATTGAATTTAAGAAAATAATTTTCTGTTTGATTGAGATCAATATCGCCAAAGCTTACCTGCCATCCTTTTTTTTTGATCTGAAGAAAAACCCTATCGAAATCCCGCAGGTCTTTTGTATTACCGTCTGGTTGAATAGGCAAACTGTTATCCGTTATAGCGGCAGTTAATTCCAGGCTATCCCCTATAAATCCGCTGAGCTGAAGATTTAATGATGAATTCACCACTGCATCCTGATTATTTCCGAATGAAATAGCCCGACCAATACTTCCTCCAGATTGCAAGCCTTTGAGGTCATTAAAAGGATTAAACTGATCTGAATTTTTATTTCTAATTTTCATTGGCTTGTCGGCAAGGAAATTATTTCTGATACTATCATAATGCAAATGATAGTATTGAGCATTAATTTTAAAGGGAAACACTCTGTAAGAAATTTTAACACTGTCACTCTGGGGATTTTTTTTCCAAGTAATGCTGGCATTTATTTCATCCAATTGATAAAAATCTGCAGATACATTTTCTACAGAGAAGGTATTGGGCACAATACTACAACCATCAAATACCTGAACATTTTTTTTAGCAGAAATGTATTTACTTCTGATGTTGGAAAATGGCTTTGGTTGAATTTGTGCAAAAAGACTATCCCCCGACAAAAAGGAAAGTATGAACAGATATATTATTAATGACCTCAAATCTTTACAAATATCGTGATCATAAATTTAGCAATTATTACAGAAGTTATTTTTTTAAAAAGGATAAAAAAAAACCTTCCCGATAGAGAAGGTTCAGTTAGTTATTAAAAGATGCTATTAATTTTCTTCGTTAGAAAGCCCGGCGATTAAAAATTCGCTATTCAATCTTGCGATATTCGCTATCGAGATTCCCTTTGGACATTCTGCTTCGCAAGCATAAGTATTGGTACAATTACCGAATCCTTCCTTATCCATCTGTGCCACCATATTTAGCACCCTAGACTCTCTTTCTGGTTCGCCTTGAGGCAATAAGGAAAGCTGGGAAACTTTGGCGCCAACAAATAACATTGCGCTGCCGTTTTTACAAGTAGCTACACAAGCGCCACATCCAATACAAGCTGCAGCCATGAAAGCATTATCTGCATCTTTTTTATCAATAGGCATAGCATTTGCATCAACTGCATTACCAGTATTTACACTAATATATCCACCAGCCTGAATGATTCTGTCAAATGAGGAACGATCAACAACTAAGTCTTTTAATACAGGAAAGGCTGAACTGCGCCAAGGTTCTACAACAATGGTATCACCGTCTTTAAATGCACGCATATGAAGTTGGCAGGTGGTGTTATTTTGCCAAGGACCATGAGCCTGACCATTAATATACATGCTGCACATTCCGCAAATACCTTCTCTGCAATCATGATCAAATGCAATTGGCTCTTTTCCTTCAATAATCAATTGTTCATTAAGTACGTCAAACATTTCCAGAAAACTCATTTCTGAGGAAATATCTTTAACCTTATACGTTTCTAAATTCCCCTTCATTTTAGCGTTTTTTTGGCGCCAAACTTTAAGTGTCAGATTCATGTGATAATGCTCCATATTTCACTATTTATTTTTTTAAGCAATAGAATGAATTACTCCATATTTTTTAATTGATTACTTATAACTTCTTTGAGAAGGTTTTACAATTTCAAACGAAAGTGCTTCTTTATGTAATTCCCAATTACTGTCTCCTTTATTTTCCCAAGCGGCAACATAGCTGTAGTTATCGTCATCTCTTTTCGCTTCGCCTTCTTCTGTTTGACTTTCTTCTCTGAAATGACCACCACAACTTTCATTTCTGTTTAAAGCATCTTTACACATCAATTCTCCCAATTCAATAAAATCAGCTACTCTACCTGCTTTATCCAGCTCAGTATTAAATTCATCGATAGCACCTGGTATTTTCACATCGCTCCAGAACTCTTTTTTCAATTGCTGAATTTGGTCAATGGCTTCTTTTAATCCACTTTCACTTCTGGCCATTCCGCATTTGTCCCACATGATTTTTCCGAGTCTTTTATGAAAACTTTCAACGGTTTGTTTGCCATTTATATTCAACAAAAGGTTCAATCTGTTGTTAACTTCTTTTTCAGCTTCTAAAAAAGCAGGATGATCTGTAGAAATTGAATTAGTACGAATTTCATCAGCAAGATAATTACCTAAAGTGTACGGAATAACAAAATAGCCATCTGCGAGTCCTTGCATCAAAGCTGAGGCGCCAAGTCTGTTAGCTCCATGATCACTGAAGTTGGCTTCCCCAAGTGCATATAACCCGGATACGGTAGTTTGTAATTCATAATCCACCCATAATCCTCCCATAGTATAGTGTACTGCAGGATAAATACGCATAGGAATTTCGTAAGGATTTTCTCCGGTAATCTTTGCATACATTTCGAAGAGATTACCATATTTTTCTTCTACTACTTTTTTACCCAGATCAAAAATAGTTTTGTCATCTGCATTATTCAAGCCATGTTTACCCGCTTCTATCTTCCCGTAACGCATAATGGCATCTTTATAATCAAGATAAACCGCCATTTTGGTAGTTCCTACTCCATAGCCCTCATCGCATCTTTCTTTAGCTGCTCTGGAAGCCACATCTCTAGGAACAAGATTACCAAAAGCAGGATATCTTCTTTCCAGATAATAATCTCTTTCATTTTCAGGGATATCTTTTGGATTTCGGTTATCTCCTTTTTGTTTAGGCACCCAGATTCTACCATCATTTCTCAAACTTTCACTCATGAGCGTTAGTTTGCTTTGATGATCACCACTTACAGGAATACAGGTAGGATGAATTTGTGTAAAGCAAGGATTTCCAAAAAAAGCTCCTTTTTTATGAGCCTTCCAAGCAGCAGTAACATTACTACCCATGGCATTGGTGCTTAGATAGAATACATTTCCATATCCACCGGTACATAACAATACAGCGTGGCCGAAATGTCTTTCTGTTTTTCCTGAAATTAAATCACGGGCAATAATTCCTCTTGCCTTATCCTCAATTTTTACAATATCGAGCATTTCATGACGAGCATACATTTTTACATTTCCTAATGCTACTTGTCTTTCTAAGGCACTGTAGGCTCCTAATAATAATTGCTGTCCAGTTTGGCCTGCAGCATAAAAAGTTCTTTGAACCTGAGTTCCTCCGAAAGAACGATTGCTTAATAAACCGCCATATTCTCTGGCAAATGGAACTCCTTGCGCTACACATTGATCTATGATAGAAGTACTCACTTCGGCTAAGCGGTGAACGTTAGCTTCTCTTGCTCTGTAATCTCCACCTTTCACTGTATCATAAAACAAACGAAAAACAGAATCTCCATCATTCTGATAATTTTTGGCAGCATTAATACCACCCTGAGCGGCAATACTGTGTGCTCTTCTTGGACTATCCTGAAAACAAAACGCTTTTACTTTATACCCCATCTCTCCTAATGAAGCTGCAGCAGAAGCGCCTGCAAGCCCAGTTCCTACAACAATTACTTCTATTTTTCTTTTATTGGCTGGATTGACCAATTTTACATGTCCTTTGTAATCATTCCACTTTTTATCCATTTCACCTTGTGGAATTTTTGCATCTAAAGCCATATGAAAAAAGTTGATTTGTAATTAATAAATTAAAAAAATATTATTGAATCCAGTTCAGATACATTGCAATTGGCATTAAAGCAAAAAGCAGGCATATAATAATTGCATATCCGGTGCCCAGCATTTTTATTAATGGCGTGTATTTTTTGTGATGAATTCCAAAAGTCTGAAATGCACTTTGAAAACCATGGTACAAGTGCCAAAACAAAGCAATAACTCCACATAAGTAAAGTACTATAATCCATAAATTTTTAAACACATCATCCATTTCTTTAAACAAATTATGGGTGGTATCTCCCGAGTACAGCGCAATTTTTGTACCTACATAAAAATGCGATAAGTGTAAGATGATAAACAATAGCAATAGTGTTCCTAATATTCCCATAGAGCGGCTATACCAACTGCTGTTTTTTGAAGGCTGATTGTATTGATAGGCAACCGGCCTTGCTTTGTTGTTTTGTTTCCAAAGCAATAATCCCTGAACAGCATGTAAAATCAATCCTGCAAACAGCCCTATTTCCATAAATCTCATAATCCAGTTATGACTCATAAAGCGAGCTACTTTATTAAACGTTATTCCGTGATCATTTAAAAAAATACAGGAATTAATCCCTGCATGTACGATTAAAAATAATATCAAAAAAAGCCCTGTAAAAGCCATTGAGAATTTCTTGCCGATTGATGAAGTAAAAAAATGCTTAAAGGTCATATTTTATAAGTTGTGGGATATAAATGGTTTTGCAAAAATAAGGCATGAAAAAGCAAATTATTGAATTAATAAAAATTTTATTCTTTTAACCCAAACATCTATTCTAATTTTTTCATAATCATGTTATCTATAAGTTGAAATATCATTTCTGGTTTCAATGTTCTCCACTGTGGTAATTCTGAGAAAAAAACATAATTGGTAAGCCTGGCTTTCTTAAAGTCGTATTGGCTTTGCTCTGGCATATTCAGCAAAACAACCCAACCTTTATCGTCTTCCAGTTGTTCGTTCCATTCTTCATAATAGCTATCATCGCTACTGTGAAAGTTGAGTACATTCTCACAAATGATTATATATTTGGTTATCCCTTTTTCAAAAAGCTCGTCGGTGATATTCCTTCTGAGCGTCATAATATCATTTTCTATCGCATCATTCCATTCTCCTATTAACTCAATGATTGCATAATTTAAATCGTAATCTGTAAATAATATCTTCAGGTAAAGAGTCCTGGAACCAAAATTATCCCATTGAGGATGGATGTAATAATTGTACAGCGTTTGTGAATATTCAAATTCACTATATTGATTTCCAAAGAAAGGAGAATGCCGATCTTCTTCTGCAATATATAAATGCCTCCAATTATAAAAGGGCTCGATGTTCTGCATAAAATAACAATGATATTAAAAATTCTCTTTACAAAATTCAGTAAAAAGTATTAAATAGAATGAGTAATAAGGTACAAATATTTGAGATTTTATTTTTATTTGAAGCCACAGCTTAAAAAAAAGAGGCTGTCAAATGACAGCCTCTGGAACTTATTAACCCGTATTTTTTATTGAACAACAACTTTTTCGTTGATGATCATCGTTTTGTTTTCATCTAAAACTTTTACAATGTATACTCCTTTTGCCATGTGAGCATTCAGGTTTATTTTTTGAGTTTGAACACCTGAAGTAACACTAACTTTTTTTGTCATCATTGATCTTCCAGTTAAGTCAGACATAACGACTGTATATATTCCATCATTTTTATTATCAAACAAAATATTGAATGACGCGTTAGTTATCGGATTAGGGAATATCCTTGCATCTACAGGAGTAGTTGCAGTTGGAATAACTTTACTATTTAATAAACTGTTAGCTTCTTTTTGTAATAACAAATTTGCATTGGCAAAATCTGATGTATTGTATTTTGCATCAGAACCTTCCATTTTTACAGCTTTAAGATCAGACAATTGTAATTTGTAGTAACCATCAAACATGTTAGCACTTGCTACTACAATTTCTCCATCATCGTTAACGGCAGCTGCATTTGTGGTATAATTTGCTGGTAACCCCTGAATAGTTCCAAGATAAGTTGCAATACGAGAATTTACATCAATAGTAAAAACGCTGTGACTTGCTGAAATAACATATAATTTACCAAAAGCATCGGCAATCATATCTCCACCCCAGCTGCTGCATTTATTGTGAATAGATAATCCTTTGTTGATATCGGCATCAATAATATTTCCTAATTCTTTTATTACTGGCTTTTTACCTGTAGTGAAAGAAAAGAAATGATTACCATCGTTGCTTAATGCATATCCGTTACCATCTGCACCAATCACCATGCGGGTAATATTAGTGGCTTCGTCATTAGCATCTATAGTCTTATAATTGTTTATTTGCATGGTAAAGAATTCAGGATTCTCAGTCCCTGCATTCAAATCCAGCCAACGAAGTTCGCCCCTACGCATTGGGGTAAAAAAAAGCTTGTTGCTTCTTTTGTCATAAGCTGCTGCTGCAACAAATGTTCCTGTAGGATAATTTGATGTTGCAAAAATATTTTCTGAAGTAAAATCTCTTTGAGTAGTTACAGATTTTGAATTGAGATCAGTAATCGAGAAATTAGTTTTACTGCGTTCAAATAAAGTTTTTGTAACCTGACCCGTAGTTAAATCAACCTGACGAATATTCATCCACACGAAATCATTGTTTCCGTCACCAGTGATTGCATAAGTTGATTTGTTGTTTTGGGCTGAAGCAAAAATGCTGCTTGCGAATAAAGCTGTTGTAAGTAAAATTTTGTTGTTCATAAGTGAATCTAATTTTTAGTTGTACATTATTAAAATTTCTAGAATCGAATTTAGGGTAAAGATTAATAGATTCCAAGTTATTTTTTCAATTTCCAAACTGATCGATAACATTTTTTACACTACCATGCAAAATTAATAACGCCTTCGCCTGTTCTTCGTCGGTGATATTTAAAGATTCCATAACCATTTTCACTCCTCTGTTGATGAGTTTTTCATTTGATAACTGCATATTTATCATTTTGTTATCTGCTACTCTGCCAAGTTTTATCATTGTTGCAGTAGAGATCATATTCAGTATCATTTTCTGAGCTGTGCCCGATTTCATTCTTGTGCTTCCGGTAATAAATTCTGGCCCAACAATTACTTCAATTGGGAAATCGGAAATTTCACTAATTGGCGCATCGGGGTTACAGCAAATTGATCCTGTTGAAATGCCTTTATTTTTACAATATTCAAGGGCATTTAAAATATAAGGCGCTGTTCCTCCAGCTGACAATCCTACCACTATATCCCGGATTGAGACATTTTGGTTTTCAAGATCTTCTTTTCCTTTATTCAAATCATCTTCTGCAAATTCAACCGCAGAGCGAAGCGCATCCTCTCCACCGGCAATGATACCATTTACCATACTTGCGGGAACACCAAAAGTTGGCACACATTCACTGGCATCCAAAACACCTAGCCTGCCGCTGGTACCTGCACCTATATATATAAGTCGTCCTCCCCTGTTAATTCTGTCTGTTATTACATTCACCAGTTTTTCAATTTGTGGAATCGCTAACTGAACGGCTTGTGCTACTTTTTGATCTTCTGTATTAATATTTGTTAACATTTCCGATACGGTCATTTTTTCAATATCACGGTAATGAGAATCCGCTTCCGTTATTCTTTGAAAAGCCATTAATAATTGCTTTATTGGTGGAATTTAATAAGGCCTTCCATTGGATTCTTTAAAACTTTGCCCAATTGAAGTTCGTATGAAATACAAAGTTCTTTAAGTACGTCTTTAAAACCATAAGCTACACTGCCCACAAAATGGATAGGCATCGTCCAGCTTTCCCGGTATTTGTAAATATGATTAAAGAAAAATTCATTAAACCCGTCTTCAATGATATTTTCAATCATAAAATGACCTCTGTTTTCTATGAGGAAACTTGTAAAACCAGCCAGATATCTGTTGGGCAGCGGTTTCTTGTAAACAGCATCTAAAATTTCGCTTACATTAGTTTTGAATTTGGCATCAAAACGATCCATCAGATCTGGATCAAAAGTATTATAGAGATAGTACTGAATTACTTTTTTTCCAAGGTAAGCGCCACTACCTTCATCTCCAAGCACATAACCAAGACCCGGGCTATTTTTTACTACTTTTTTTCCGTTGTAAAAGCAAGAATTCGATCCGGTTCCTAGAATACAGGCGATACCTTTTTCATTTCCACAAAGTGATTTTGCTGCTCCTAATAAATCATGATCCACGGTAATCTTTGCTTTTGGAAAAACTTTTTTAATTACAGATTTTACCAATTTTACATTTTCGGGATTACTGCAGCCTGTGCCATAATAAAACACTTCATCGGGTTCGTATTTTTTCATTTTAACCACCAGCTCTTTTCTCAGCACTTGTTCTATTTCTGCTGCGTTCAAAAAATAAGGACTGATGCCCTGTGTTTGTATATTGATTTTCTTTTTATCATAAATGAGACACCAGTCTGTTTTTGAAGAGCCGCTGTCTGCTATTAATTTAATTGCCATTCTATATTATTATTTTGGAATTTCAAGTTATAACAATCATTTCGATTTTTCTATAAAATTAATATGGATGGAAACAAAAAATTAACTTCGCATACTTATAATTAATATAATTACCCCAATTTCAATAAATGAATAAACAAAAAATACAGGTTTGGCTACCCTTACTGCTCAGTATTTCCATGATTGGAGGCATCTTTATCGGGTTTAAAATGCGCGACAATATTCCAGGAAAGAATTTTTTTTCAATTGAAAAGGCTACTCCTGTGGAAGAAGTCATGGAGCTTATTCAAAAGAAATATGTTGATCAAGTAAATATGAAAAATCTGGCGGACACAGCAATAGATGCGATGCTTAATAAATTAGATCCCCATTCTTTATATATTCCACCCTCCAGATTAGAAGACATTAATGATGAAATACAAGGTAATTTTTACGGAATTGGTATCGAATTTGAAATTTACAAAGACACGCTTAATGTAATTCATGTTTTAAAGGATGGCCCTGGAGAAAAATCAGGATTATTAGCAGGCGACAAACTGATTAGGGTAAACGAAATTTTAGTAGCAGGTAAAAAAATCGCAGCTGATTCAATCAGAAGTTTGCTTAGGGGAAGCAGAGGCACTAATATAAATATTGAAATCTTCAGAAATACGGCTCTGATTAAAATTCCACTGACAAGAGATTTAGTGCCGGTAAACAGCATTGATGTGGCTTACATGATGAATAAAGAAACCGGCTTTATTAAATTAAATAAATTTTCAACTCAAACTTATCGTGAGTTCATGATAGCCCTCACCGATTTAAAAAAGCAAGGATTGAAAAATTTAATTTTCGATCTTAGGGGAAATGGCGGCGGCGTTCTTGACGATGCCATTGATATTGCAGATGAATTTTTAGAAGGAGATAAATTAATCACTTATACAGAAGGCGTTCATTTTCCTAAAAAAGAATACCGATGCAGAAGGCTTGGACAGTTTGAAAAAGGCAAACTTATTGTATTGGCTGATGAGGAAAGTGCAAGTGCCAGCGAAGTACTCATGGGAGCACTCCAAGACTGGGACAGGGCAACAATTATAGGGCGCAGAAGTTTCGGAAAAGGCCTGGTACAGGAACAATACGACCTCAGTGATCACGGCGCACTTCGTTTAACCATCGCAAGATATTATACTCCTACCGGAAGAAGCATTCAGCGTTCATACGCCAATGGCGAAAAGGCTTATTATGCTGAAATAGAAGAACGAATAATGAATAGTAATAACGTTAATAATGACTCTGCCGCAAATAATGGAAAGCTTTTCTTATCTCCATCCGGGAAAAAATTATACAGTGGCGGAGGTATAATGCCCGATTACTTAATGAATACAGATTCATCTGACATTAGTAATGACTTATTATCTCTTTATGCTAAAGGAACAATAAATCATTTTGCTTTTCAATATACTTATCTAAATAAAGACCTTAAACTTAAATATCCTACTCCAGCTTTATTTACTACAACTTTCAATATTTCAGATGCGAACTGGAATCAGCTGACTAATGAAATGCAGGCTGATTCAATTGACATAAAAAGAATAAGTGCAAAAGACAAACAAAATATCATTACGGATTTAAAAGCTTTAATCGCCAGATTGGTTTGGGAGAAAAATGGATACTTTCAGGTTCTGAATTCGAATGACAAGACGATAAAAAAAGCATTGGAAATAATAAATTAATCCACTCTTTTATTTCTCTTTATAAAAAAATAATAAAAAGGCACTCCGCTCAACATTAATAGAATTCCAAAGCAGGTTTGTTTTGGCTGATCAATAAAAGTATTAATCATTAATGCCAAAGAAAATAAAATAAAAATTATAGGTACATAAGGATATCCTATTCGACCAACTTTTACCAGCCCTTTTTTCTTCATCCTGATTAGCCCATAGGCCAGCATAGCATAAAATAAAAAACCTGCAAACACAATCATATCTGTCAGCGTATCAAAAGTTCCGCTAAAAACCATTAGACAACTTATTACCATCGCATATATTAATGCCATATAAGGAGTCTGATATCTGGAATGAATAAGCGAAGCTTTAGCAAAAAACAATCCATCTAATGACATTTTATAATACATTCTCGAATAAGTAATCACGATGCCGTTTAACGAGCCCAATGCACTAATAAGTATCAAAAAAGAAATTAAAAAATTACCATAATAACCAAACATCATCTTGCTTATTTCAGAAGCGGCAATTTCATTGTTTCCAATAGCAGCAAGTTTACTTAATGGCAACACCTTTAAATAGGCCATGTTAATTAACACATACAAAATCATTACAATTGAAATGCCTGCAACAATGGCAATGGGTACATTTTTTTTGGGATTTTTTATTTCTCCCGAAATAAATGCAACACTTAACCATCCATCGTATGCCCAGAATGCACTCAGCATAACGCCAAAGAACAAACTAGTATATTTTGAAACAGAAAAATCTTTATGCACGACAACTTGTTCCACTTCTGGAGTATCCGATTTGAAAATAAAAAGCCCGCCGATAATAATAAATAGCAAGCCAGCAATTTTCAAGAAAGTCAATACATTATTAAGCTGAGTACTTTTTTTTGTGCCCAGACAATTCAACCAGGTTAAAAGCATGATAACAACACAAGCAATAATTTTGATATGGAGATCTACATTGAGAAATGAGCAATTGAAAATCGCATTTAAAGATTGAGTAAATAAACAACTCATTGCTGCAACTGATGCGCTTCCTATAATTGTAAAACAAGACCAGCCAAAAATAAAACCAGTAAAATTTCCAAAAATTATTCTAAGATATTCATATTCCCCTCCAGACTCTGAAGTAAGCGTAGCCAATCCTGAAACAGAAAGTGCGCCAAAAACAGTAATAACACCTGCCACTATCCAGGCGACAATGATTGCATTGGAACTCAATCCAGAGGCCGCCATTGGTGCGATTTTTTTAAAAATACCAGTACCAATCATAATCCCAGAAACCAGTAGTACACTACTGCCTAAGCCCAACACCCTTTTTAAAGTGATATTTTTTTGGTTTCTAGTAACTTCCATGAATAGCAATAAGGAATGAATAAAAATACCTCTCAATTTACTATTCAAAATAATAGCAAACACAACTTATATAAAATAAATTAAGAAATTAAAGTTTCTCATCGTGCTGGCTCCAGTCAAGACCTTCTCTTTCTTCTCTATCACTGACCCTAAGCGGAGAAATTTTATTAGTAAGTTTTAATAAAAGAAACGTTCCAAAAAATGCAAATAAGGATACACCAACCATAGCAGATAATTGTACCAGAAACAACCTTGATTGTCCGTATAATAAACCATCATGAGTTATTATAGGATTAATATTATGGTTTGCAAAAACACCAGTTAGTAACATCCCGACCATTCCTCCTACTCCATGGCAAGAAAAAACATCTAAGGTATCATCAATAGTTGTTTTGGTAGATCTCCAGCTAACCATCAGGCTACTAATCACACTAGACACCACACCAATTACAAAAGATTGCGGAATTGTAACAAATCCTGCTGCTGGTGTAATAGCTACAAGTCCTACAATTGCACCAATGCATGCCCCCATTGCACCAGGCTTACGACCTCTTACCGAATCAAAAACAATCCAGGTAAAAGCTGCAGCAGCTGAGGAAGTTGAAGTTGTTCCTAATGCAAGCGTAGCGATCGAATCTGCGTGGAATGCAGAACCTGAATTAAATCCAATCCATCCAAACCATAATAGTCCTGTACCCAGCATAACGTAAGTAATTCTCGCAGGATTATGAACGGATTCGTTACTATTTTTTATAAAAATCGCCCCTGCTAAAGCAGCCCATCCTGCGCTCATATGCACAACAACACCTCCGGCAAAATCAACAACGCCTAATTTTGAAAGTAATCCATTTGGATGCCATGTGGCATGGGCTAGTGGACAATAAATAAAAATACAAAACAAGGTAATAAATATCAGGTAGGATTTGAATTTTATTCTCTCAGCAAAAGCACCGGTTATTAATGCAGGAGTAATAATTGCAAACTTCATTTGATAAAAGGCAAATAAAATCAATGGAATTGTTGGTGCAAGTTTCCAGGGAGTCCCATCTATAACATGCTGCATCATGAAGAAAGTTTTGGGATTACCTATTACGCCATAAATAGAATCTCCAAAAGAAAGACTAAAGCCAATAATAAACCAGATAATAGAAATTACAGCCATGCAAATAAAGCTCTGTAACATGGTACTAAGTACATTTTTTTTATTAACCATACCACCGTAAAAAAAAGCCAGTCCAGGAGTCATAATTAATACCAATGCAGTTGAAGTAAGCATCCATGCAGTATCTGCACTGTTTATAGTTCTACTATCAATTTTTCCAGGCAAAAAAGGAAATAAAACTGAAATGAGAGCAATTAAAATGATAATTGAAAACGTAATCAAGCCGAATTTTTTAGACATACAAAACTTATATTTTTTTAGTAAATGAGTTCGCTAAATTAATATAATTCAAAATAAATATTGCAATCATGATAAATTTTCAATAAAATAATAAAATCATTGCTAAATTTCAATATACCTAAAGGCAAAAACTAATTATTATCTTTGGCCAAATAAAAATAAACTTATGTGGTTAAACAGCATTTTAGAAACAATAGGCAATACTCCGTTGATTAAACTCAACAAAATCACCAATGATCTGCCTTGTACAGTATTAGCAAAAGTAGAATACTTCAACCCAGGCAACTCCATCAAAGACAGAATGGCCTTGAAGATGCTTGAAGTAGCGGAAAAAGAAGGAAAAATAAAACCCGGAGGTACTATTATTGAAGGCACAAGTGGAAATACTGGAATGGGTTTAGCATTGGCTGCCTGCGTGAAAGGCTACAAGTGCATCTTTACCACAACCGATAAACAATCTAAAGAAAAAGCCGACATTTTAAAAGCCGTTGGTGCCGAAGTGATTGTATGCCCCACCAATGTGGAACCCGAAGACCCCCGCTCCTACTATTCTGTATCTAAAAGACTTTCCACTGAAGTGCCTAATTCCTGGTACGTAAACCAATATGATAATCTTGCCAACAGAATTGCGCATTACGAGCAAACCGGCCCTGAAATCTGGGAGCAGTCTGAAGGGAAGATTACACATCTTATTGTAGCTACCGGAACCGGAGGCACAATTGTAGGGACAGGGAAATATCTAAAGGAAAAAAATCCAAATATAAAAGTCTGGGCCGTTGACAGCTATGGGTCTTTATTAAAAAAATATTTCGAAACTGGCGAGTTGGATCAGAATGAAGTTTATCCATATATCAGCGAAGGATTTGGAGAAGATTTTGTTCCTCAGAATTATGACATGCAATATATAGATGCCTTTACAAAAGTAACCGATAAAGACGGTGCTGTAATGGCCAGACGCATAGCCAAAGAAGAGGGCCTGTTTTGTGGATATAGTGCTGGCAGTTGCTTACAAGGTGTTTACCAGTTTAAAGATCAGTTGAAAAAAGACGATGTAGTGGTGTGCATTTTCCATGATCACGGCAGTCGATATGTTGGAAAAATCTATAATGACGAGTGGATGCTTGAAAGAGGATTCCTTGATGTAAATACTTTTAAAGATATTATCAGCGGCAGAAAGAGTCAGAAGTTGGTAACGCTTAGTCCTCAACACACTGTTTTAGATGCTATAGAGATGATGAAAAAATATGAAATTGAGAATATCCCTGTTTTTGACAATGGAAAAAACATTGGGGCAATTTCAGAGAGTGGTTTATTTGACAAGATGCTCAATGATTCTGAAATAAAATCTCAATCTGTTATGAACGTTATTGAAAAAGCTTACCCTGAAGTGAGTTACGATACTCCGGTAGAGCGATTAAGCAGTTATATCAACAAAGAAAACGGAGCCGTTCTTAGTAAGGATGAAAGTGGGCTTTTTCATATAGTCACCAAATACGATATCATACAAAGTCTTTCCAAATAAGGAGCAATTCGATCCTCTATTCCTCCGAAAGCATTGTCAATGCTGCATTTTATTATGCAGCATTTTTATTTTTATCATAATACCAAACAATGTCACACGTAGATTTACGCAGTAATTAACCTGAAATCTGTTGTATAAATTACTTGATTAATCAAATGAATCCGGTAATTACATCACTGCATAAAAAGAGCAAACTTGCTCTAGTACAGCATATTAAAACGTGGCATCTTTGTATCAGCAATTGAATGACAAACAATCGCTGATCCAAAATCCAAAAAAACCAAGTTCTTTTCAATATCCAGTTAAACCAAAAAACCAATATCCAATTGCCTATGCCTTTAAAAGCGAAGATGGCGAAAAACCAAAACCAATATCCAATGCCTGACTGATAAAAAAGAAAGGCGAGAAAAAACCAAAAACCAATATCCAAAAAGCTGAAGCTTTAAAAAGCAACAGTTGAAAAACCAAAAGATCCAACAATCCAATCCACTTTAACTGATTATTCAGAAAAGTGTAAAAAACCAACGGGATCCAAACCCTGTAGAAAAATTTTAAAACCAGGTCTCTTCCCTAACCGGATTAGGCCACTCAGAAACCAGGATATCATTTTTTACTTTCAATACAGTAAAAGCCAATCCTGAAAAACCACAAGAGTAAAAATGGTTAAAAATTTAACTCCTGCTTCGGCGGGAGTTTTTTTTTGTATAAAGTTTCAAAGGTTCAAAAGGCTCCATGAGTTCAATTAGTTAATAAAGTTCGAACCATTGAACATTTTGAACAAATTGAACCTTTTAAACGTAATATTACGTTGTAAAACAATCGACAAACTACTACTTCATCCGTAATTACTCCACCACAAATAAAGGGCAAAATTGCTCTAGTACAGTATTCTGAATCGTCGCATCTTTGTATCAGAAGTTGATTGATAGGAAGTAAATAAATATCAATCCAAATCCAAATCCATAGAACTGAAAAAGTTCAATCCAATATCCAAACGTAAAGCTGTAAATCCAATATCGGTCAACTTCTTTTTAAATTAAAAAATGTTCTTTAAAATAATTATCCCTGAGAAACCAAAACCAATATCCAAAATGCCTATGCCTTTAAAAGCGATAATGGCAAAACCAAACCGTCCTTTTGAAAATGTCTGACTTACGCTTAAATCAGAAATTATTTTACCACCAATAAAGTAAAATTCATTCCTGAAAAACCAAGGCGAAAGAATTAAAATCCCGTTTCGGCGGGATTTTCTTATTTACCCCAACGTGTTTTATTAATAACCAATAGATAATTTATATCCCTTCTGATTTTTTGTGCGATTTTCAATATATTTATTTATGTTTTTAAAAAAGGCAACAGATCTTCCTTACAGGCCGGAACGAATTATATCGCTGGTTCCATCGCAAACGGAATTATTACATTATTTACAATTAGACAATAAAGTTGTAGGGATGACGAAGTTTTGTGTTCATCCAAAAGAATGGTTCGATACTAAAATTAAAATTGGCGGCACAAAGGCAATAGATATAGAAAAGATAACCGAATTGAACCCCGATTTAATCATCGCCAATAAAGAAGAAAATGTAAAAGAACAAATTGAAACCTTAGCCAGGCAATTTCCTATTTGGCTTACGGATGTCAATAATTTTGAAGATGCCATTCAAATGATTAACGACATCGGAGTCCTAACAGACAGCACTGAACAGGCTGATCATTTAAACAAGAAAATTATTCATTCCTTTTCAAATTTGAATGAAGGGCATACTTCCCAAAAAAGAGCAGTTTATTTAATCTGGAAAAATCCTTACATGACTATTGGCGGCGACACTTTTATAAATGACATGCTTTCTAAATCAGGATTCTTCAATGTTTTTCAGCACCGCAACCGATACCCTGAAATCAGTTTACAGGAAATTATTGATTCAAATTGCGATGTTGTTTTTTTATCTTCAGAACCCTACCCTTTTCAAAAAAAGCATATTGCTGAATTACAGCTTGCACTTCCTGATAAAATAATAAAGCTGGCAGATGGAGAAATGTTCAGTTGGTACGGCAGCAGACTAATAAAAACAGCAGAATATTTAAAAAATCTATCCGAATCTTTTTTTGAACAGATGTAAATGCTCAAAAAACGATTGAGTTTCTTATTTTTGCAAAAACAAAAAAACTATGGCTGCAAACATTATTGAATTATTAGGCAAGGAAGCCGATCATCTTTTGAACCACGAATGTAAAACCATTACTAAGGATCAGATCCATCTTCCTTCTCCAAATCATCTTGATGACAATTGGATCAACAGCAATAGAAGCAATCAGACGCTAAATAGTCTGAACGGGCTTATCAACCATGGTCGTTTGGCAGGTAGCGGTTATCTTTCTATTTTACCAGTAGATCAGGGCATCGAACATAGTGCTGGTGCATCATTTGCTCCAAATCCCATATACTTTGATCCTGAGAATATCGTAAAACTAGCCATTGAAGGCGGATGCAATGCCATTGCTTCTACATTTGGCGTTTTAGGAATCGTAAGCCGTAAATACGCTCACAAGATTCCTATGATGGTAAAAATTAATCATAACGAATTTTTGAGTCTTCCTAATAAATTTGATCAGGTAATGTTTGGACAAATAAAATCAGCATGGAACATGGGCGCTACGGCTGTCGGTGCTACCATTTACTGGGGAAGCGATAACAGCACCAGGCAATTACAAGAAGTAGCCACTGCATTTGAAATGGCTCATGAATTAGGCATGGCGACTGTACTTTGGTGTTATACACGTAACAACGGATTTAAAGTAGATGGAGTGGATTATCATACTTCAGCTGATTTAACCGGACAGGCAAATCATCTGGGAGTCACTATTCAGGCAGATATTATCAAACAAAAATTGCCAACAAACAACGGAGGCTATAACGCTACAAAACACGGAAAAACATCACCTTTAGTTTATAGTAAGTTAACTACAGATCATCCTATTGATCTTACCAGATATCAGGTGGCCAATTGTTATATGGGTCGCGTAGGTTTAATAAACAGTGGTGGCGAAAGTAAAGGGGCTTCTGATTTGGCAGAATCAGTTATCACTGCGGTGGTTAACAAAAGAGCCGGTGGTATGGGATTAATATTAGGACGCAAAGCTTTTCAACGCCCAATTGCTGAAGGAATTCAATTATTGAATACCATTCAGGATGTTTATCTGGACAAATCAATTACTATTGCCTAGTATTTTAGCTTTCGTTTGAAGCTATTTAATTATTTCTGATCCGCTCAGATATGATTTTTATTCTTTCAGACATCAAATATTATTTTAAACATTTGCTATGAGAAGAGAAGAAGATTTTGATGCCAGCCTCGCCGGCGATGATACCATTAAAAATGCAGAAAGAAGCAACTGGTTCAAACGTATTAAAAAAGGCATTCTCACTTCTACAAAAGAAAAGAAAGATTCTCCGGAAGGACTATGGACTAAGTGCCCTTCCTGCAATCATATTTGTACTATTTCCGACCTGAATGAAAACCAGTATGTATGTACTCAATGTGATTATCACCATAGAATTGGAAGCGAAGAGTACTTTGAAATTTTATTTGATAACAACGAGTTTAAAGAGCTGTTTGCCAATATAGTATCTAAAGATTACCTAGGGTTTGTTGACCTGAAACCTTACGGCGAAAGACTTGAAGAGACCTATGCCAAAACTGATATTCATGATTCTATCACAGTTGCTCATGGGAAAATAAATACACAGGATCTAGTTATTGCCTGTATGGATTTTGAATTTATTGGCGGCAGTCTGGGTAGTGTAATGGGCGAGAAAATATCAAGAGCCTGCGATTATTGTATCGAAAACCGAATTCCTTTCATGATCATCAATAAAAGTGGCGGCGCCAGAATGATGGAAAGTGCTTTTTCATTAATGCAATTGGCAAAAACTTCCGGGAAATTAACTCAACTAAGCGAAGCAAAAATACCTTACCTCTCTCTTTGTACAGATCCTACATTTGGTGGCACTACCGCTTCTTTTGCCATGCTGGGAGACATTATCTGCGCTGAACCAGATGCTCTTATAGGTTTTGCTGGCCCCAGAGTTATAAAAGAAACCATTAAAAAAGAATTGCCAGAAGGCTTTCAACGCAGCGATTTTTTACTAGAACATGGATTTCTTGATTTCATCGTTCACAGAAAAAATTTAAAGAAAAAAATTGCGGATGTTTTAGTACTGTTTAAAAACTAATTCCCTTTCACTTATCAGCTTTTACCTATACTCCAAAAACTGGAGCAGTAGCTTATATTCTATTAATTGAACTTTTTATTCCAATTTTTGAATTTTGGAAACTATGGTTTGTAGTATAAATACTACAGCTTTAAAAAAAGTTGAAAAATAATTTAAACAAATTGTTAATTATTGAAAAAAGGTATTTATTTTCATAAAAGTTTTCATAGGGTACGGATTAAAAACGAACCGGGGTTTCTACCCTGGTTTTCTTTTTTTAATAACCTCCACAATTAAACCCAGATTTTGCAGTTGAAATCTATTACAAGAAAAAAATGCTGCAAAGACAAGCGTTTGCTTGATATTTTGATCTCTACATAATTCATTATGCTTTCGTCCAAAATATTGGCTCAAACACCCGTCTTTATTGCCTTTTTTCCTTTCATCACGATTCCAACTGCAAAATCCGGGTTAAAATAATAATTCCCACACTTTTAAAGTATTGTTTTAATCTAATCTTTTGATCTGTGTACCTTTACCAAAAAAAATAAACATTGGAATTTCTGAATCGAAAAGCAGGGTTTGAATATTACTTTGAGGCAAGCTATATTGCCGGAATTGTATTGTCTGGTACTGAGGTAAAAGCTTTAAGGGAAGGAAAAGTAAGTTTTAATGACAGTTATTGTAATTTTCATGATGGTGAGCTTTTTGTAAAAAGTCTGCACATTTCAGAATACTCCTTTGGTACCATTACTAATCACGAACCCCTTCAGGAACGAAAGCTATTGTTAAACAAAAGAGAGCTGAGAAAGCTGGAAACGAAAATTAAAGAAAAAGGGTATAGCATTATCCCCATAAAAATATTCTTCAGCGAAAAAGGTTTTGCCAAACTGGAAATTGGATTGGGCAAAGGAAAGAAAATGTTTGACAAAAGAAATACAATTAAGGAAAGAGAATCTGAAAGAGATGTGAAGAGGAAGTATGGGATATAGAAAGGCTGGATACGGGATACGGGATTCTGGATACCCCTTCTTCTCAGCAATGTCTCCTAAAAGGGACGTTGCGTTGGATATAACTGGATAAGATAGATACTGGATACGGGACTTCTAGAGCATCCAGAAACTACCAACTGAAATCCAACTAACACTCACTTAAACTTAATGGTATATTAACCGCCAATCCTCCATCTGAGGTCTCCTTGTATTTACTGTTCATGTCGAGAGCCGTCTCCCACATAGTTTTTATCACTCCATCCAAACTCACCTTAGCATAATCTGGTGCACTTTGAAGCGCAAGCTGACTTGCCGTAATGGCTTTTATAGCCCCCATCGTATTTCTTTCTATACAAGGAATCTGAACAAGACCGCCGATTGGATCACAGGTCATTCCTAAATGATGCTCCATAGCTATTTCTGCTGCCATTAAAGCCTGCCTTTGTGTTCCGCCCATACATTCTGTAAGCGCGGCTGCTGCCATTGCGCTGCTTACGCCTATTTCGGCCTGACAACCTCCCATTGCTGCAGAAATTGTAGCGCCTTTTTTAAATATGCTGCCCACTTCCGAAGCAGTGAGTAAAAAATTAATTATTTTCTCTGGGCTGTCTCCATCACAAAATGCAATATAATATTGAAGAACCGCAGGAATAACACCGGCAGCGCCATTTGTAGGTGCGGTAACCACTCTTCCAAATGATGCATTTTCTTCATTTACTGCCAATGCAAAACAACTTACACAATCCAGGATATATTTAAAATCATTTCCGCCGCCTTTGATGTTCATTAACCAGCTGTCATAATCATGATATTCTTTGCCGTTGATTAGTTTCTTATTCATATCAAAAGCTCTTCTGTTAACGTTTAATCCTCCAGGTAAATATCCTTTTGTATTGCAGCCTTTGAAAATACACGCTTTCATCACGTTCCATATATTTAAAATGCCATCTTTGGTTTCTTTTTCACTCCTCCAGGTCGTTTCATTTTCTAAAACAATTTCGCTGATGCTTAAACCGGTTTTTCTGCACCAGTGCAATAGCTCTTCGGCATTGTTTATCGAAAAGGGAAGTGCATAATTAATATTGCCGTGACCTGTGTCCTCACCTTCTTTAACAACAAAACCTCCGCCTATAGAATAATATGTTTGAGCAATAGTATCCCCAGATTTCAATTTAACTAAAAAAGTAAGTGCATTAGGATGATAGGGCAACGACTCGCTATAAAGAAACTCGATGTCTTCTGAAGGATTGAATTCGATTTCATGAGTTCCAGACAATAAAATTCTTTTCATGGCTTTGATGTCTGAAATTTTTGCATCAATACTTTCTACATCAAAAACAACAGGATCTTCTCCGCTCAAACCAAGTTGTATGGCGATATCAGTACCATGACCGATTCCTGTTTTTGCCAAAGAACCATATAATAAAATTTCGATAGCAGAAACCTGATTGAGCAATTCTTTCTGAGATAAAGATTGCATAAAAAGCAAAGAAGCGCGCCAGGGGCCTAATGTATGGCTACTACTTGGCCCAACGCCAATTTTAAACATATCAAAAACTGAAATCGCCTCTTCGTTCAATGTGATTAAGTTTATTGTTTCGAAATGAAATTTGTAATTGTATACAAGTTAACGAAATAAAACTTTGATTACTGAACTGAAAGAATAGTCATTTCGAATTTCAAATAAGAATTGGAAGGCAAAATGATTGATCCGTTCTGATCTTGCTGCTGAGCACTTCCATAAGCAAGGGATGGAGGTATATACATGGTGATTTGTCCGCCGGATCTGATTGTGGGTAAAGTTTTTTGAATCCCTGTTATTAATCTGCCCAAAATAAAAGGGATGCCTGATGAGTCTGTGAAACTGTCAAATGGAGAAGCCGCACCCAAAACGAATGCGCCATATTTTACAGTAATCGTGTTACAAAGATTTAAAGTTTCTCCGCTACCGGCATTTTCAACCGTATAAAATACCCCGCAAGGATGTTGGGTAACGTTTGTAATACTGCTGGTGGTAATATAATTTTGCAAGTAGGCTATTTCGGCAGTTGTTGCTGCCACATTCTGATCTTCATATGCACAGGTGCTGGCTTTCTTCATACAAGAAAAAAACAGCATTGAAATGGTTATTAAAAAAAGGAAATATTTTTTATACATGATTTATTTTTTATAGATTAAGTTTAATTACGATCCTGCAATGATTTTTTCTTTTTGAGTTCCTGATATAGTTGTTCATTCATTTCCCAATTAAAATGCATTCTGAAATACGAAAAGAACACCATACAAAGCAATACTGCAATTATAATAGCCCCCATCGAACCTGCTGCATTCTGACTGATTTTTGTATACCATTCTGGAGATAAATAATAAACCAGTGCAACTGAAAATAAAATCGGAGTAGAAAATAGTACCGCCATAGGCAATCCCCTTTTCATTTTACTTCCGAAACTACTGTAAAGTTTCCTTACTTTCTCCCAATTTTCTATAAATGCCAATTCTTTTTCAGTGAGCATCCCGCAAAAATAAATAAAATGAAATTAAACATACGAGATAATTGAATATATTGCATAGGGTTAATAATAAATGTATTATATGAAAATAGAACAGCTAATAGTACAGTATCTGTATCTGAACAAAAAAGTTACACTCGAAAACATTGGCACTTTTCGTTTGTTGAAAGAGATTGATACTCAACCTAATGGTGATCAGCCAATCATCCTTCCTGAAAATTCAATTGAATTCGAATTCAATATTAAGGCTCCACAAGAAGAAGGACTAATTAAATACATTGTTGAGCAAACCAGAAAATTCAGACCGCTTGCTATCTCCGATCTTGAATCTTTTTCTATACTTGGTAAGCAATTTTTAAATCTGGGTAAACCTTTAACGATCAAGGATCTTGGTACTATTCAGAAAAGTCAAAATAATGAGTACTTATTTACTCAATGCTTAACGATTGAAGGAAAAGCTGATGGTAGTTCTGCAGCTGATCAAAACAAACCTTCTAAATTGGAGGAATTCAAAAAAATAGACTTCTCTTCTCCTGCTCCAATAATTTCAAAGAAAAAATTTATCATACCCGTTGTGGTAATTGTATTGATCCTTTGTTCGCTGATATTACTTTATTCGAAATTCAATAAAAAAGAAAAAACAGAAGCCGTTATTCTGCCAATAGAAAAAACAGAACAGCCTCCAGTTGTAAGCCCGCCTATCGTTGCTGTAGAAACAACCAAGGCTCCAATTGTTGCTGATACCATTAAGGTTCCTGTTCAGCAAGTCGCTCAAACGCCTCCCCCTCCACCTAAAGATACTGTTGTAAAAACCCCTCCACCTAAACCCGTGGTGAAACCCTCCACTAATTTCAAAGTTGTAGTTAGAGAATACACCGACAAAGAATCTGCAGAAAAAGGACTGATTGCTTTATCAAGATTTGAATTTGGAAAAAACATTTTGATGTACACCAGAGATTCTATTTCTTACAAACTGGCTGTACCGGTTAGGGGCTATTTAAAAGACTCTTCAAGAATTAAAGATTCAGTTAAAGTATTATTTGGAAAGAAAACATTTATCGATTTGAATTAAGTCTTTTTGTAAACTTTAATATTCTTTAATAGCCTATTTTTTCCTGAGTAGAACATTGCCTAAACCAGCACTTATATTTTTTTTAAAGACCAATTAAAACCCCAAAGCTTTACCAAACGTTCCTATGGAACGAAATAAATTCCATATTTCGGAATAAAGACAAAGTGTTCCTATGGAACAATGCTGAAGTGAGATTTTTTAACCGAGATTTTGCAGTTGAAATCTATTACAAGAAAAAAATGCTGCAAAGACAAGAATTTGCTAGATATTTTGATGTCCACATAATTCATTATGCTTTCGTCCAAAATATCGGCTCAAACACCCGTCTTTATTGCCTTTTTCCCTTTCATCACAATTCCAACTGCAACATCCGGGTTTAAATAAAAAAAGCCCACTCTAATTAAAGAGCAGGCTGATATTTTGATTCTAGATGCTGGATTCTAGATGCTGGATGCTTATCACTCCTATATCAAGTATCCAGCTTATCTATCTTAATACCCCATTCCACCCATATCAGGTGCTCCGCCGTGCATCGCAGGCTCATCTTTCTTAGGTTTGTCGGCGATTACACATTCGGTAGTCAACAACATCCCTGCAATTGAAGCAGCATTTTCCAAAGCCACACGACTTACTTTCGTAGGATCGATTACACCAGCTTTGAAGAGGTTTTCGTAAGTTTCTGTTCTGGCGTTGAAACCAAAATCTCCTTTACCTTCCTTAATTCTTTGTACAACGATAGAACCATCAATACCAGCGTTGGCTGTTAATGTGCGCATAGGCTCTTCCAAAGCACGACGAACAATTTGCATTCCTGTTTGCTCATCAGCTAATTGTCCTTTTACTTTAGCATCGAGGGCAGCTACCGCACGGATATAAGCAACACCACCACCAGGTACAATTCCTTCTTCAACAGCAGCACGGGTTGCATGTAATGCATCGTCTACTCTGTCTTTCTTTTCTTTCATTTCTACTTCTGTTGCAGCACCTACATATAAAACAGCAACACCACCAGCTAATTTAGCCAAGCGTTCCTGTAATTTTTCACGATCATAGTCGCTGGTGGTATTTTCTACCTGAGCTTTGATTTGATTTACTCTTGCTGTAATATCTACTTTCTTACCTTTTCCACCAACGACAGTTGTGTTGTCTTTATTGATTGCTACAGATGCTGCCTGACCTAAATAAGTCAAATCCGCATTTTCCAACTTGTAACCTTGTTCCTCACTGACAACAATACCCGCAGTTAGAATAGCGATATCCTGTAACATTTCTTTTCTTCTGTCGCCAAAGCCAGGAGCTTTAACAGCAGCTACTTTAATCGTGCCCCGTAATTTATTTACTACTAATGTTGCCAAAGCTTCGCCTTCCAGATCTTCTGCTATAATTAACAAAGGACGACCGGTTTGAGCCACTTTCTCCAGTATATGAAGAATATCTTTCATCGCAGAAATCTTTTTGTCATAAATCAGAATGTATGGATTTTGCAATTCCGCTTCCATTTTTTCGCTGTTGGTAACAAAGTACGGAGATACATATCCTCTGTCGAATTGCATTCCTTCAACTACATCAACAGTTGTGTCAGTGCCTTTAGCTTCCTCAACAGTAATCACTCCCTCTTTACCCACTTTAGCAAATGCTTCAGCAATTAACTTTCCGATAGTTTCATCATTATTAGCAGAGATTGTAGCTACTTGTTGTATTTTTTTGCTGTCGTTTCCAACGGCTTGTGACTGACCTCTTAAATTTTCCACTACCAATGAAACGGCTTTATCAATACCACGTTTCAAATCCATTGGATTAGCACCAGCGGCCACCATTTTTAAACCTTCGCCAATAATAGACTGAGCCAATACAGTTGCTGTGGTTGTTCCGTCGCCGGCAATATCAGCAGTTTTAGAAGCCACTTCTTTTACCATTTGTGCTCCCATATTTTCAATAGGATCTTCCAATTCAATTTCTTTAGCAACAGTAACGCCATCTTTAGTTACCTGTGGGGCGCCGAATTTTTTATCGATTACTACATTACGTCCTTTTGGACCTAAGGTTACTTTTACTGCGTTGGCCAAAGTGTCAACGCCTTTTTTCATTTTATTTCTTGCTTCGATATCGAAGAAAATAATTTTAGACATATTGTTATAATTTTTAGAGTTTGTTAATTTAAAGGAATTAAAAATTCAAAAGTAAAAAGTAAAGAAGTCAATTTTTTGAATTTTGAATATTCAATTTTGAATTATTTTAAACGATGGCGAGTATATCCGATTCTCTCATTATCAAATAATCAAGGCCTTCAACAGAAATTTCGGTTCCGGCGTATTTGCCGTATAATACGGTGTCACCAGCTTTTACGGTAACTGGTTCGTCTTTTTTACCAGGTCCTGCAGCAATAACAGTTCCGCGCTGAGGTTTTTCTTTTGCAGTATCCGGGATGATAATACCACCAGCAGTTTTTTCTTCTGCCGCTGCAGGTTTCACGATTACTCTGTCATGTAGTGGAGTAATGTTTAGCTTTTTTGCCATAATTCTATATTTTATTTTGATTTAAAATTAATACCCGTGTTTTTGGGTACGCAAATGTAGGCTAATATTGTACCAAACGTCAGAATTGGAATTGTTGACATAATTTATACTCGATTGTCAGATAAACCCTGCTTAAAACGGACAAATTTTCACTTTATCAATATCTTAATTGGAAGTAGCTTTTAAAAAACCTTAAATTTGCGCTCTTAATTAAAGAGAAAAGAGATGATCAGCAGAAGAAATATCAGGGTTAAAGTGATGCAGACATTATATACTGTTGATAGCGTAAGCGGCGATACTAAGCCTGGAGAGCCCGCCGTTATTCTTAAAACCAAAATTGAGCAAAGCCGTAATCTATTTACCTATCTTGTTTTTTTCCTAACAGAAGTAGCCAGATATGCAGAAACTGATTCTCGTCAGAAAGCCAGTAAACACCTCCCAACCGAAGGTGATTTAAACATCAATACAAAAATTTCCGGCAATTCGATATTATGGAAAACAATTGAAAACAAGAGTTTCAATATCGTTTTGAAAGAAATGGGCTTTGAAAATCTCATCGATACTGATCTTTTAAAAAAGACATACAACGAACTGGCTCTCACTGAAAATTACAAGGATTATATTGAAACACTTTCCAGAGAAAAAAAATCTGAGAAGAAAATCCTAGAATTTATATTTACTCAACTTATGTTGCCTAATGAAAATTTCATTAGCCATGTTGAAGAATTGTTTATCAATTGGGATGACGATGCGGAGTTGATGCATACGCTGGTTTTGAATTATTTAAATAAATTTGAAGGGTATGATTTTACAGAAATTCTGAGTAAAGAAAAAACAGATTTTGCACAGGGTCTGCTTAAAACTGTAATTGAAAAAGAACCTTTTACGCTGGAATTAATTAAGCCTAAATTAAATAATTGGGATGCCGACAGAATTGCCGCTTTAGATTTAATTATTTTACAGATGGGCGTTTGCGAGTTTCTGTTTTTTGAAACAATTCCAACAAAGGTTACCATCAATGAATATATTGACATCGCAAAAGCATATAGTACCGTACAAAGCGGACAATTCATTAATGGACTTCTTGACAATATCCATAAAGAGCTGACTGCTGAAAACAAGATCAATAAAAAAACTTTTAAAAACAGTACGTTATAATATAATCTTAAGAAAATGAAAAAAACGATTGTAATAATGCTGGGCGTTTACACTTTTTTTTCTGGATGCGATATCAGAAATCAGGAAAAGAAAAATGCTGTCGCAGAAAAAAAAGAAATAAAGGAAATAATTGCCCCCACAACAGTTCAGGTTATTGATACCACTTATGATTTCAACAAGGTAAAAGAAGGCGAAATTGTGGAGTATAATTACCGGTTTAAGAATACAGGAGATAAGCCATTAGTCATAGATCAAGTGCAAGGCAGCTGCGGATGTACCGTTCCAGAGAAGCCCGACCATCCTATTCTCCCAGGAGAAATTGGCTTTATCAAAGTGAAATTCAATAGCGAAAGAAGACCAGGCGAGGCTCATAAGACAATAACAGTAACCTCTAATGCCAATCCCGAATTCCCTACTTTAATTCTTAAGGGAACAGTAATCGGAAAAACAGAATAATTTTAAACTACTTTTTAATCATATAAAACCACAACATGCAAACATTAAATATTTTCTTACAAGCTTCTGCAGGAGGCGGAATGTCTAATCTTATTATTTTAGTGATGATGATTCTCGTCTTCTGGTTGTTCATGATTCGTCCGCAAGCAAAAAAAGCAAAGCAGCAAAAACAATTCATGAATAATATTCAGAAAGGCGATAAAATTGTAACTATTGCCGGTATCCATGGCAGCATCAATAAAGTAAATGACGATGGAACGCTAAGTTTAGAAATAAACCCAGGCAGTTATATCAAAATTGAAAAAAGTGCAATCAGCATGGAATGGACTGCGAATATTAATAAAGTTACTGAAGAGAAAAAGTAATATTTTCTATCCGAAAAGTACATCTAAATAAACCAAAGTACATTATATTTTAATGCGCTTTGGTTTATTTAATTTTATATTCTCAACAATGTCTCCTGAAAGGGACATTGCGTGGATGTGAATGTAGCGTTTAAGCTTTAAAGGCTTTGCTACTGGAGACTGTAACCAAATTTATTAAATTACATTTTATGAAAAAGAACACGTACGTTTTTTTATTCCTGATTACTCTTTTCAGCAATCTTCAAGCACAGCAAAACCCAAACTCATATTCATTAGATCAGTTAAAACGCATATTCAATCATGCTGATTATGCTGAAAAAGTTCTTTTAGATTTTCAAAAAACAATGATAAATTTAAGAGAGCGTCCACAACTAAATGAAGCAATTCCTGGCGAAGTAATTTCCTGGAGTACAATGATTGGAGAATTTTCTATTCAAAAAGTATATGTAATAGAAAATAACAAATTAAAAGAAGTGGAAGCATTACCTAAAGATGATTCTTTTTTGAAAAAACTAAACAGCTATGTCCCGGAAAAATCAAAGTTTTCCTACTCATCTGATTTGTGGAGCTTCCCATATGTTTATAAAAAAATGAACGACAATTTTTACCTGATAAAAGTTACTGTAAAATCATTCAATTCATATCCTGAAATACCAAACGATGATATTTTAATATTTAATCTGGAATATAAAACTAAAGATTTTAAAGCATTTCGCTTAGTTAGATTGAAAGACATACATACTGAAAAATGGACTGATGTTGCAGATTATTGAAAAACAAGAGAACAATCCGCATCTGCCGCTTATAAATGCTAAATCTCATGACTAGTTTTTCTGAAAAATGTACTTTCCTTTTTATAACTTCGCTCGGTCGAATATGGAAGAATGATTTCTATAAATTGCGAACTCCGGCATTGAAACGATAGCCTGGATAATTCACAAAAACTGCATCATGCTAAAAGTTGGACTCACTGGTGGCATTGGGAGTGGAAAATCCACTGTTGCTGCAATATTTGAAGTATTGGGAGTGCCAATTTACTATGCCGATTTATCAGCAAAAAGACTGATGAATGAAGACCAATCCATTATAACATCCATCATTTCAGCATTTGGCAAAGACAGCTATATTAAAGGTCGCCTCAACAAAGATTATATTTCTGAGATTATATTTAATAATAAAGAAAAGCTGCAGTTAATGAACAGTATTATTCATCCTGCAACGATTGCTGCTGCTCACAAATGGATGTCAAAACAATCATCCCCATATGTAATCAAAGAAGCCGCATTGATTTTCGAGAGTCATTCTGAAAAAGAGCTGGATTATGTTATTGGAGTGAAAGCTTCAGAAGAAAATCGCATCAGCAGAGTGATGAAACGAGATCATATTTCAAAACAAGAAGTTCGATCAAGAATCAACGGCCAGATGAACGAAGAAGAAAAAATGAATAAATGTGATTTTATAATAACCAACGATGAAACTGCATTATTAATTCCACAGGTAATAGCGCTTCACAACAAACTTATTTCTTTGGCAATAATAAAATAATTTATTGTAAATCAAATAATGCTTTTTTCAATTTCGCAAATCCTTTTTCAATATTTTCAATACTGTTTGCAAAAGACAATCTGATACAATTAGGTTCCCCAAAAGCAGATCCGGTTACAGATGAAACATTTGCGGTATTGAGTAAGTACATGCAAAGTTCATCCGCATTTTTTATCAGCGCTCCGTCTGGCGTAGTTTTACCAAAATAATATTTCACATCCGGGAAAACATAAAATGCACCTGGTGGTTCGCTGCAAATAATATTAGGAATTTCTTTTAAAAGCTGCATTACTTTAAATCTTCGGGATTTAAAAGCCGCAACCATTTCCTGAGTAGGCGACATATCTCCTAACAAGGCTGCAATAGCAGCTCTTTGTGCGATAGCGTTAGTAGCACTGGTGAATTGCCCCTGAAGTTTGTCGCACGCCTTGGCTACAATTAGTGGGGCTGCAATATAACCAAGCCTCCACCCTGTCATTGCATATCCTTTGCTTAATCCATTTATTACAATCGTTCTATCTTTAACAGCAGTAAACTGTGCAATGCTTTCATGCTTTCCCTGATAATTGATGTACTCATAAATCTCATCACTCATTATAAAAATATCAGGATGTTTTTCAAAAACCTTTACCAGTGATTCTAATTCGTCTTTTGAATACAAAGCCCCTGTAGGATTACAAGGCGAGGAAAACATAAATAGTTTAGACTTTGACGTGATGTTGCTGGCAAGTTCTTCAGGAGTTATTTTATATCCATTATCAAAACTAGTTTTTACTAAGATGGGTTTCCCTCCGGCAAGCTTTACAATTTCGCTGTAGGTAACCCAGTATGGAGTTGGAATGATTACTTCATCATCTTTATCTACAATAGCCAGAACCATATTTGCAATACTTTGTTTGGCTCCCGTGCTTACCACAATTTGTTCAGGTGTAAATTCTAGTCCATTGTCTCTTAATAATTTTGTGCAAATAGCCTGACGAAGATCCAGAAATCCCGAAACTGGCGTATAATGACTATAATTATCATCTATTGCTTTTTTAGCAGCATCTTTAATATGTTGAGGAGTATCAAAATCGGGTTCACCCAAACTTAAATCGGTAATATCTATTCCCTTGGCTCTTAATTCTCTTCCCAATTTTGCCATTTTCAGCGTTTCGGGCTCATTGAAGCGGTTCAACAGAGACGATAATTGCATATAAATAATTTAATTGGACAAATCTATATATTATTATCCATACGGATTTTGAAGGATTTAAATTACTATTCAAATGAAGTTCATTTGGTTTAAAATTGATTCATAAAACATCTAATATTAAAAGAAAAAATCAAAATAATGCTTAGAAAAATTGCAATAACAAGAATAATTTTACAATTTAGCACCCTGTTTATCAATAATTTGAGAATTAAACTGTGTAATTAGGAACCAAATTCGTTATCAAAGTTAAACGATAGCTTTTTCCCCTATCTTTGCACACCTAAAATTATTAACAACTTTGTTGTCATTTTAAAGAACATTAACACATGAAACTGAAAGGTTTAGTATGGTTTTTCACCATTGCATTAATTATTATCTCTTTGTGGGAACTGTCTTATACATGGGCCGTCCGCAATTATGAAAGTACAGTAAAAGCCCAGGCAGAAAAAATTGTAAAAAAACAATCGGCTAACTTATCTCCTGATGAAAGAGAATCTTTAGTGAAATCAAAAACACAAAGAATTCTTGACAGCACAAGAGACAAAGACATTTACCTTGGAACCACTTACCAAAAGTGTAAAGAAAATGAATTAAATCTTGGTCTTGATTTACAAGGCGGGATGAGTGTTACAATGGATGTTAGTCTGGAGGGCATGATCAAGTCTTTGAGCAACAATCCTCGTGATCCACAATTATTAAACTCATTAAGAATTGCTACTGCTAAGAAATCAAGCAGCGAGTCTGACTATATCACCCTTTTCAGTGAAGCTTTTATACAGCAAAATGGAGCTGGCAAATTGTCTTCGATATTTGCGGGCCCTGGTAAAGATGTGAAAATTGATGATAACGACAATGCTGTTGTTACAAAAATCAGAACAATTGCAAAAGGCGCTATCAATCAGACATATAAGATTCTTGTAAAGCGTATTGACAAATTTGGCGTTGCTCAGCCTAACATCAACCTTGATCTGAACAAAGGTGTTATCAATGTTGAACTTGCCGGAGTTAGCGATCCTGAAAGAGTAAGAAAATTCTTACAGTCTTCTGCAAATCTTCAATTCTGGGAAGTATACCAGATTGACGAATTGGCCAATTCATTAAAAGTTGCTGATGACAATCTTAAAAATTATTTAAACGGCATCAGTGCTGGTGATACTTTAAAACTTGCGGATAGTATTCTGGCTAAAAAGAATATGAACCCATTTTTCAGAGTTATTAATCCTATTGATGTTCAAACCGATAAAACAGGCAAACGCTTCTATTCTCCTTCTTTGGGAAGTGTAGCTTTACAAGACACCGGATTATTTTTCAGTTATATAAATAATGATGTTGTTAAAAATGCATTGCCTGCCAATGTGAAATTTTTATTCGGCATTGAAGAAAAAAGTGCAAAAGGCAATATTCGTTACTTCCCGCTTTACGCTATAAAAACTATTACAGGATCAGAAAAGGCTCCATTGGAAGGTGATGCTGTTGAAGAAGCAAAACAAGATTATGATGAAGTTGGAAAGCCAGCTATTAAAATGATCATGACAAATTCAGGAAGCAAAGCCTGGGCAAGAATGACGGCTAAAAATGTGGGAAGACCAATTGCTATTGCTTTGGATGATATCGTTTATAGTGCACCAAACGTAAACGGCGCTATAGAAGGAGGCAATTCAGAAATTTCAGGAAAATTCACTGTTGAAGAAGCGCAGGATTTAGCCAATATATTAAAGTCTGGAAAATTAGATGCCCCTGCAAAGATTGTTGCTGAACAAGTTGTAGGCCCTACCCTTGGTAAAGAAGCTGTACATGGTGGTATCATGGCATTTTTAATTGCGTTCGCAGTTATTTTTATCCTGATGCTGATTTATTATAACACAGGCGGATGGGTTGCCAACCTTGCATTAATATTCAACTTGCTATTTACTATCGGGGTATTAACTGCGCTAGGATTTACTTTAACAGCTGCAGGTATCGCTGGTCTGGTATTAACAATCGGTATGGCCGTTGATACTAACGTTATCATCTTTGAAAGAATTAAAGAAGAATTATCCAAAGGGAAATCATATCAGCAATCTGTAAACGATGGCTACAAACGTTCATTAGCTCCCGTTATTGATGCTCACGTAACTTCATTGTTAACAGCTATCATCCTTGCTTATTTTGGATTAGGCCCTGTGCTTGGTTTCGCAACAACACAGATTATCGGAATTCTGCTTTCTTTATTCTGCGGAATTTTATTCTCCAGATTAATTACCGAATTCTGGACAAACAAGCAACGTCACTTCAACTATTTTACTGGGATATCAAAAAGAATTTTCAAACACGCTAATTACAAATTTATTGAATACAGAAAAGTAGCTTATGTGATTTCTGCTTTTGTATTAGCAGCAGGTGTGGCTTCATTCTTTGTAGGATTCCATGAAGGTGTTGAATTTAAAGGAGGACGCAGTTATACCATTGCTTTCGATCAAAAAGTAAATTCAGATAAATTCAGAGATGATTTAAAATCAGCACTGGATGGTGACAATATTACTTTAAAAACAGTTGGTGAAGATGGCAAACACATTAACATTACTACCGCTTATTTAAAAGGAAAGGAGAACGTGGATAGTTTGGTTCAATCGAAATTAATTGTAGGATTAAAATCGGTGTTGCCTGCTGACATTACTTATGAAAAGTTTATCGCCAACAATGTACAGAGTTCCACAACAGTGCAGCCCAGTATTTCTGATGATTTAAAAAGAGGTGCAATCAAGGCTACTATATTTGCCATGTTGATCATCTTCCTATATATATTTGCTCGTTTCCGCGATTGGAGATACTCTGCAGGTACTATCCTTACCTTATTACATGATGTACTGGTAACACTCGCTGTATTTGCTTTCTTTAAAGATATTGTTCCTTTCCCGCTGGAAATTGATCAGCACTTTATTGCAGCCATCTTAACGGTAATTGGTTTCTCAATGAATGATACGGTAATTGTATTCGACAGAATTCGTGAATACAGCAGAGATATGAAAGGTGCCAGCAAAACAGAAATTATTAACAAAGCAATTAATGATACTTTAAGTCGTACAGTTATGACTTCATTAACTGTATTCTTAACCATATTGATCTTGTTCATCTTTGGAGGTGAGGTTACTCGCGGATTTGCGTTTGCGATGTTAATTGGTGTAATCACCGGTACTTACTCTTCCATTTTTGTGGGTGCTCCTATCCTGGTTGACTTTGCAAAAGACAAACCATTAGGTGCTGCTAAAGAAGTAAAGAAAAAGAATAAAGCTCCGGAGCTTTAATCGATAAAAGACATAAAAAAATCCCGAAATTAATTTCGGGATTTTTTTATGTCTTTTATCGAAATGTTTCAGATGTTTAATAAGTTCAAAAGGTTGAAAAGGTTTGTTCTTCAATCGTAACCTTTTGAACTTATTAAACATCTGAACCTTCCAAACAAGCATCTTACACTGCAAAACTCGTCCCACATCCACACGTACTGCTTGCATTGGGATTCTTGAATGTAAATCCTCTGGAGTTCAATCCGCCCTCCCAATTTACTTCCATTCCCTGTAAATATATTCCGTGAGATTTATCCATAATAAATGAGAATGAACCTTCATCAAAAATCTGATCTGTTGGTTTTATTTCATCAAATTCGAGTATGTAAGTCATTCCACTACAACCTCCGCCTTTTACACCAACCCTCAGACTATTTTTAGACTCATTTTCGGCGTCAATCATCAACCTTTTAATTTCATCACGGGCAGAATCTGTAAATGATACGGGATTGGAAACAATAGATTGCATATTTTTTTTTTACAAATTTACATTGATTTACCTTTTTACTGAAAAGAACAATTTACGAAAGCAGAAAATTGTTGCTTCATCTTGTTTACCTTTGGCAATAAATTATCAATATGGATACTTTTCAATGCTTTGAACTCTCCTTTTTTCTGATATTGATTGGATTGGTGCTAATATTATATGTAGAAATCACCAATTTAAAGAAACAGATATCCGAATCACCAGAAAAACCAAATGAAGATGGGAATAGACTAAAACTTCAGGCACTGGAAAGACTTACCCTCTTCGCAGAAAGATCTGCATTAAAAAATCTTATCAGCAGAGTGGATTCATCAAACATGAGCGCACCTGAATTACACCATTTCCTTATTGAGACTTTAAAGGCAGAATATGATTATAATATGAGTCAGCAGATTTATGTCAGCCCAGAGGTATGGAATGCTGTAGCCAGAATGAAAGATCAGAACATTTATATCATCAATCATATCACAGCAAATCTTTCTCCACAGGCTTCCGGAAAAGACCTTAGCAAATTGATTATCGAATATAGCATGACCCCTAATGCAGAAATGAATGCCCTTTTGCTGGATGCATTACAATTTGAAGCAAAAAAATTCCTGAATTAAATTTAAAAATATGTCAGGCGAAAAAATCAAAACCGACTCTGGAATTGTAATCAATGAATCTTACACCGCTGACGATGTAAAAAAAATCGATCATTCTAATGCAGGCGAATTTCCATTTACCAGAGGTGTTCAGTCCTCGATGTACAGAGGAAAGCTCTGGACGATGCGTCAATACGCTGGATTTTCAACTGCCGAAGAAAGTAACAAACGCTATCATTATTTATTAAATCAAGGCGTTAGTGGATTAAGTGTTGCCTTTGATTTGCCCACTCAGATTGGCTACGACAGTGATCATGCCTTGGCTGATGGAGAAGTTGGCAAAGTTGGTGTGGCTATCGACAGTCTTGAAGACATAGAAAAATTGTTTGAAGGAATAAAATTAGAAAGCGTTTCTACATCAATGACGATCAATGCAACTGGATTTATACTTTTAGCTTTTTATGTTGCACTGGCAAAAAAGCAAGGCGCTGATTTAAAAAATATCACAGGAACAATTCAAAACGATATCTTAAAAGAATACGCAGCCAGAGGAACCTATATATATCCCCCACAGCCTTCTATGAGGATTATTACAGATATTTTTGAATGGTGCAGTAAAGAATTACCCAAATGGAATACCATTTCTATTTCTGGATATCATATCAGAGAAGCTGGCAGTACCGCCGTTCAGGAAATTGCATTCACATTAAGTAATGGCAAATCATACGTTAAAGCTGCAATAGAAAAAGGACTGGATATAAATGTATTCGGGAAAAGACTTTCTTTCTTTTTTAATGCACATAATAATTTGTTTGAAGAAGTCGCCAAATTCAGAGCTGCCCGAAGAATGTGGGCTAAAATCATGAAAGATCTTGGTGCTACTGATGAAAAGGCTATGATGCTGAGATTTCATACTCAAACAGGTGGAAGCACATTGACCGCACAGCAACCTATGAACAATATCAGCAGAGTTACGATTCAAACTTTAGCGGCAGTATTAGGAGGCACACAATCTTTACATACTAACGGCTACGATGAAGCTTTAAGTTTACCTACTGAAGAGGCTGCTAAAATCGCTTTGCGTACACAACAAATCGTTGCCTTTGAAAGTGGAGCGGCAGATACTGTTGACCCTTTAGCCGGCAGCTATTATGTGGAAACATTAACCAATAATGTAGAATCCGAAGCCTGGAAATTAATTGAAAGCATTGATGCCATGGGTGGTAGTGTTGCAGCTATTGAAGCTGGATTTATGCAGGATGAAATAGCAAGAAGCGCTTATGAATATCAAAAAAATATAGAAAATGATTCTAAAATAATAGTCGGTGTAAATAAATTTCAAACTGCAGACCTTAAAAAAATTCCTGGTTTCAAAATCGACGACAGCATACAAAAAATGCAATCTGATAAATTAGCTATTTTAAAAGCAAAAAGAAATAAGAATACAGTTGCAGATTGTTTATCAAAATTAAAAACAACCTGCAAAAGTAACGATAACCTCATGCCAGTTGTATTGGAATGTGTTGAGAATTATTGCACGTTGGGCGAAATATCGGATGTGTTGAGAGAAGAATTTGGGGAGTACAAATAAATGTTTGGTGTTTGGTGTTTGGTGTTTTGATGCCGACGAAGGTCAATGACCGAGTCATAATTGTCTAGTTTGATGCCGACGAAGGTTAATGACCGAGTAAAAATTGTCTAGATGGTTTTATGGTTTAATTCGCAGGACTGTTTGGCTTCTCAGCGATGTCTCCCGAAGAGGACGTTGCGATTTTTTGTAAATGAATAAATATTTATAAAATATAAAGAATGAAAAAATCAATTACACTGCTGTTTTTATTATCATTGGGTTTGGGAATAAAGGCTCAAAACACCATGACGCCTGAACTTTTATGGAAACTTAATCGCATTTCCGGATTAGGCGTTTCTATTGACAAAAAATTTGTAGTGTACAATGTAAGTACACCCAATGTTGAAATCAATAAAAGCAGTTCGAAGAAATTTTTTATCTCCATTGCAGATGGGAAAATAAAATCCATTTCAAATCCAGACAGTCTTTTAAAAGACGAAACTATTTCTCCTGATGGAAAATATCAACTTAGCGATGCTTCAGTTAAAATAAAAGATATCAAGGGCGAAGACTATTACCCGGAATTGAGCAAATCCAATGTTTACATTTTCGACAATTTAAATAATCGCCACTGGGATACCTGGGAAGATGGTAATTTTGATCATATTTTCCTCACTGAAATTGCCAATCCGAAAAACAAAAAAGATTTGATGCCCGGTGAAGCATACGACTGTCCTACTAAACCATTTGGTGGCGCTGAAGATTACGTATGGAGTGCTGATGGCAAACAAATAGTCTATGTAACCAAGAAAAAATATGGCACTGAATATGCAACCAGCACCAATACAGACTTGTACAGTTACGATATTGTTTCAGGCAAAACCACCAATTTAACTGAAGGAATGATGGGCTATGATTTGAATCCCTCTTTCAATCAAAAAAATGAACTCGCGTGGATGAGTATGCGCAGAGATGGATATGAAGCCGACAAACAAGATATCATCGTTTGGAATGGTTATACCAAAATGAATCTCACCGGAAACAATGATGAAATACATGTAGAAGGTTTCAAATGGAGCGATGACGGAACAAGAATTTACTTCTACGCTCCTATTGGCGGCACCTTGCAATTGTTTGAAGTGAATTATCCTGGGTTAACTAAAATGATGCCCGTAGTAAGGCAAATTACCAAAGGAGATTTTGACATTAGTGGCATTATCGGACAATCAGGGAATACGCTGATTGTTAGCAGAACGGACATGAACCATGCGGCAGAACTTTACACAGTGAATGTCGCAACAGGCAACATGAAACAACTGACGCATGTGAATGATGATATTTATGCCAAAATAAAAATGAGCAAAATCGAAAAGCGCATTATCAAAACGACAGACAATAAAGACATGCTTGCCTGGGTGATTTATCCTCCTGATTTTGATCCCGAAAAAAAATATCCAACATTGTTGTATTGTCAAGGTGGCCCGCAATCCGCATTGACACAATTCTATTCATTTCGCTGGAATTTTCAATTGATGGCTGCGAATGGTTACATCGTTATTGCGCCAAACAGACGAGGAATGCCTGGTCATGGCACCGAATGGAATGAAAGCATCAGTAAAGACTGGGGCGGACAAGTGATGAGTGATTATTTATCTGCAATTGACGACATTAGCAAAGAATCTTATGTTGATACTTCCAAACGAGGATGCATAGGTGCAAGTTTTGGCGGCTATTCTGTTTTTTATCTCGCAGGCATACACAACAATCGATTCAAATCATTCATTGCTCATGATGGCGTGTTCGACTTAAGAAGTATGATGGGTACTACCGAAGAAATCTGGTTTACCAATTGGGATTTCGGTGGCAATTATTGGGAGAAAAACAATGCTGTAGTTCAGCGCTCTTTATCAACAGCTAATCCAATTGATCATGTTGATAAATGGAATACACCTATATTGATTTACCAAGGAGGAAAAGACTACAGAGTTCCAATTGAACAAGGTCTTGCTGCTTTTCAGGCTGCTCAATTAAGAGGTGTTAAAAGCAAATTAGTTTACTTGCCAGATGAAAATCATTGGGTAATGAGCTCACAAAATGCATTAGTTTGGCAGAGGGAGTTTTATAAATGGTTGAAGGAAACTATTAAGTAGCCCCCTCAATCCCCCAAAGGGGGAAGTTGTTTGGCGTTTGGTGTTATTTGTGATTTCCCTTAACCAAACCTTTTGAACCTTTTGAACTTATTGAACCTTTGAAACAACTTTTCCCTTTGTGGCAAAAACAATTTTAAAATTTGGCAATTGCGCAATTTGGTAATAAATTTAAAGAATGAAGAAAATCAACCTATTAATTTTTGCTTTTATTTTTCTCGCCTCTTTTTCATTTGCGCAAACAACCTGGAATAAGAATGTTTCCTGCATTATTTATTCTCATTGTACAGGCTGTCATAATCCCAATGGGCTTGCTCCCTTTTCGTTGACAACATTCAATGAAACTTATAATTACCGAAACAGTATGGTCTCCGTTATTGAAAGCAGAAAAATGCCGCCACATCTCCCCGACCCTAACTACTCACATTTTGCTGGAGAAAATGTTTTAAAGGAGAATGAAATACAATTAATCAAAGACTGGGTTAACAATGGAGCTCCTGAAGGAACTGAAACGTCATTACCTGTTCCTGCTTACAATCAAACTGAAGTAATTGCTAATCCTGATGTCATTTTAAAAATCCCTTCTTTTCAAATTCCAAATACTGGCAATGATTTGTACCAGGCCTTTGTCATCAGCAATCCGACTCCTGTTACCAAATATATTTCACAAATAGAAGTCATACCAGGCAACAGAAACATTGTTCACCATGTGCTTGTTTTTCAGGATACTTCATATTCCGTGGTTGCTAATGATAGCAGTTATAACGGCCCAGGTTACTTGTCGTTTGGAGGTATAGGCAGCAACAGTGCAAAATTGATTGGCACCTGGGTTCCTGGATCGGGTATTACTGAATTTCCTTCAGGCATGGGCATCAAACTTGATGCAGGAGCGAGAATCGTTATTCAGATACATTACCCCAATGGCTCACAGGGACAAACCGACTCCACGAAAATCAACGTAAAATATGCAAGCGGAACACTTCGTAACGTAAATATCACTCCTATTTTAAATAATAATAGTTTAACAAACGGACCATTGTTCATTTCCGCTAATACAACAAAAACCTTTTATGCCCAATACCGCGTTCCTGCAAATGTGACTGTAGTATCCGTTGGTCCTCATGCTCATTTATTATGCAAATCATTTGAATGTTATGGAATTCCTCCTTCAGGAGATACGATAAAGTTTATTAAAATTGATGACTGGGATTTTCACTGGCAAGGCGGACATAATTTTCAAAAGCCTATAAAAATTCCTTCCGGAACAATTTTGTATAGCAAAGCTTTTTACGACAACACCAGCAACAATTCTAATAACCCCAATAATCCGCCTCAAAATGTGAGTCTAGGAGAATCAACAACAGACGAAATGATGCTGATTTATTTCGGATTTCTATTGTATCAAAATGGAGATGAAAATATCATTGTGGACACTGCTTCACATTTAAAACATTATCTAGATTGCGAACCGGGTGTACAAATTGATAATAGTGAACCTTTAAAAGAAATCATGGTTTATCCGAATCCAACTCATAATTATATCAAAATCAACATTCCAAACAATACAATATTTTCAACTGATATTTATAACAGTACGGGACAATTGGTTTCAATAACAAGTAACCAGGATTATTTAAATATCTCAAAATTAAACAGTGGTATTTATTTTGTAAAAATCAAGTATAATAATACAGTTGTTACCAAAAAGATAGTAAAATATTAGTCAGATTTTTTAATAAATCTGTTTTAGAAAGATTATAAAAGGCTAAATTTAAATAATGAAAGTTATTACATTTAGCCTTTTTTTTGCTTTAACCGGCTTTGATTGCCTATCGCAAAATATCAATCAACTAAAATTCCCTGACAACCTAATTGCAGAGGGCATTCCTTTTATTAATACTGAAATTGTAAACGAAACAAAACCTTATACAGAATTTCGAGCTGCTTCTTTAATGGCAGTGCACCCAAAGAATAATCAAATTTTTATTAGTACAAGATTTGGGAATACCGCACAGATTCATCAGGTATCAATGCCTTTGGGCTCTAGAAAGCAAATCAGCTTCTTTGATGAACCTCCTAAAGAATTGGTATTTGAACCTGTAAAAGCCCATTATTTTTTATTTACGAAAGACAATGGCGGCAATGAATTTGGGCAGATGTACAGATATGATTTCGCAACATCAAAATCAACGCCATTAACCAATACACCTAAATCACAAAACGGAAATTATATTTTCAATAAACTCGGTTCACAAATCATTTATACAAGTACCGCAAGAAATAATGCTGATAGAGATATTTGGATGATGGATCCACTTCAACCTGATGCGAAAAAATTAATCCTCGAAAACAAAGGAGGTGGTTGGAGTATTGCAGATTGGAGTGCTGATGAACAATCTATATTAATCAATGAGGGCACCAGCATAAGCCAATCGAATATCTGGTTAGGCGATTTTACAAAACAAACAAAATCTGTTTTCATTTCTGACAGTAATGTAGTGTATACCGCGCTTCAATTTAGCCATGATAAAAAAAATGCCTACATACTAACCAATAAAAACAGCGAATACTCCTACCCTGCACTAATTGACTTAGCTTCAAAAAAAACAACTCCATTATTAACAACATTTAAATGGGATATCAATACTTACGAAATCAATCACAATGAAACCAAAGCTGCATTTGTAGTCAACGTAAATGGCATATCCAAACTTTACATACAAGATTTAAAAAACAAAACATATTTCTCAGTCAATCAAATCCCCATTGGAACGATTGGTAAAATCCAATGGAACTCAGACAATACAATACTTTCCATCACTTTAGGAACTTTTAATAGCGGCAATGATGTTTATCAATTCAATACTTTAACTAATAAGCTTACTCGCTGGACAGAAAGTGAAATGGGCGGAATGAATCTCAATGGTATTGAAGCACCAAAGTTGATCAATTGGAAAAGCTTCGACAGTCTTAACATCAGTGGGTTTTTATATCGTGCCAATAAAACTTACAAAGGCAAAAGACCTGTGATCATTAATATTCATGGCGGTCCGGAAGGTCAATCTTTGCCAAATTTTTTGGGCAGAAACAATTATTATCTCAACGAGCTGGGGATATCAATTATTTATCCGAATGTGAGGGGCAGCGTTGGTTATGGCAAAACATTTACTAATCTGGACAACAATTACAACAGAGAAAACAGTGTAAAAGATATTGGCGCATTAATAGACTGGGTTGCCACACAGCCGGATCTTGATGCTGATAGGATCATGATTACAGGAGGAAGTTATGGCGGCTACATGACCCTTGCCTGCGCCTTTCATTACAACAACAAAATCAGATGCGCATTAGACGTGGTGGGCATCAGCAATTTCAATACGTTTTTAAAAAACACAGAAAGTTATCGTAGAGATTTAAGAAGAGTTGAATATGGTGATGAAAGAGACAGTTCAATGGCTGCATTTTTTGAAAAGATTTCACCTTTGAATCATACCAACGAAATTACCAAGCCCTTATTTATTGTTCAAGGAAAAAATGATCCAAGAGTTCCTTACACAGAGGCACGCCAAATGGTTGATAAAATAAAATCTAACGGTGGCAATATTTGGTTCTTGATGGCAAATGATGAAGGCCATGGCTTTGGAAAGAAAAACAATCAAGATTATCAGTTTTATAGTACGATTATGTTTGTGAGGGAGTTTTTGTTGAAGTGATAGTTGCTGACGCTGGTATAGAGGTTTAAGAGGTTCAATAAGTTCAATGTGTTCAAAACGTTAGCTTATTCTTTCAATAAACGCCTCTAACCTATTGAACTCCTGACTGCCGGCAGGTATTGAACATCTAGAACATATTGAACGAATTTTACTTCTCAGCAAAGCCCTTTTCAGTAGACATTGCTGATAAGTGCGAAATTTAACCCGCGAATTGAATTAAACCATTAAACTATTAATCATTTAAACCTCTTTATTGTGCAAAATCTTTTTCATAATCCCCTTTAATCCTTTCCTTAGATGGATTAAAATAACCAAACTTTAAATTCGGAAATTCTTCTCTGATCAATTCCATCATTTGTTTTACGCCCATACTTTCTCCTGTATCAGCCACATCAATCTTTTCTAAATACCAATCCGGATCAATATTGAAATTGCGCCATTGAATCATGCACAAATCGGTTGCTTTGATGAACTTTCGCAAGGCTTCATATTCTTCTACGCTATCTGTCATCCCAGGAAAAACAAAATAGTTAATACTGGTCCAAGCACCATAACTTCTCGCGACTTTCAAACTTTCAATCAGATCTTCAAACTTATAATTATTGGGTAGGTAATAAGAAGTGTATATTTTTTTTCTTGCAGAATTCATGCTTACTCTAATGCTGTTCAAACCCGCTTCACACAAAGCTTTCACCGCATCAGGTTTACTGCCATTGGTATTAATATTGATGCTTCCTTTTGAAGTATGTTTTCTGATTTCAATTATCGATTCCTTTATTGTTTCCCACATTAACAACGGTTCACCTTCGCAACCTTGTCCGTAACTAATAATTGGAAAAGGCGCCGTTTCAAGATGAGGAACAGTAAATTCTACAATTTCTTCTGCTGTTGGCTTAAACGTCAGCCTATCTTGAGTACTGAAAATTTCTTCTTCCTGAGGCTGAAAAGAAATACAACCAATACAATTGGCATTACAAGCCGGAGATACCGGTACAGGACACTCCCATCTTCCCAAAGCCAGGTTTCTTGCAGCCGGACAAGTATACGTCATACAACAATTTTCCATTAAATGTTTTACCAATCTATTATCAGGATAAGCGGTCAATAAATTATCATGTCCTGATTGAATATTATCATCATCATATCCAATGGCTTCTTGTCGAATATCTTTTTCTATTCTTACTGCAGGAACATATAATTTATCATTATGCCAGCCGGCAGCGGTATAACAAAACAAAGGTAACGTTGGCGCATCAGGCATCGTTTCATAGGCAGACATATACAATCCTGTATGTGCAGGAGGAATAAATGCAGCAACTGCCCATCCTTTATCGCACAACCGCATATCGCCAGTTTCCACATCAATTCCAATACCTCTTCTACCTGGCAATTCATACAACTGGCCACCTTCGGGCAATTCTATCCAGTCTTCAACAGGCACTGGAAATGCATCCCAGCCGCTTCTTCCAACAGCGTAAAGACTAATGTCTTCGAAAATATTTCCACTGCCATCGGAATACATTAAATAAGGAGAAGCTGTTAAAGTTTGCATGATGTTTTAATTAATTATTTTGAGCATTGGCCTCTTGATTTCTTTTGCAAAAATCATTGAAGGCATGTTGATCAATATCCTTGTTGTCTTTTTCTGTCAATGTGAATTGCATTAATTTATTATTCTTCAAATCGATGGAAAGAATATTGTCTTTTAGAACAATCTGTTCCACTTCATTCCACAGGTAATGTTTTTTAGGAAAAGAAGGATATACAATTTCATCCTTAAGGATTTCTATTTTAAAATCTTTGTTCGTAAGAAAACCAAAAATAGAAAATACAATTAAAAGCATCCCAGGCAAAACCATTCCCAAAAAAAACCATACTATACCACACATAATAAATGACACATTAAATGAACGTATATTCTTATTTTTTTTGAAAATAAAATAATAAATAAATGGGAATAGCATGATAGAAAAGCCCATCGGAATCAGAATCATGTTTACCTCTGTATTTTCTGATTTTATTTTCATCAATGTAAAGGCAAGCAAATTAATTATGGCAATAATAAAAGTGACCACCTTATAAGTGGCCGCTTTTTCATTAGGCAATATGAACGTATAATTATCCATTTACAGGATGACTTGCAGTCAATAAATTACATAGTTTATACAGCACACGAGCTCCCACATTCTCATCCCATTCGTCATGACTCACGCCAACTTCATTCAAATCGAAGCCTACAATTTTTCTTCCAGACAGAAAAACTTTGTGTAATAAATAAAAAATCTGTTCTGTCTCAAACCCGCCCTGCACAGGAGTTCCGGTATGTGGGCATAATTTAGGATCCAGTCCATCAATATCAAAACTTATAAAAACAATTTGTGGTAAAGCATTCACGATTTCATCTGCAATCGACTTCCATGTTTCGCCTTCGTATTGCCTTGTCTTGATATTTTTATCAAAGAAAGTCACTACCCTTCCATTGCTGTTGTTGATGTAATCCAATTCTTCTTCGCAATAATCACGAATACCAACTTGAACTAATTTTTTCAAAGCTGGAATTTTTTCCAGGGCATTATACATTATAGACGCATGGGAAAAATTAAAGCCTTCGAAGGTATTTCTCAAATCACAATGAGCATCAATTTGAAGAATTCCAAACTCAGGATATTTATCTGCAATTGCTTTGAAAAAACCAAATGGGGTACTGTGATCTCCTCCGAGCAAAGCCACTAGTTTGCCCTCTTTTAACATCGCAGTAGTTTGTTCATAAACCCAGTCATTAAGAAATAAACTTCCCTGATTAATTTCCTTCAGGGTTTTAGCCATGAATTTATTATTGTCAATGGATTCACCTTGAGAAATATAATTAATATAAAGCTCAGCCTCTTTACGGAGATAATCACTTTTCATTAAAATTTTCTTATCCGGAGAGCGCATAAAAAAACCTTGTTTCCAGGCATCTTTATAATCAGGATCGTACAAATCAATCTGTAAGCTTGCTGTAAAAATGTGATCAGGAGCACGGGCGGTTCCGGCATTATAGCTTACCGTCACTTCCCAGGGTATGGGCAGTATGACTAAACGGGCGTCTGATTCTAAAAATGGGAGTCCAAAAATATTATTATTAGGATTTCCAACAGAGTTTGGATCAAAATTTGATAAATCGGCCATGAGAGAATATTATTTTTCGCAACAAAGATAATTGAAGATTATTTTTCACCATTAAAAATGTCAATTATCTCCACTCTCAATTTGTTTTGAATTACCTTTGAACCCGAAAACATAAAGATGAAAAGAACTCATATTATTATTTTAATCGGAATTGCCGTCATGATTATTTGCTTATTGGTCTATTCTGCTGATTTTTCAACTTATGACACGGTAAGTTCGGCACAAAAAAAGCCGGGCCAGTTTGTTCATTTAATTGCCAAACTAGATAAAAACCAGCCGATTGCATACGATCCTATTAATAACCCCAATTATCTTTCTTTTTATGTTATAGACAGCCTTGGCGGAAAAACTAAAGTTGTTTACCACAACAGTAAACCCGGTGATCTTGAAAAAAGCGAGAGAATCGTATTAAAAGGAAGAATGTTTAAAGATTATTTTGACTGCAAGGATATTTTATTAAAATGCCCAAGCAAATATAAAGACGACAAAAAAGTACTGGAAAACAGTATGAAAGAACAAGCATCCTCTAATTAATATTTCAATAATTTTTAAAGATGATAAAATTTGAAGGTGAGCATTTACTTCCCGGGCAAATCGGCCATTTGTTTGTTATAATAGCTTTAGTAGCTTCATTAATTTCTCTTATTTCTTTTTTTTATGCATCCCGATCTGTTGATTTAACAGAAAAAACCAAATGGATTAATCTTGGCAGAGCAAGTTTCATTATTCACACGTTAAGTGTTTTTGTTATTTTCTCCGTTATTTTTTTCCTGTGCTTTAATCATTATTACGAGTATATGTATGCTTATAAGCATGCCTCCAAAGAACTTGAATATAAATACCTGCTTGCTTGTATCTGGGAAGGACAAGAAGGTAGTTTTCTATTATGGGCAATCTGGCATTCTGTTTTAGGATTGTTTATTATTTTCAATAAGAATCAGGAAACAAAAACCACATGGCGTGCACCAGTGATGACCATTGTTTCAATGGCACAGTTTTTTTTAATGCTCATGATTTTAGGCGTTTATTTCTTTGGAGTCAGAATCGGGAATAGTCCATTTACACTTACCAGAAATGAAATCCCAGCTCCCATTTTTTCTCAGCCCAATTACCTGACATTTATCAAAGACGGCATGGGATTAAATGTACTGTTAAGAAACTACTGGATGGTTATTCATCCCCCTATTTTATTTCTGGGGTTTGCTTCAACAATAATTCCTTTTGCTTTTGCCTACGCCGGTTTACAAACAAAAAAATACACCGAATGGATTAAACCAGTACTTCCCTGGGCCTTATTAAGTGCCTGTGTTTTAGGTGTAGGCATAATGATGGGTGGAAAGTGGGCTTATGAATCTTTAAGCTTTGGTGGCTACTGGGCCTGGGATCCTGTAGAAAACGCCTCTCTTGTGCCTTGGCTGATTTTGATTGCCGGCATACATACGATGATGATTTTCAATGCCACCGGCTACTCATTAAGAGCCAGTTATTTATTTGTCATCTTGACTTTTGTTTTTGTTTTATATTCCACATTTTTAACCCGTACCGGAATTTTAGGAGACACTTCTGTACATGCATTTACCGAAGCAGGAAAAGCCATCAATGTAATGATTGGATTATTTGTGCTCTCATTTGCCATTCCGGTGCTCAGCATGTTTTTTATTCATTTCAAAAAAATACCCACCATACATAAAGAAGAAGAAACTCGTTCTAGAGAATTCGTCATGTTTATTGGCTCTTTTATATTATTTCTATCTGCATTATTTATCATTATTGTCACATCCATTCCAGTTTACAGTAAAACACCTTTTTTAAAAGACCTTATCATTTACATTCACAAAGGGCCGCTTGCAATGCCCGAAGATGCGGAGTTCTTATACAATAAGATAATGATTATGGTTGCGGTGTTCATTGGATTTCTGACTGCAGTTGCACAATATTTAAAATACAAAACAACACCCAAAGGCTATTTAATAAAAAAAATAAAATATCCTTTAATCGTTTCTGTTATCTTATGTACGTTGATTTTTATTTTCTATCCTTTCGACTATAAAAAACAGGGTGTCGGTTTTTTAGTGGCCATCTACATTGCTTTTTTTTATGCACTATATGCGGCAATTGCCAATGCCATGTATATCTCACTTGTATTGAAAAATAAATTTAAAAATGCAGGCGGATCTATTGCTCACATTGGCTTTTCGTTGATGATTGCAGGCATGTTGATCTCTGGCAGTAACAAAAAAGTAATCAGCGATAGTAAAGTAAATGGGATAAATGTACCAATGGGAAAAGATCCTATGTCCAAAAAAACTGAAGACCCTACCGAAAACCTTACTTTAATCAGACAATTGCCTACAAGAATGGGTGATTATGATGTAACCTATTCAAAAGATTCTTCCGGTCATGAAAAAGGAAGAAAATTCTACCAGCTTAATTTTTCAAAGAAAGATAAAGCCACAAATAAAATTACGGAGCAGTTTATGCTTATGCCTGATGTGTATATGATGAAAGACAACAACATGAGCAGCAATCCGGATACAAAATCCTATCTGACTAAGGATATCTTTACTTATATTTCTTTTGCCATAAATAGCGCTAACAATACCGATACGGCTAAATTCAAAGAATATGAAATAGGCGAAGGCGAAAAAGGTTATTACCGAAACGGATATTTTATCCTGAATAAAGTAGTAAAAAATCCTAAAAATGAACGATATCATTATACCGACAATGACGTTGCTTTAATGGCTGATATTACTTTTGTCAGCAAAGACAGTATGCATTATAATGCTATGCCATTAATTCAAGCCGACAGCATGGGCATTCAACATATAGACGATACTGTTTATGCTCAGAATCTGTATGTAAAATTTGCTGGTGTAAGTGATGGCCATAAAATCAAATTAGGCATAAAAGAATCTGATAGTTTAATTGATTTTGTAACGGTAAAGTCTTATGTTTTCCCTTATATAAATTTGGTTTGGCTTGGTCTGATTATTATGGCATTCGGTATTCTGATGAGTATGATTAAGCGTTCGAATTTATCGCCATTGTTATCATCTGTTATTTTGACCCTTGCGGCCATTGGACTTACCTATATGTTCTTGTTTGCCAATGCTTAAGGATTCGTTAACAATTTCAATTGTGTTTATAGCCCTATTATAAGGTTACTAAAATCAATCTTCTGTATTAAACTTCAATTGATTTTAGTAAATTTACAATGATGCGATTAACCCCATTACATAACATTTGCAAGAGTACTTTCGCCGTATTCTTTTTATTTATACTCCCCTGTTTAAAAACTACCGCACAATCTCCTGTAAGTGACACTTTAAAAATGCAGGCTATTGTTTATCAGGGAGACACCATCCCAATGAGTATTTTAAGCAATATTTATATTCGGTCTATTCTTACTGAAAAACAAAAACAGGCCATTGCAAAATACAACAGATTAAGAAATGCTATTTATGTAACCTATCCTTACGCAAGAAAAGCAGGCATCATCTTAAACGACATTAATTCAAAACTTGTTTCTATTACAGAAAATAAGAGCAGGAAAAAATATATCAACTCCAGAGAAAAGGAATTAAAAAAAGAATTCACCACCCCACTAACGAATCTTTCTATTTATCAGGGAAAGATTCTGATGAAATTAATCAACAGAGAAACGGGTAATAATTGCTATGAAATCATTAAAGAATACCAGGGAGGATTGACAGCCCGCCTATACCAAACGGTAGCTTTCTTTTTCAGCAGCAGTCTCAAACAACCATACGATTCCAAAAACGAAGATGTGGTAATTGAACGCATCGTGCAGGAAGTGCAGCGTTTATATGGATACAATGAGATTTCCAAACCTCAGAGCTTATAGTTTCATTTTCCCCAAA
>CALQSB010000020.1 GCA_943333125.1 Chitinophaga pinensis
TACCTCATTGTCTTGGACCTATCCAGTTGGAGCTACAGTATCTGCTCAGACATTAACAAGTATCAGTCTGCTATACCCGAATACGGTAGTAGATGGAGTGGTAACTGTTCGTGCGGTTAGCAATTGCCGTATAAGTGCAGAGAAGAATAAAATAGTGAAACTGGGGGCATGTCAATCAGGACCATCAACAATATTTACTAAAGGTGATTTACCAATAGTAAAAGACAATATGGAAGTAAGTGTATTTCCAAATCCATCTACATCTTCTTTTAACTTGCTGGTGAAAACATCCACAAATGGAACTTTCAAAGCAAGGGTTATGGATGTGTTGGGTAGAGAGGTGACGTCGTTTACAGGTGAGCGAGATAACACGATAAAATTCGGTAATGAACTAAAGGCCGGAGTGTATATGATTGAAGTAAGAGAAGGGGAGAGCTTGAAGACGGTGAGGGTGGTGAAATATTAAAGCCCCCTCGGTACCCCGAAGGGGAAAGTTGACGAAGGTCTCTTACCGAGTCGTAAGAAACCGATCTTTAGCTTCATTACCAAATTAACCAATTATCAAACTTTTAAATCATTACAAGAAGAGCCTGCCAATTACTGGTGGGCTCTTTTATTTAGGAGAAATATGTATCCGGGATTTAATATTTAGCATCCAATACATCAGAGACCTTGTTCGGCACTATTTCCCCCTTTGGGGGGATTGAGGGGGTGTTTCAAAATACGCTATCGTTCCACCCACCCAATTTTTTCCCTCATTATATCTCGTTCCAATCATTTTTCCTTTGCTGAGTCTGGCTAGGTTGTGGACGGCTTTGGGCCTTGCCCATTCTTTCTTTTTAAAATAAAATAGTCTGATTTCAAGCTTTGCTGGTTCGTCGGGGGTTTTAATAACATCAGCATAATCGACTTTACGTTGTAAAATCCAGTTTTCTGGATCAGAGATATTGTCGATGATTTCCTGAGTTACCTCTATGACAACACCCATGCCTGCGTAGGAGAAAAGTGGCTTTAAAACATATTCCTCCAATGGCAATGGGGTGGTAATCTCATTCAGAAAAAAGCTTTGAGGAACAAATTCGCTGTCGATAAATGGCAAAGCAAACTTGCTGATGCGATAATACCAATTGGGGTGGGGAATCCATTTTACATCAAATTCATTATTCAGGTCTATGATGTTTTTGAGATGTTGTTTTGGTAAATCATCAAAAATGATGCGGTTGAAAATGCGTTTTATTTTTGTTTTGATGCCTTCATTTATATAGAAAAGTTCGTTCCCTTCGGAGATGAGTTTGGTCAAGCAAACGGTTTTTATGCCCAGTAATTTTTCTGTTAGAGCAAAATCAATTCGGGTTTTTTGATGCTCCGGAAACAGTTCCAGTAATATTACCTGCTCCGGATTTTCTTTGTCAAGAATAATCTCTTTCAAAAGTTGCAGATAGGAATCGGGGTTATAATTATTCAGGTAGGAACTGTAATCTTTCGGTATCTGAAAATGTTCCTTAAGAATCAGATCGGAAAAATATTGAAAACAAAATAAAGATGGAAATCCCTGAATTTCAATTAATTGAGGCTCGTAATCTCCATTTTTATTCTTGCAAATTCCGAAGTCTAAAACCATCATTTCCGGAAAATTATTTTCGCCTGAGATGTTTAAGAATTCGGGTATACTGCTTTCAGTTATTGATATAAAATGTTCGCTGGTGAGCACATCAATGATGTCTTCACCCGATTGCAGCATTTTGTTTTTCAAATCAGCGCTGATAAAAACAGGTGTTTCTGCAACTCTGAAATCCAGTTGTCCGGGAGCCAATTCTTTTATTGCATCAAGAACTTGAATATACCCCTCTTGTGAAAATTGTTCATTAAATAATTTACGAATGGCCGGCTGCATTTTCTATTAATATATTGGTAAGGTGATATTGTTTTTGATGGCTGCGGTAAGAAAGTTGGGTAAAATGCAGGCGTAAGTATTCATGATTTTTTCGGGATCGTGGAGTTGTTCAATCATGGATTTCCATTTTTGTTCGCTGTGGTTTTCAATCACATTTTTTTTCTTTTCCTCAGTATGCAAGTATTCAATCATGCCAATAGCGTCGGCTTCAGGATGAAATTGGGTGCCTATCATGAATTCGTTAAAACGAACTGCCATTAGTGCTCTTTCATAAGGCACATGAGAACGGGCTTTTTCTATGGCTAATATCTTTGCGCCAGTTTCATTAAGATGGGTAAGGTTGGGTTTGATTACCTGATAATCTCGGCTGTCAACGGCATAAAAAGGATCGCTGAGTCCTTTGAAAATAATTTCATCATGTGCCGCGGGTAAAAAATGAACAGGAAATACCCCAAAAGCCTGACTGTTTCTTTTAACCACTTCGCCGGCTTTAAAAAAACGACATGCAAGCTGGAATGAATGACAAATAAAAAAAATTGATTTTTTTTGATGATTGCTATCATCATTATTGTAATCGACGAGCTTTTGCAGCCACTCGAAATACAAATGTTCCCAATCGGAGTTTTCGCTTTCCAAAGGACTTCCGGGCCCTCCGCTTGAGATGTAAATATCAAAATCGAGATTTGGAACTTCATGCGCCAGTCTTACTTCAAATTCAGAGACATGACATTCTGATTGAAATTTCGCTTCAAACTCTTGTAAAGTTTGACGAATGCCGCGCATGCCTTGGTTAGAAGTACAAGCATATAAATCGAGAATGGCAATGCGGAGTTGTTGCTTTTCTGTAGACATGAGGGTGCTAAAGTAGTTATTTTTGTGGGTTTTGGGATTATTCTTGGTTGGTTTAAAAGTTTAATTCGCTGCACTGGTTTAAGGGTTTAATTCGCTACGTTCATTTTCCCCCTTTGGGGGAATTAAAGGGGGCCTTCAAACCTTTAGTATTATTTGTCTAATTTCGCACCAATATTATGAAGACAAAAACATTAAAGAAAGACAAGGTCAATATCATCACACTCGGCTGCAGTAAAAATATGGTAGATAGTGAAGTGCTGAGCGGTCAGTTGCTGGCTAATGAAATTGATACCGTTCATGAGAATGCCAAAAAAGATCACAACATTGTTATTATCAATACCTGCGGCTTTATTGAAAAAGCAAAAGAAGAAAGTATTAATACCATACTGAAGAATGTTGAATTGAAAAGAAGGGGCAAGCTGGATAAAGTATTTGTTACGGGTTGTTTAAGCGAAAGGTATAAAGCTAATTTAGAAAAAGAGATTCCTGAGGTAGATGCTTATTTTGGCACGATGGAGCTTCCGATGATTTTAAAAAAATTTGAAGCAGATTATAAAGGCGAACTGATAGGCGAAAGATTATTAAGTACACCTCAACACTACGCTTACATGAAAATAAGTGAAGGGTGTAATAGAACTTGTTCTTTTTGTGCAATTCCATTAATGAGGGGAAAGCACGTCAGCAGAACTATTGAGTCTATAGTAGCAGAAGCCAAATCATTGGTGCAGCGTGGTGTTAAAGAAGTTATGCTAATTGCTCAGGAACTTACTTATTACGGGCTTGATATTTATAAAACAAGAGAGCTGCCGAAATTATTACATGCATTGGCTGATGTGGAAGGATTGGAATGGATAAGATTACATTATGCCTATCCTTCAAAATTTCCTTTGGAGATCATTGATGTAATGAAAGAAAGAAAAAATATCTGTAATTACCTGGATATGCCTTTGCAACATGCTTCCAATAGTATGCTGAAGGCAATGAAAAGACAAATTACCAGAGAAGAAATGGAAGAGCTTATAACGGAGATAAGAAGCAGAATTCCTGATATTTGTTTGCGTACTACATTGATAGCCGGATTCCCAGGTGAAACCAGGGAAGATGTGGAAGAATTGAAAGCTTTTTTACAAAAAATGCGTTTCGACAGAGTAGGTATTTTTACATATAGCCATGAAGAACAAACCAGCGCGCACGACTTAGTGGACAATATTTCTGCTGAAGAAAAAGAAGAACGTGCTCAGGAAATAATGGAGTTGCAACAAGAAATTAGTCTCGAAAAGAATCAGGAAAAAGTAGGAATGGTCATGAAAGTACTCGTAGATAAAAAAGAATCCGGACGTTTTTTGGGAAGAACCGAATTTGATAGCGTGGAAGTGGATAATGAAGTAATCATAAACTCAACCAAAAAACTGAATATAGGCCAATTTGTAAATGTGAAAATCACAAAGGCTTTTGATTATGATTTGGAGGGGGATGTTGTGAATTAAAATTTGGTGTTTGGCGTTTGGGGTTATTTGTTCCGAAGTTCAAACACCAAACGATAAACGCCAAACGCCAAACAAGCGAAGCGACCAAACACCAAACAAAGAACCGAATGCAATTTAGCTCATCATACCATTCTTATAACTCCACCAGTTTGTTTTCGAAACTTGTGGTGGATTATATTGCAGGTAATGAAAAAATAAGAGATTATTATTCTCACAGGCCAGACATTGATGGAATTAAATTGGCAATTGCAGATAAAAAAAAATCCACACTAAATCGTGAGCTTCTTCACTCAGAATTAGTAAAGCAATATCGTGGATTGGTGACTTCAGATAAAGTAAGTAATAACATCGTTTCATTGCTAAATGAAAATACGTTTACTATTTGCACGGCCCATCAGCCCAATATTTTTACTGGTCATTTGTATTTTATTTATAAGATTGTTCATGCAATTAAATTAGCGGATGAATTGAATGATACATTGAAAGAGGATCATTTTGTTCCAGTTTATTATATGGGCAGTGAAGATGCTGATTTAAATGAATTAGGCGAAGTAACTATAGATGGGGAAAAACATCAATGGCAAACTACTCAAAAGGGTGCTGTTGGAAGAATGAAAATCGATAATGCTTTCCTCTCTTTAATTGAAAACATAAGCCTTCAGTTGTCCAATTCGCTTTATGGTGCTGAAGTGATGGATAGGGTAAGAAATATTTACACTTTAGATAAAACAATACAACAGGCGACATTTGAATTAGTAAATGAGTTATTTAGTAATTACGGGTTAATTGTTTTTATTCCGGATAATTTTTTATTTAAAAAAGCATGTACATCTGTTTTTAAAAAAGAACTTACAGAACAGTTTTCACATAAAATAATTGCTGACACAGTAGCAGTATTTCCTTCGGAGTATAAAATTCAGGCAAGTGGAAGGCCGTTGAATTTATTCTATCTGAAAGATGATATCAGAGATCGAATAGAAAAATCTGAGCAAGGTTTTCTGGTCAGGCATACAAATATTCAATTTACAGAAAAGGAAATACTCAATGAGTTAGCGCTTTTTCCAGATCGGTTTAGCCCGAATGTAATTTTAAGGCCACTGATGCAGGAAATACTTTTACCAAATGTGGCATTTATTGGTGGAGGAGGGGAGCTGGCTTACTGGCTGGAATTAAAAAAAATATTTGATATTGTCAAAACGCCCTTCCCGGTTTTGATTTTAAGAAATTCTTTTACAATAGTTGATGAAAATACAGCCAAATCTATAGATAGGCTGGCACTAAAAGCAATAGATTGTTTTGCTCCTTTGGATGAGATGATAAGAAGTTATGTAAAGAAAAATGCAGAAAATAAAATTGATTTAAAAGAGAATAAAATTGAAATTCAAAAACTGTATTCAGAAATAAAAAATATTGCTGCAAAATCAGACCCTACTTTAATGAATCATGTTGATGCGTTATTAACAAACGTATTAAGCAAGCTGGAATCGCTGGAAACAAAAATGCTCAGGGCAGAGAAAAGAAAATCAGATCATGCTGTTCAGCAAATTCAAAAGATAAAAATGAAATTATTCCCTGGTGGTATTCTTCAGGAAAGGGTTGATAATTTACTTTATTATTATTCCACTTACGGCCTATCTTTTATCGAAAAGCTGTATGAAAATTCTTCAGGGTTAAATCAGCAGTTTTGTATACTTACGGAAAATGTGGGTTTGTAATTCAAAAAAAATGAGACCACTATTAAGTGATCTCATTTCAGAAAGTCATTTTAAGTTTATTTGAAATCTGCTTCGCTTACTCCTTCATTTACTTTTATTTCACTTATGATCATAGGAAATTCCTGCTCGCCAGCTATTTGAATGGCTGAAAAAGGAAACATCAGATTGCCCACTTTACGGTAATCTGAATAATCAACTGTTATGGTCATTTCTGTGCCACCTGCGTCTTCAGTTCCTTCCTCTTTCAATAACAAACCAGATTTAATTGCATAATACTCAACAGTAACTTTACCACTTGGTTTGGTTACTTTAAGTTTATAGCATTCTTCTTCTCCTGATTTTCCTGTGCCCAAATATGAAAGCTGGTATTCATTTGAAATGTAGAACAATTGTGGAATCAAGCCTTTGTCATCCTGATTTTCTTTTACTTCTTTTTCGTCCATTTCTTTTTTCTGACCCATTTGTGCCTGGAAGCCTTTGCTGCCATCAAATGTTTGCTGCATTACTGCCATGCTGCCCATCATTAATTGTAAATTTCTCTTGTTAGGTGCCATTCTCATATCTGTTCCTGTAAATTCCTGGCCCATGAGTTTTGAAGTGAAAGTTGATTTCATGCTTACCAGCTTTTTGATTTCATCTTTTCCACCAATGGCTTTTAAATAACCGTCAATGATGATAGCCGCAGAAACAGATTCTGTGGTTTTGGCTGTTTCTTTGATGTTAACTTCTTTTGGTTTCTCTACAACAGGGTTTGCATATTTGTCGTATTGCTTCACCGGATAACCCAATCGACTAAGATTAGGAACAATTTTGGTTGCATTTCCTACGATAACAATTCTGCTGTTGTCTTTACTGAAATATTTTTTAGAAACACGTTGTACATCATTAATAGTCACTGCATTTATTTTTAGCAAGAAAGTACGGTAGTAATCTTTAGGCAGGTTATTAATAAGAATATCAGATGCGTATGTAGCGGTTCTTTCAGGATCTTCCATTCCTAAAGCAAAGCTGCCATTGTATTTAGCTTTAGCATTCTGTAGTTCTTCTTCAGTTATTTTTCCATCCTGCATGTTTTTAATTTCAGCAAGGATTTCAGCAACTGCGCTATCTGCTTTTTCGCTTCTCACCTGAGCGCCACCAGAAAATTGAGTTTGATATCTTCCATTCCCAACTCTTGAATAACTGCCGTAAGTAAATCCGTGTTTCTCTCTAAGGTTCATGAATAATTTGCTTTCAGCACCACCGCCTAAGATTTGATTGGCTATTTTTAATGAATGGTAGTCAGGGTTGCTCATAGGATTGTTAATCAAGTTGGATACGTTGATTTCTCCCTGAACAGCTGTAGGTAAATCAATAAAATCAATCTCGGTGGTAGAAGGATTTGCTACGTTAGGTATTACAGGCAGACTGAGTTTTATTCCTTTCCAGTTTCCAAAAGCTTTTATCGCCAAGGCTTTCGCTGCTTCAGGTGTAATATCGCCAACGAAAGTCAGATAACTACGGGAAGGGGTAAGTCCTTCTTTGTAAGCATTTTTTATGTCGTTCAGTGTTAATGCTTTTATTGATTCTTCGGTTTCGAATTCACCCATTGCTGTATTTTTTCCATAAGCCAAGGCATTTACTACTCTTGCTGAAATTGCCGATGCGCTTTTCTCATTTGATTTTAGTCCGGTTAGTTTAAGAGACTTTAGTTTGTCGAATGACTCAGATGGGAAAGCAGGATTTTGAATAGCTTCTGCCATCATCATAAAGGCTTTATCAAAATATCTTGTTAATGCAGAAGCACTTCCACCACCCCAGGAAAGGTTTACATTAGCACCCATCTGATCTACTGCTTCATCAAATTTGTCTTTTGGTGTTTTGGTGGTGCCTTCGCCAAGCATTTGTCCCATGATTTCATTGACACCTGCTTTTGTTCCTTCATAAACCGAACCTCTGTCAATTCCCAGTGAAGCCGAAACTCGTGGCAGTTTATGATTTTCAACTACGAGTATCGTAATGCCATTCGGCAGATTGTAAATAACAGGGTCTTTAAATGTGATGACAGGTGCTGGTCCTGGCTTAGGAGCTTTGCTGCGATCGATGGTATTTTGTGCAAACAGATTCAGGGTAAACAGGAATCCGGAAAGCAATAATATTATTCTATTCATTGGAAATTATTTTATAATGCTGATATAATGTATGTTATTATTTAGTTTTTGGAAGATAGTAAACAACGACTCTTTGGTTTCTATTCAGATATTTTTTAGCCACATTCTGAATGTCTTCTTTGGTGACTTTTCTAACTTCTTCCAACTCTTCATTGATATGATTAGTGTTTTTATTATAGAAAATATAACCATCGGCAAGATTTTCTGCTACACCCAGCATTTTAGCATTAGCTCCGATAAATTCATTTTCAAATTGATTTCTGATTTTTGTGAATTCAATTTCACTGATCAACTCATTTTGAAGTTTAACAATTTCATCATCCATGTCTTTTAATAAAGTATCTAATGAAGCATTATTATTCGGTAACGCATAGGTGATATATGCACCATAGTCTTCAAGAGAATAATTAAAGCAACCTACCTGTAATGCGTTCTTTTTGTCATCAACCATTTTCTTGTACATTCTGCTGCTGGCGCCAGAACTCAAAACACTTGAAGCCAGTTCGAGTGCAACAGATTCCTTGCTGGTCATACCCGGAGTTCTGTATGCGGTCATGACAGCAGGTATTTGAATGTTATTATCATAAGCGGTATCAATTATTTCTTTTGTAATTGGATCTTCCTGAATATTTACTTTTTCAACTGGTGCTCCTGAAGCTATAGGTCCAAAATAAGACGTTATCAATGTTTTGGTTTTTTCAATATCAATATCTCCTGCAATTACCAAAGCCGAATTCCCTGGAGTATAATATTTCTTGTTGAAAGCAATGAATTCCTGAAGTGTGGAGGCGTCAAGGTCTTCCATGCTTCCGATAGGAACCCAATTGTAAGGGTGTTTAGTAAATACTCTTTTCATTACTTCTGTAATAAAATTTCCGTAAGGCTGATTATCCACACGCATACGTTTTTCTTCTTTAACTACTTCGTTTTGCGTTTTAACACCTATCTCATTTATTACAGGGTGCATCATGCGCTCACTTTCAAGCCATAACCCTGTTTCGAGTTGGTTGGATGGAAATAATTCGTAATAAAAAGTTCTGTCTTGAGTGGTATTGGCATTATTTTGTCCTCCATTGCTGCTCACGATTTTCATGAACTCGCCTCTTTTGATATTATCACTTCCTTCAAACAACAAGTGTTCGAAAAAATGCGCAAACCCTGTGCGGTCAGGTGTTTCGTTTTTACTTCCTACATGATACATCACAGAAACCGCCACTACAGGCGCTGTTCTGTCCTGGTGAAGGATTACATGAAGCCCATTTTTTAAATCATATTCGGTAAATGCTACTTTTTGTGCATTTGTCAGGCTAAATCCGAATAAGAACAATACTACTAGATTTAATTTATACATATAAAGGTTTATTTAGCGCAAAATTAGGCACAAAATTCCCTAGGTTAATTAGAATTATTATTTTCCTGAGAATAGTTGATAAGTAAATAAAAAGAGGGGATAACTTATTTAATTCTTTTGACCATTTCCATTACCTGAGTTTCCAGGGATTTTTTGTATTCAGCAAGTTTATCAAATAGATCAGATTCGCTAACAGCTAAAATTTGAGTAGCAAGAATACCTGCGTTTTTAGCGCCATTTAAAGCAACTGTTGCTACGGGGACTCCTGCTGGCATCTGCAAAATAGATAAAACAGAATCCCATCCATCAATAGAGTTGGAAGATTTTATCGGAACGCCAATAACAGGCAAAACCGTATTCGCGGCAATCATACCAGGTAAATGAGCCGCACCACCAGCGCCGGCTATAATGACTCTTATTCCTCTGCCTTTTGCATCTTTTGCATATTCATTCATACGATCTGGAGTTCGGTGCGCAGATACAATAGTCATTTCATAAGGGATTTCAAATTGTTTCAGGATTTCGGCTGCGCCTTTCATGACTTCCATGTCGCTTTCGCTTCCCATGATGATTCCGATTTTTGGTTGCATATTCTTTAGAAGGTTTAGAGCGTTTGACTGCGAACGGAGAGGCTGTTTTTTATTTTGTTTACTTTATGAAGCAGCTCCTGCTTTTCGTTACTGATCACTGTTATGTGACCCATTTTTCTGCCTGGTTTTGTTTTTTGTTTTCCGTAAATATGTACAAAAGTATTGTCCATAGAAAGTACTTCATTCATTCCGAAATAAATGGCATCTCCCGAATGTCCTTCTTCTCCAATTAAATTTACCAGCGCAGTAGATTGAATTATTGCGGTATTGCCAAGAGGATAGTCGAGCATGATTCTCCACATCATATCAAACTGACTGCTGTAATTTCCTTCAATAGTGTGATGTCCGCTGTTATGCACTCTGGGAGCGATTTCATTGATGAGTACATTCCCATCGTTATCGGCAAACATTTCTACAGCAAACAAGCCAGGGCTTTTCAGATTTTTCACCGCATTGATAGCGATAGCTTCGGCCTTCCAGAAAACAGATTGTGGTATCTCGGCAGGACAAATCTGGTAACTTAATAAATTCAACATCTGATCAAAAACCATATCAACAGGAGGGTAAATCGCAATTTGTCCGTCATTGCCCACGGCGATAATAATAGCAATTTCCTGTTTGATGTTAACCATTTTTTCCAAAACAGCAGCGGTATGAAAACCTTTGTGGCAATCTTCAATATTTCTGATTATTTGAACACCCTTGCCATCATATCCACCATTACTTACTTTATGAACTGCAGGGAATAAATGAGCGTTATTTTTCAATTCCTCAATGGAATGGGTTTCAACAAAAGCACTGGTAGGTATATTATGCTCTAGATAAAACTGCTTTTGCTGAATTTTATTTTTTATGATTTTTAAAGCTGCAGGATTGGGGTAAACAATTACGCCTTCTTCGCAAAGCTTTTCAAGCGCTTCGAGATTTACATTTTCAATTTCAATAGTTAAAAAATCAAGGTGTTTGCCAAAATCGTAAACATCTTCAAAACGGGTAATGTCTCCTTTTGTAAAATGATGGCAAAGATGAGCAGCAGGTGCTTTTTCTTCGTTTTCCATCAGGTAAGTTTCAACCGGGTAATTAACAGCAGCCTGCAAGAGCATTCTTCCCAATTGACCTCCTCCTAAAATGCCTGCTTTTTTCATGGGGCAAAGATAAAATGTTTATTGTTTAAATGCTTCCAAATGTTCCAGATGTCCAATAGATTTAATACTATTCAGTATTAACTTTTGGAACTCATTAATCCTATTGAGTCTTTTGAAATACATAAACATCATATAAATGACCTTCGAAATCTTAATTTACATCACTACTTTTAAAAGAGAAATATTAACTTTGACAAGTTTTACAAGCAATATCAAGATTGTATTTGTTAATCGGATTGCTTTAACATCACCACATCTATTTTTTTATGCAAACTACAACAGTACCGGAAGTATCAAAAACAAATGCCGCCGATTTTTTACCTTTAAATGGCACTGATTATGTGGAATTTTATGTAGGTAATGCTAAGCAGGCGGCCCATTTTTATAAAACTGCTTTTGGGTTTCAATCATTGGCGTATGCAGGCCCTGAAACAGGAATGATGGATAGAGTGAGTTATGTTATCAGACAAAATAAATTAACTTTTGTATTGACTACACCATTAAAAACAAACAATGCTATTGCTGATCATATTTATAAACACGGGGATGGCGTAAAAGTGCTGGCTTTAATGGTTGATGATGCAACAGATGCTTGGCATCAAACCACATCGAGAGGAGGGAAGTCTTATCTGGAGCCTAACACGTTAAGCGACGAAAATGGTCAGGTTATTTTAAGTGGCATTCATACTTACGGAGATACTGTTCATCTTTTCGTAGAAAGAAAAAATTATTCTGGAATATTCATGCCAGGATTCAGGGCATGGAAATCTGCTTATAATCCCGTTTCAACAGGACTTTTATATGTTGATCATTGTGTGGGTAATGTGGGCTGGAACCAAATGAATCCATGGGTGAAATTTTATGAAGAAGTGATGGGGTTTAAAAATATTCTGTCATTTGATGATAAAGATATTTCAACAGAATACTCTGCTTTAATGAGTAAGGTAATGAGCAATGGAAATGGTTACGTAAAGTTTCCAATAAATGAGCCTGCTGAAGGAAAGAAGAAAAGTCAGGTAGAAGAATTTCTTGATTTTTATAATGGGGAAGGTGTTCAGCATGTGGCCATTGCTACCCTTGATATTGTAGCGTCGGTTATTGATCTACAAAACAGAGGGGTGGAATTTTTAAAAGTTCCGGATAGTTATTACGATACAGTGTTAGAAAGAGTTGGTAAAATTGAGGAGGACCTTGCCCCATTAAGGGATTTAGGAATCCTTATAGACAGAGATGAAGAAGGATATTTATTGCAAATTTTCAGCAAGCCTCTCGAAGACCGCCCTACACTTTTCTTTGAAGTTATCCAACGCAAAGGAGCCAAGAGTTTCGGAAAAGGGAATTTTAAAGCTTTATTTGAAGCATTGGAAAGAGAGCAGGATTCCAGAGGTAATCTTTAATCAGTCAGCGAGTTGCATTTCTTATCTATTGATTAACATTATGTAAAAAATCTTTATTTTTACATAATAATACTTGTAAGAAGCCGTTATATACCTGTTATGAAAAACAATATTATTAAATTTCAGGCTGTTTTAATTATTTGTTTACTCTTGTCATCATTTGCATTTTCTCAATCTGCATATTTTGGTGATAACAAATCTGCATATCGTTTAGCGGCAATATTATCCAGAACAGAGGACTCTTTAATGAAGCAGTTTCAAAATAAAAATCTTACCTGGCCTCCAACTTCAATTTATGTCAGGTCTTTTAAATACGATCGTCAACTGGAAGTATGGGTAAAAGATGATTCTTTAAATAAATTCAGATTGTTTAAAACCTATAAAATTTGCATGCAAAGTGGCACGATGGGACCCAAAAGAATGGAAGGTGATTACCAGGTTCCGGAAGGTTTTTATCACATCAATGAATTTAACCCCAACAGCAATTATCATTTATCACTGGGAATAAATTATCCTAATGCTTCAGATAGAATTCTTAGTGATTCATTGAAGCCGGGAGGATCAATTTTTATACATGGCAATTGTGTTTCTACCGGCTGTATTGCAATTACGGATGAGCCGATAGAAGAACTTTATGTATTGGCATCTGAATCTAAAAATAAAGGTCAGGAATTTATCCCTGTTCATATTTTCCCGGTTAGATATAGCAACAGTAATTCCCTCGAATATCTGAATAATAACATCAAAGACAATACTTACCTCCAGCATTTCAATAAGAATATCAGAGAGGTGTTCGATTTTTTTGAAGCAAACAAAGAGTTGCCGGTAATCTTAGTGAACAGAAGAGGAGAGTATGTAGTTAATTAATTTAGATTCTTTTCTCCACGATTATTCTCTCATCAGCATCTGAACCGTATCTGTAGTTTTTTGTTCCAGCAATATTTTTTTTCCTTTAGTTAATTGAGCAATAGATGTTTCATTGTAATGTCTTACGGTGAGTAAAGTCAGATTCCTTTCCAGCTCAACATCGAAAAGTTCTGTGGCCGCCTGAGCCAGAATGTCAATTTTTTCTGAATGATCATCAAAGCAACATAAAAGCGAAATAGCTGTATTTTGAGAGAGATTAGGCTTTATTCTTATGCTATTAAATAGTTCATGAAGCTGATGGATTGGCTTGTCTTCCACAAATGAAAAGTCTTTGGATTTGAATTGAATCAAAACTTGTTTTTCTTTGTTGACAATAATAGGAGGTAAGTTTTTGCTGATTTCTCTGCTGATTTTTGTGCCTTCCAAATTGGGATCTAAAAAGCTTTTTACAAAAAGAGGGATGTTTTTATTTTGCAGTGGCTTTATAGTTTTTGGATGAATGACTTGAGCTCCGTAATAAGCCATTTCGATTACTTCAGTAAAGCTCAGCGCATGGATGATTGTGGCATCAGGATATTTTTTGGGATCGGCGCTCATTACAGCGTCAACATCTTTCCATATCGTTACAGAATCGCCATTTAGCAAATTGGCAAAAACAGCTGCAGAATAATCACTTCCTTCTCTTCCAAGTGTAGTGCTTTCGTTTGCATCTGTTGATCCAATAAATCCTTGGGTAACCACAACATCAAACTCATCAAATAATGAGGCTACACCTGATTGTATATTTGTTTTTGTAAAATCCCAGTCTATAGAAGCATCTCTGAAATTATCGTCGGTTCTGATGACGTCTCTTACGTCGAGCCATTTTGTTTTCACCTGTAGTTCTTCCAGATAGTTACTTAAAATACTGCTACTGAATAATTCACCGCAACACACAATCTGATCGTAATAATAGTCGTAGTTTCTTATAGGTTTATCATGAAGCAACCATTCTATTTCGGTGAAAAAATCCTTCAGTTGATTTTCTGCTTTTTGCCAGTTGGAAACCATTAAATATTTTATCGTGTCGAGATGATTTTTTTTGAGTTGTTCAAAAAGTATTAGCGCGTCATCTTTTCTTCCATCAAAAAAAGCATTCACAACAGATTCCAGGGCATTTGTAGTTTTGCCCATAGCTGAAATAACAATCAGCATTTTCTCTCCTTTTAATGACTGGATGATTTTTGCTGTATTTTTAAATCTGTCTACGCTGTTAATGCTTGCACCGCCAAACTTAAATACCTTCATTTTTTGCCTTTTTTCAGGGATGTTACAATTATATTAAACGCTGTAAACCAAAAAAAATAGAATATAGCTTACATTTGATGTGCAAATCTAACTTCGTTAATTGTAAACTTGAAATGTTTTATGGTAATCAATAGAAAAATTCAAACTCTCGATGAATTTACGATACAGCAAATGCGTGATTTCCCTAATGCCACTGGCGAATTAGCCGGGTTGTTAAGGGATATGGGGCTTGCGGCAAAAAGAGTTCATGTGGAAGTAAACAAAGCGGGTCTGGTGGATATTCTGGGAGATGCCGGCACGATGAATGTACAAGGAGAAGAAGTAAAGAAACTTGATATTTTTGCAAATAATCAATTCATGGGTGTGTTAAGGCATGGAATCAGTTGCGCAGGAATTGGCAGCGAGGAAATGGATGATATCGTTGTATTTGATGATGAAATCAGTATGCAATCCAAGTATGTATGTTTGTTTGATCCTTTGGATGGCAGCAGCAATATCGATGTTAATGTGTCTATCGGAACTATTTTCAGCGTTTTTCGTCGCGTCAGTGAATTGGGTAAGCCCGCAACTAAGGATGATTTTTTACAACAGGGTATAAAGCAAGTGGCTGCAGGTTATGTAATTTATGGTTCTTCAACAATGCTGGTGTATGCTACAAGAAGAGGTTGCAATGGATTTACTTTAGATCAATCTATTGGTGAATTTACTTTAAGTCATCCCGATATAAAATGCCCTGAAACTGGAAAAATATATTCTGTAAATCATGGCAACTTTTTTCAGTATGAAGCAAACGTGCAGAAATATATCACAGCCTGTCAGCAAAAAACAAAAGATACTGGTGGTCCATATACACAGCGTTATATCGGCAGCATGGTTGCTGATGTTCACCGCAATTTAATCAAAGGCGGAATTTTCATGTATCCAGGTACTACAGAAAAACCCAAAGGGAAATTAAGATTACTATACGAGTGTAATCCGTTTGCATTTATTGTTGAAATCGCCGGAGGGAAAGCTACAAATGGTAAGGATAGAATTTTAGAAATTCAGCCTACAGAAGTTCATCAGCGGACTTCTTTCTTTGTAGGCAGTAAATTAATGATGGAAGAATACGAACAAACAAAATAATGACAAGTAATCCACAGATGAGAAAGAAGATTATTTCGGTGAGTGAACTGGTAAAAAATTACGGAAGTTTTCATGCAGTGAAGTCGATTTCTTTTGATGTTTATGAGGGAGAAATTTTTGGCTTGCTTGGGCCTAACGGTGCCGGTAAATCTACCACACTCGAAATTATAGAAACCTTACGCTCAAAAACTTCAGGGAAAATAATTGTAGATGGGATTGATCTGGATGAAAATCCTTCAGCCATAAAAAAAATGATTGGCGTGCAATTGCAGACTTCAGGTTTCTATCCCGGATTGAATCTGGTAGAATTGATAAAATTGTTTGGTGGATTATATAACAGAGAAGTGGATCCGATGGCGTTGCTTAAAAAAGTAAATCTGGTTGATAAAGCAAAAAATAAAAGTAAGGAATTGAGTGGAGGACAAAAGCAGCGTTTTTCCATTGCAACAACCTTGATCAACAATCCCAAAATTATCTTCCTGGATGAACCTACAACGGGTCTCGATCCTCAGGCCAGAAGAAATCTATGGGACTTAATCAGAGAAATCAGAGATAATGGTACAACGGTAATCATCACTACACATTATATGGATGAGGCTGAGCAATTGTGCGACAGAATCGCCATTATGGATGAAGGCCGCATTATTAAACTCGACTCACCAGATAAAATGATTGACGAGCTAGTGGAAAGTGGTTTTGAAAGGCCTAAACAGGTAAAATCAGCCAATTTAGAAGATGTTTTTATACATTTAACCGGAAGAGAGATGAGAGATGAATAAAGTTGCGTTTATTTGCACAATATTTATAAAATCAAAATCATAGTAATGAAAAAATTATTTTTATGTGTTATGGCTTCCGGTCTGTTAATTACCGGATTGAAAGCACAGGACAAAAAGACGGCTGCTTCTGCTCCTAAAGTAGAATTGAAATCAAGTCTTGACAGCTTTAGTTACGCAGCAGGAATAAGCATCGCGCAAAATATGAAAGACCAGGGGATTACAGAATTGAATCTTCAGGTGATGTCAAAAGCATTTGAAGATGTATTAAAAGGTAAACCCCAGTTATTAACCAAAGAACAAGCCAGTATGACTTTACAACAAAAACTTCAGGAATTTTCTAAGAAAAAAGGAGAAGGAGAAAAAGCTAAATGTGAAGAATTCATGACGGCCAATAAAAATAAAAAAGGGGTAATATCATTACCTAATGGATTACAGTACGAAATCATTTCGGCAGGTGAAGAAAATGGGTTGAAGCCTACACCGATTGATACCGTAGTAGTCGACTATGTAGGAACGTTGATTGATGGAACGGAGTTTGATAATTCAATTAAAAGAGGAGAACCCGCTTCATTTCCATTGGGAGGTGTTATCAAAGGCTGGACAGAAATTTTACAATTGATGACCAAAGGCGCTCATTGGAAAGTCGTTATTCCAAGTGAGTTGGGCTATGGAGAAAGAGGTGCAGGAGGAGCAATTCCACCTAACGCTGCCTTGATTTTTGAAATTACTTTAAGAGACATTAAACCTGCGGTTACAAAATAATGGATTTAATTATTTATCCCATTGGGAAATTTATCGAGCAACCTTTTTCCGAATCAGAATTACGGGATCGGTTGCTCGATATTCGTTTTGCAGCTCAATCATTGGAACTGGCTGTAAATAATCTTGATGAGTTTCAATTGAACACCGCATACAGAGAAGGCGGATGGACGGTCAAACAAGTTGTTCATCATCTTGCAGATAGTCACATGAATGCTTTTATTCGTTGTAAATTGGCCCTTACCGAAGATAACCCCACTATCAAACCATACGATCAAAATACCTGGGTGAATACTCCTGATGCCACCAATGTTCCTATTAATGTCTCCATTACATTACTTCATGCACTTCATATCAGGTGGCATGAACTTTTTAATAATCTTAATGAACAGGAATTCCAGAGAACAGTAATGCATCCGGAATATAAAAGACAAATGACACTGTGGTTTATTTTAGGATTATACGCCTGGCATGGCAAACATCACACGGCTCAGATTCAGTCATTAAGAGATCGGATGAACTGGTAATATCTTTTATATGAAAGCAGAAATCATTTCATCAGAATACATCAATCAGCATCAGTATTTTACCGCAAGAAAAGATGCTTATCAATTGCCTTCAGGAAAAATAGTAGATCCTTATTTTGTAGTAGAACTTCCTGAAAGTGCTACCGCTATGGCTATCACAGAAGACAATCAGGTGATTTTGATTTCTCAATATCGCCATCCTGTAAATAAATATTCCCTGGAATTGCCCGGTGGCTTTGTAGATAAACTGGAAGATCCATTTGATGCGATTAAAAGAGAATTGCTTGAAGAAACTGGCTATGTTTTTAACGAGGTGTATCATCTGGGTACTACAGCCGCTAATCCTGGAGTGTTGAATAATTTCACTCAGTTGTATCTGGCAACAGGAGGTAAAAAAATAAAAGACCAGCAGCTTGATGCCAATGAAGAAATTAATATTATTTTAAAATCTCTAGAAGAAGTAAAAGAAATACTTAATCAGAGTAAGATTATACAAAGCATGCACGCCCTGTGTTTGTTCTACGGATTTGCAAAGTTAAAAGAGTTAAAGGTTTAGTGAACTTCAGCTAAAATAAAAAAGCTTCCACATACCACAATTACATCATTTTTATTGGCTTGTTTTTTAGCAAATGCTAAAGCTACATTTATGTCATCGAAACTTTCTCCTAAAAGTTGATGCGTGTGGGCCAAAGATTTTAAAGTTGAATGAGGCAGTGCTCTTGCGTTATGAGCATTTGTAAAATAATACATTCCATTTTTCGGAAAAAGTGCAAGTATAGATGAGATGTCCTTGTCATTTACAAATCCAATTACGAAATGATAATTGGAGTGGCTGTAATTTTCCTGTAATTGTTTCAGTAAAGAAGAGATCCCATCTTTATTGTGTGCGACATCATGAATAACAGTAGGGGCTTCGGATATGATGTCCCATCTGCCTTTCAGACCAGTTAGCTTTTTTACATGAGAGAGCGCATGCTTTTCATTTTCTTCATTGATATCAAAGCCAAGAGTTGATAATACTTTTTTTGCTGCTAAAATTGTTCTTAGATTTTTTAGTTGATAATTGCCGGTCAGATCAAGTGCGAAATTTTGGGTATGATTATTTTTCGTATCGGTAATGCAGCATTTTAATAAAAGGTTTTCGTTTTTAATTTCTGAAATCGTGTAATTGTCTTCAGCAAATAAAATAGGGGAATGTAATGTTGCAGCCTTTTTTTCGAAAATAGTTTTTGTGTTATCCAGATATTCGCCAATAACAACGGGAGTTTGATGTTTAATAATTCCAGCTTTTTCAAAAGCTATTTCTTCAAGTGTATTACCCAGTAAGTTCGTATGGTCGTATCCGATATTGGTAATAATTGAAAGTATTGGTTTGGTGATATTGGTACTGTCTAGTCTGCCTCCTAATCCTGTTTCAATAATGGCGATATCTACTTTATTGACAGCAAAATATTCAAAAGCCATGGCTACTGTTAATTCAAAAAAGGAGGGCTGAATTTCATTGCAAATGGTCTTTGTTATTTCTGTAAACTCAATAACGAAATTGCGATCAATCATTTCGCCATTGATTTTTATTCTTTCACCGAAATCTTTAATGTGAGGGGAAGTGTATAGCCCTGTTTTATATCCCTGATGTTGTAGCATTGCTGCCAGCATATGACTGCTGCTGCCTTTCCCGTTGGTTCCGGCTATGTGGATGCTTTTGAATTTGTCCTGAGGATTTCCCAGCACATTGCATAATTCAATGGTATTGTGGATGTCTTTTTTATAAGCTGCTGCGCCAATACGTGAGAACATTGGCAAATGAGAATAGAGGTATTCAATAGTTTCTTCGTAAGTCATAGATAGAAAATAAACACAACTTACAGTAATACTGTCAATGTTGATTTAGTTGACATCAAAAATAAATTGAACGGTAACGGTTGATGCTTCGTCAGAATGATCAAACTGGATATTGCTTAAGTAACTGCTTATTGCATTCGCATAGGCCGGGCTTCTGTTTGTAGTTCCTTTATCGAAACCAATAAATTTCCCCTGTCCTCCAGGAGAAACGCTGATTATGGCATAAATAGTTGCTTTGGTTAATTCGCCTTCGAATTTATAATGCTTAACAATTTTTCTGTTTCCTTTTGTAACTTTTGGTCCTCCAGTTGCAGCCCCATTCTTCTTGCCATCAGGGACGCCATCATCAGCATTTTTAGTTGGATTTTTTCCTTGTGATTTAAAAGTATTGTCTTCGTCTTTGTTATTGCCATTAATATCTTTGGTTGGTCCCTGATAAGTTATTTTTGGTTTTTGTGGAGCTGTGGCTGTTTTTGCAGGCAATTCAACTTTTGGTTTTTCGGGTTGAATTTTAGCCTTATTGTTATTGGTTTTTACGATAGGAGCAGCATCGGCTTCAGCGTTATCGGCGGGATTTATTTTTTCATTTGTAGAGGGATCTTCAGGAGCAGCTGTGTTTTTTGTTTTATCGCTTTCCAACGATGGAGATCCTTTAACTAAAGGTTGTTCTTCCCCAAAACCTTCATCATTATTTCCTAAATTAATTTCAATTTGATCCTGAATAATCATAGTGGAAGGAGGGAGGTCTGTCCAGCGGATAAAAATAAAAAGTAACAGAAGCACACCACAAATAATCGTGGTATAAGTCATTGCTTTTTTGTTCTCTTCAGATGAAAACTGATTGATCATGGGTAATTAATTAGGCTTAAAGATAAATTTAATGTGCCAATTAGAAAACAGTGCATTAAAAATGCAGACCAATAAATAAAATTTTAACAAATTCGGGTTTCAATCAATGATTGTAATTTCTTTCGCCAAACAACATGCTTCCTATTCTAATCATGTTACTGCCACATTCGATGGCGGTTTTGTAGTCGGCGCTCATGCCCATACTTAAAGCCCCCTCAGTCCCCCAAGGGGGAAGTTGTTTGGAGGGCCCCCTCAATCCCCCCAAGCGGGAAGTTGATTGAAATAGTTTTTGTAAATAGTTGAATTCGGATTTTATGATTTGTTCGTTGTCGGTGAAACTCGCCATGCCCATAAGTCCGCAGATGTTGACGAATTCAAGTTCAGGTAAAACAGCTATTACCTGTTGAAGCTCTTCTTCATCCATTCCGAATTTAGTTTCCTCTTTAGCTATATACACCTGCAGCAAGCAGTTGATTTTACGGTTTATTTTTTTTCCTTGCTTGTTGATTTCGTTTAACAGTTTTTCACTGTCTACGCCATGAATCAATTCTACAAAAGGAGCGATGAATTTTACTTTGTTGGATTGTAAATGGCCAATAAAATGCCAGCGAATGTCTTTGGGTAATTTCTCATGTTTCTCAACCAATTCCTGTACATAATTCTCTCCAAAATCTCTCACACCAATTTCATAAGCTTCCTGAAGATCTTCAATAGGCTTTGTTTTGGAAACTGCGATGATGGTTACGTCAGAAGGAATTTGACTTTTGAGTGAATTGTATTTTTTGATGTTAAACATGAGGAAATGTAAAATGTAAAATGACTTGTCCCGAAACCTCGGGATCCAATGTGAAATAGTCTGCCCCGATACCTAGGGTAAAAGTGGGAATTAAGACCACAAACGAAATTTCAAACAAAACGACAAAAACCAAACGCCAAACAACTTCCCCCTTGGGGGATTGAGGGGGCTATCAAACAATTACTTTAGTATCGTCCTGCTAATTACAATTCTCTGCACTTCGCTTGTTCCTTCATAAATCTGGGTAATTTTTGCATCTCTCATCATTCGTTCTACATGATATTCTTTCACAAATCCGTAACCTCCATGAATTTGAACAGCTTCGGTTGCAGTCCACATTGCTGTTTCACTGCTGAATACTTTTGCCATCGAGCTGCTTAATGTATAATCGAGATGATTGTCTTTTTCCCAGGCGGCCTTCAGGCATAATAACCTTGCTGATTCAATTCTGGTAGCCATGTCAGCTAATTTGAATTGAATAATCTGATGGTTCATAATTTCGGTGCCGAAAGCTTTGCGTTGTTTACTATAGGCTAATGACAGTTCATATGCGCCACTTGCAATTCCAAGCGCCTGAGAGGCAATTCCGATCCTGCCGCCAGCCAGTGTTTTCATTGCAAATTTAAATCCAAAGCCATCTTCGCCGATTCTGTTTTCTTTAGGAACTTTCACATCATTAAAAAGTATGGTGTGGGTATCGCTGCCCCTGATCCCTAATTTATTTTCTTTAGCGCCTACAATAACTCCAGGCCAGTTTTTTTCGACAATAAACGCGTTGATGCCACGGCTGCCTTTGTTTATATCGGTTTGAGCAATAACTAAGTATACACTAGCACTGTTACCGTTAGTAATCCAGTTCTTTGTACCATTAAGTAAATAATAATCGCCATTATCTTCGGCTGTTGTTTTTTGAGAAGTAGCATCACTTCCTGCCTCAGGCTCACTTAATAAAAAAGCGCCAATATATAATTGACCGTCTTTTTTGCCTTGTGCTAATGGTACCAGGTATTTTCTTTTTTGTTCTTCATTTGCATATTGCTGTAGTCCATAACAAACAAGGCTGTTATTTACACTCATACAAACACTCACACTGGCATCAGCTTTACTGATTTCTTCCATAGCCAAAACATAGCTGATGGTATCCATTCCACTTCCACCATATTCAGTATCTACCATCATGCCCATAAATCCTAAGTCGGCAAGTTTTTCGATTTGTTCTTTTGGAAATTTTTGCAGCTCATCCCTTTCGATGACACCGGGCATGCACTCATTTTGTGCGAAATCTCTGGCCGCCTTTTGGATCATTAAATGTTCTTCGGAAAGTTGAAAATCCATGGTTTGAATTATTTGCAACAAAAGTAAGGTATGTATTCAAGTATTTTTGTCGGTTTTTAAATAAATATGGATAGATTTTTTGAAGTAATAAGTATCTTTATCAGAGTAGGGCAAAAACAGATGATTCTTTAAGTTATATCCACATTTCAATAAATAATTTTGAACAGAGCTACTCAAAATTTTAATATTCAGAAATACATAGCATTAAGCTCTATTGTGCTTTTCTTTGTTAAACTGCTGGCCTGGTTTCTTACTCACTCCGTGTCTATACTTACCGATGCCCTCGAAAGTATTGTAAATGTAATTGCTGGATTAATTGGTTTGTATAGTTTATATATATCAGGTAAGCCAAAAGATCTTGATCATCCGTATGGCCATGGTAAAGTGGAATTGATTTCTGCTGCTTTTGAAGGAGTGCTTATTGCTTTTGCCGGATTTATTATTATTATTGAAGCTATTTCAAATTTATTTCATCCACATAATATTCAAAGATTAGATTACGGAATCTATCTTGTGGCCATTACTGCAGCTATAAATTATTTCGCAGGTTTCTACTGTTTGAAAATTGGAAAGAAAAATAATTCGTTGGCACTTATTGCAAGTGGAAAACACCTGATGACAGATACCTACACTACTCTTGGAATTATTTCGGGTCTGATTATGATTTATCTTACTGGTATTAACTGGATAGACAGTATTGTTGCTATTTTGTTTGCTTTAATCATTTTGCAAACAGGATATAAAATTGTAAGGTCTTCCATTGCAGGGATTATGGATGAGGCCGATCTGGAACTGATCAATAAGATGATATCATTGTTGAACCAAAACAGAAGTGCCAACTGGATTGATTTGCATAATTTGAGAATCATTAAAAACGGATCCATGATTCATGTGGATTGTCATCTTACTGTGCCCTGGTATTTTAATGTTCATGAAGCGCATCATGAAATTGATAAATTAACTGCATTGGTTACCACTCATTTTGGTGATGCAGTTGAGTTTTTTGTTCATTCTGATGGATGCCTGGAATTTTCCTGTGCTATTTGTGATAAATCAGATTGCAAGCTCAGAAAGCATAATTTTGAAAGAAAGATTGAATGGAACATAAATAATATTTTATCTAATAAAAAACATCAGATAGATTTATAAATGAACACTCCTCAATTTGACGATAATTACTGGAACAATCGTTATCGCGACGAAACCACAGGCTGGGATATCGGCTTTGTTTCTCCCCCGATTAAAGATTATATAGATCAGTTAAAGGATAAAAATATTTCAATTTTGATTCCGGGCTGTGGCAATGCTTACGAGGCTATTTATCTTTTAGAAAAAGGATTTACAAATATCACTTTGGTAGATATTTCCCCAATGCTGATTGATCATCTTAAACGTAAATTCAAACAGGAGCTGGGAGTTAGTATTCATCTGATCTGTGATGATTTCTTTAATATTGAAGGTCAGTTTGATTTGATTATTGAGCAAACATTTTTTTGTGCATTGAGGCCTGTGTTAAGAGATAAATACAAAAGCAAAATGCATCAATTATTAAATAACAATGGAAAACTAACGGGAATTTTATTTGATCGCCAATTTTTGAACAGTCCTCCTTTTGGGGGTACAAAACCAGAATACACTCAGCTTTTTGCTGCTGATTTTATCATCAAAACAATGGAGCCTTGTTATAATTCGATTGCCCCAAGAGAAGGAACCGAATTGTTTGTTATTCTTTTAAAAGGGAAATCCTAAATAAATATATTTATTAGTGTGAAATTAATTTTGCTACACCAAAGGCGGCACCTGCTGCTAACGCACCAATTAACGCAACTCTCATGGCGCCCAGCCAGGGATTGATTCCTGTAATTTTGCTTTTAAAAAATCCAAAAGCAAACAAACATAATAAAGTTGCAATTACAGAATATTGCAGGGCCTCAATAGAATTGCTTAAAAAGAAATAAGGACTTAATGGAATGATGCCTCCTGCAATATAAGACAAGCCAATATTCAGTGCACTTTTTGTAGCTCTTTTTGGATCAGGTTTATCAAGACCTAATTCATATTTCATCATAAAATCCACCCATTTGTCTTTGTCTTTTGAAATCTCATCAGTAGCCTTTATCTGCAGCTCCTCACTTAAGCCGATGTTTGCAAAAAATTCTTTAGTTTCTTCTATTTCTTTATGTCTCAGATGTTCTACTTCATCGTATTCTCTTTTTACTTCACTGTTGTAATGATCTTGTTCGGTTTTGCCTGCGAGATAGCCACCAAGGCCCATAGCGATGCTACCCGCTGCAATTTCGGCTATACCTGCGATTATAATTATACTGCTGTTAGGAACAGCTCCACTTAAACCTGCTGCCAGTGCAAAGGGAACTGTGAGTCCGTCACTCATTCCAATAACGATGTCTCTTAAAAGTTCGGAGCTTTTAAGATGGGTTTCAGTATGCTCGTGATGAAGATGTGTGTCCATAAATATTAGGCTAATGATTTTAAACTTTTTTCAATGATACCTACACATTCCATTATTTCGGATTCTGAAATCGTTAATGGGGGAGCGAATCTGATTTTATCGCCATGGGTTGGCTTTGCAAGAAGTCCATTTTCTTTTAAAATGAGGCATAATTCCCAGGCCGCATCTGGATTTTCATGTTTGATAACTATGGCATTAAGCAAACCACGGCCACGGATAGTGGTAATGAAAGGGGAATTTAATTTCGTTAATGCTGATCTGAAAATAACACCCATGCGCTCCGCATTTTCTGCCATGTGCTCATCTTTTAAAACCTGAAGTGCCGTAATGGCCACTTTGCAGGCGAGAGGATTTCCGCCGTATGTGCTTCCATGTTCTCCAGGCTTGATGGTGAGCATAATATCGTCATTGGCCAACACCGCACTAATTGGCAAGGTGCCACCGCTAAGGGCTTTGCCTAAAATTAAAATATCGGGCTTCACATTTTCATGGTCACAAGCCAGCATTTTACCCGTTCGGGCCAAACCTGTTTGAATTTCATCTGCTATCATTAATACATTATAATCAGTGCAAAGTTTTCTTACCCCGCTGATATAACCTTCATCAGGTATAACAACACCGGCTTCACCCTGTATGGGCTCAAACATAAATGCAGCTACATTTTTATCCTGCAAAGCTTTTTCTAATGCAGCGAGATCATTGTATGGAATATTTTCAAATCCTGGCATAAAAGGTCCAAAATCTTTGAAACTGCTGGGATCAGTGGAAGACGAAATTGCCGCCATCGTTCTGCCCCAGAAGTTACCTTCAACAAAAATGATTTTTGCTTTATTGGTTTCAATTCCTTTTACCGTATAACCCCATCTTCTGGCCAGTTTAATAGCTGTTTCTCCACCTTCTACACCGGTATTCATTGGAAGTACTTTATCGTAACCAAAATATTCGGTGATGTATTTTTCATATTCACCGAGCAAATTGTTGTGAAAAGCTCTGGAGGTCAGTGTTAAAGTATCAGCCTGAGATTTCAAAGATTCGATAATTCTGGGATGACAATGTCCTTGATTAACCGCGGAATATCCACTCAGAAAATCAAAATATTTTTTATTATCAACATCCCAGACGTAAACGCCTAAGCCTTTATTTAAAACAACTGGCAAAGGATGATAATTATGTGCACCGTGTTTTTCCTCGAGATCTAAATAATATTGAGCATTGCGCGAAAGCGTTTGTGTGTTGGTCATAAAATTGAAAATTTAAAAATAAAAACAGGGATACAAAACTAACGCCCACTAATAATGGGCTTGCAAATGAATTATCCTCGATGATTAAGTAAATCGAGATTAGCGTGAAGAATATGTGTAATAGTAATTACCATTTGTGAAACAAAGGTAATCAGTTAAACCCATTTGTAATAGTAACTTTCGGGAAATTTATTTTCTAAATTAATTCTTTCCTTGAAAATACCGTAAACCGTACTTCCGCTTCCCGACATGCTCGCATATAATGCGCCACTGTTATATAGGCTTTCTTTTAACGCTCCAATCTCTGGGTATGTTTTAAAAACAGGCGTTTCGAAATCATTGGTAATGGTTTCTTTCCAGGTGCTTATAGGATTTAAAATAGCCTTCATCAGTTCTGTTTGCTCCTGACAAAAAATCAATTCGCGAAAAGCCAAACCGGTATTAATATGTATTCCCGGATTTATGATAGCTATGGCATATTGAGATAAAGACAAACTGATTTCCTGTATTTCCTCACCTCTTCCAAACGCAAGGCATGGTTTGTTTACTAAGAAAAAAGGACAATCGCTTCCTAATGTTAAAGCATAATCCATTAATTCTTCCTGAGAAATTCCCAGGTTAAATTTATGATTTAATAAATCTAATGTAAATGCGGCATCAGCAGAACCTCCGCCCAGTCCAGCACCCATCGGTATTGATTTGTGTAAGTGTAATTTTATTGAAGGAAGTGTTGGGTATTTATTTTTTAAGAGATGGTAAGCTTTTATACAAAGATTATTTGAAGCTTCACCGTTTATGATTAATCCTGATTGACTGAAGCTGATATCATTTTTATCTTTATTTTCGACGATTTCCAAAACATCTTTAAGGTCTATTGGATAGAAAACAGTTTGAAGATTATGAAATCCATCGGATCTTTTTCCAATAATATTTAAGCCTAAATTTATTTTAGCATTGGGAAAAGAAACCATTATTTTCGGGTTGAAAGTTCTTGTTAAGAAAAGAATTATTTATCTTCTCTGCTTTTCAATTCATCTCTGATTGCAATAGCTTTGATATAGTCTTCCTGATCCAGAACATCATTAAGCAATGTAGTAAGGTCTTTGGTGTTCATTGTTTTTAAATTATCTGAGCCTCCGGTTTCTGAAGTAACGGATGCGGGTAATCCTGATGAGGTGCCTACTTTTTTATTCTCATCTTCCATCAGTACACCGGCCTGAACAAGAATAGTTTCATAAGTATATATTGGGCATCCAAAACGAACTGCCATTGCTAATGCATCAGAAGTTCGCGAATCAATCTCAACAGTATCATTAGACGAACTGCATACCAGTTTAGAATAAAAAATGCCTTCCTGTAAATCGTTGATCACAATTTCGTTTAAGTCCACATTAAAAGCCATCATAAAATTCTTCATGAGGTCATGAGTTAAAGGCCGGCTCGGATTCATTCTTTCTAAAGCAACAGCAATTGCCTGCGCTTCAAAACCACCAATAACAATTGGTAGTCTTCTTAATCCATTGATTTCGCCCAACACAACAGCGTAAGAATGTGTTTGAGTGATGCTGTGAGACAAGGCTACAATTTCAAGTTCTATTTTTTTCATTTTATTTTGGAGTTAACTCAATTATACAAATATAAAAAAATAAGCCTTTCAAAATTTATTGAAAGGCTTCAATTTATTAGAAATTAAACCTGATTTAGGACATACCCTTTAATTTTTTCACCGCTTCAATGATTTTGGGGACTACTTCGAAAGCATCGCCAACAATTCCATAGTCTGCAGCTTTGAAAAAAGGTGCTTCGGGATCTTTATTTATCACCACGATTACCTTGCTTCTGTTTACTCCGGCCAAATGCTGAATTGCCCCTGAAATCCCGATTGCTATATATAAATTGGGTGCAATAGCCAAACCCGTTTGACCAACATGCTCATGATGAGGGCGCCAATGAATATCTGCAACTGGTCTGCTGCAGGCCGTTGCCGCACCTAAAAGTTTTGCCAGATCGGTAACAAGGCCCCAGTTTTCGGGTCCTTTCAAACCTCGGCCACCACTTACTACGATGTCGGCCTCGCTTAATGAAACTTCTCCTGTTACTTTATTAACGGAAACCACAGTAGTTTTTGAAGCCGGGACAACGGCGTTTAATGTTACCACCTCGGCTTTTTGATCGGATTTAGTAATGTTAAATGAATTAGGGTTGAGGCAAATGATTTTTTTAGTGCTGGTAATGCCAATATTTGCAAAGGCCTTTCCGCTGAAAACCGTTTTTCTTACCACAAAACCATTTGACATATCCGGAAGGGCAACTGCCCCTGTTACAATACCTGCTTTTATTTTAGCACTTAATCTTGGGCCTATCGCTTTTCCGGTGGTGTTATTTGCAAAAACAATCACATCTGATCCAAGGGTTTCAATAGCTTCGGCAATAACTTTAGTGAAAACCTGGCTGTCAAAATTATTAAGTGTATGGTCTGCTATAGAATGCACTTTTGAAATCCCGTAATTTCCTAAAATGGATAAGTCTTCATTACAAGTACCCAGCACTATAGCCTCGGCCTTAGTGCCCATTATAGAAGCTGTTTGAGCCCCATAGCAAGCGGCTTCAAAAGAGGCTTTCTTTATTTGTCCTTCAGCAATGTCGATAAATACAAGTACGCTCATTATTGTAATTTGATTGATTTAAATAAATAATTCTTCGTTACTTTCTGTTAAGTGTTTAAATTTATTTTGAGTTCGCTGAAATCTTTTCTCAGACTTTATCTGAATGGTCAGTAAATCAAAATTTTAAATAGCTTTTGCTTCTTCATTTAATAACCTTACTAGTTCTTCCGGATTATCGGGAGAAACCAGTTTTACTCCGGCCTTTGAAGGAGGAAGGTCAAATGAAACTATGGAAGTTAAGGTTTCAACGGTGATAGGTTCTGTAACTTTCAAAGGTTTTGTTCGGGCGCCCATGATTCCTTTCATATTGGGAATTCTTTGTTCGGCCATGCCTTTTTGACAACTAACAAGCAATGGCAATTCCGACTGAACCGTTTCTTCGCCACCATCAATTTCCCGGGTAACAATAGCTTTTCCACCTTCAAGATTAAATTTTACGGCATGAGATATAAATGGAAGATCCATCATTTCTGCAATCATTCCTCCAATAGAAGATCCGTTATAATCGATTGTTTCTTTTCCTGTAAAAATCAGGTCGTAATTGCCTTCTTTGGCAATATGGGCAATTTGAGCAGCAACGTTATAGCTGTCTGATTCTTCCGAATTTACTCTGATGGCTTCGTCTCCGCCCAATGCCAGTGCTTTACGGATGATGGGTTCGCAATCAGCACCTCCAACATTAATAAGGTGTAACACGGTTGATGGATCTGCTTCTTTTAACTCAATAGCTCTCACTAATGAGTACCATTCGTCGTAGGGATTTAGAATCCATTGAACCCCGTCTGTGGTAAATTTCGTATTGTTATCAGCGAAAGCTATTTTTGCCGTGGTGTCCGGAGTTTTGCTGATACAAATCAATATTTTCATAAATTGATTTTTTTGTTGAAGTAAGAACTTAAATTTTAAGTTTCTGGCTGCAAATATAATTCCATTGTCTTGTTAAAAAAAGCATTGTTATGAGTCGCATCGAAAAAATACTGGAAATGATAGCAAATGGTGGAAAAGACAGTTTTCTTCAGCATGCACTAGGTTTAGAATATATAAAGATGGGAAATGATGAGGAAGCCTTGGTTCAATTCAGAGAATTATTGGAAAGAGAACCCCAATATGTAGGCACTTATTATCACCTCGGGAAGCTTTATGAGAAATTAGCCAGGGTTGATGAGGCGATTATTACCTATGATTGTGGCATGGAAGAGGCTAAAAAAGTAAACGATAAACATAGTTATAATGAGCTCATGATGGCGAAGGAAGAATTAGTAGACTGAACTTACTGGGAAGATTATTTAATAATCGAATCCGTTATAAATTAATCTTTAAAATAAAAAAAATAATTGAATTTACTTAATCAATTCAAAAGCTTCATCAATCAATCGTCATTATTTCAAAATAACGACAGGCTGTTGCTTGCCGTTAGTGGTGGTGTGGATTCTGTTGTATTGTGCGAACTTTGTTTTCAATCGGGATTTGATTTTGAAATAGCGCATTGTAATTTTCAACTCAGAGGTAAAGAAAGTGATGCAGATGAAAATATGGTAAAGTCTTTGGCGGAAAAGTATAAAGTAAAATACCATGGCATCAAATTCGATACAGAAAAATACGCAGCAGAAAATAAAACAAATATTCAAATTGCTGCAAGAGCATTAAGATATAAGTGGTTCAATGAAATTATTGAACAGGAAAAAATAAATGCAATAAAAGGTATCCTTACGGCTCATCATGCAGATGATAATGTAGAAACGCTGTTGATGAATTTCTTTAAAGGCACGGGGATAAAAGGTTTACAGGGAATGGCCGTTAAGGATGGAGGTATAGGGGGAAGAATTAATCGTCCATTATTGTTTGCTTCGAAAGAACAGATTATCGCATTTGCAACACAACATAATCTCAGTTGGAGAGAGGATGTTTCAAATGCAAGTAATAAATACACTAGAAATTATTTCAGAAATGAATTGTTGCCTGCCATCGGAAAAGTTTTCCCGCAGGTAGAAATTAATTTGAATGAAAATATCGAAAGATTTAAAGACGCGGCAATACTTTTTGATTTATCGATTGAACAACTGAAAAAGAAACTATTGGTAAAAAAAGGTGTCGAATGGCATTTGCCTGTTTTGAAATTGAAGAAAACGCCTGCAGTAAAAACTGTTCTCTATGAAATATTAAAACATTTTGATTTCACTTCTCATCAGGTCAATGATGCTTTGCAGCTGTTAGATGCAGATTCCGGGAAGTATATTTCATCTACTACACATCGGTTAATCAAAAACAGAAAATGGGTAATAATCAGTCCGCTCGAAAATAATGAAGTGAGCACTTATATAGTTGAGGCTGCAGACAAAGAAATTTATTTTTCATCACAATCCATGAGGTTCAAAAAAATCCTTCCACCAGTAATTTTTGAAAATAATAATTCATTGGCCCTGATTGATGAAAAAATGATTTCCTTTCCTTTAATTCTTCGGAAGTGGAAGAAAGGCGATTATTTCTATCCTTTGGGAATGGACAAAAAAAAGAAATTGAGTCGTTTTTTTATCGATATAAAATTATCATTAACAGAAAAAGAGAATATTTGGGTTTTGGAGTCGGATAAAAAAATAATCTGGATTGTTGGTCATAGGATTGACAATCGGGTAAAGGTTACTCCAGCTACAACAGATGTATTTTCTATCACATTAGTCTCTTCCAAATAAGCTTGGGTGCTTCAATTGTTCGATAATGTCGTTAAAGATTGTCGGGTCTTTCAGCGCAACGATGATTAACATAAAAGCAAGACCGTACAATGCGCCCCATAAATGAGCATCATGGTTTATATTGTCCTGGCCTTTTTTACCCATATATACACAGTAAATAACGAAGAGCACGGCGTAAACTGTAGCGGATATTTTTATTGCACCATAAAGATAGATACTGCTCCAGGGGGTAAAGAGAATGGCTGCAAAAACAACCGCAGATACAGCACCCGAAGCACCAAGTGAGCGGTAACTGTAGACGTCTTTGTATTTTAAAAAACAAGGAAGATCTGAAATGATTAACGCGCCAAAATAAAGCCCTAGATAAGTTGCGGTTCCACCCAATTCAAATCCTTTGGTGATTATCTCAATATTTCTTCCAAAAAAATAAAGGGTAAACATGTTGAAGAAAAGATGCATAAAATCGGCATGAAGGAATCCTGAAGTAATCAGTCGGTAATATTCATTATTTCTTTTTACATAATAAGGCCACATAATGGCTTTGTCTTTAAGATTATGGTTTCTTTCTGTAATTAAAAAAGCAATCACATTAATGGCGATGAGAATTATTGTGATGGGAGTTGAAGAAAAGTCCATGGTGGGGAAATTTAAAAGTCAAAATTAAAAATTAAAAATGAGTTCCGAAGGTTCAAAAAGTTCAATATGTTTATCACCAAACGCCAAACAATAAACACCAAACAACTTCTCCTTTGGGGGATTGAGGGGGCCTTTACACATGGTGATACTTTTCATTTCTGTTTATGCTGCAAGCTCTGTAAATCTGCTCTGCGAGTATTAGTCTTACCAATTGATGCGGAAACACCAGTGGCGATAAACTCCATTTATAATCGGCACGTTTTGAAACTTCTTCGCTCACACCAAAAGCACCGCCAATTAAAAAGATAATATTTTTTTTGCTTTCATTGGCCCGTTGTTGAATAAAAGCGGCTAGGCCTTCGCTGGTAAAATGTTTGCCTCTTTCGTCAAGTAAAACTAGATAATCGTCATTTTTTAAAAGGCCTAAAATGATTTCTCCTTCTTTTGATTTTAATTCAATTTCATTCATTGAGGCAGCATTTTTTGGAGACGAAATAAACTGCCATTCTGTTTGGTAATAATTGTTGATTCTTTTGGTGAACAGTTTAATGCCTTCATCCACGTAGCTTTCATTGACCTTCCCAACCGACCAGCATTGAAATCTCATAAATGATTATTTGATTTTTAATAAATTGGTATATCCAATATGCAAGTCATCTTCATTTGCTTTTGAAGTTTGGGTGATGTGTATTTCAAATATTTTCTTTTGTTCAGCAGGAAGAATGTCTTCGATTTCGTGAAGGTCATCCACATCAATTCCGTATTTGTCATCTATATGAGAAGATGCTCCTTTAAATCCTGTATGCAGATAAAATGCGGATGTTTTTGCTTTTTGAATAACTTCCGATTTGTTTGCTGCGGCCATAATCATTTTGTAATGAAATTCTTCAAATTCTCCGCGCTTATATCCGCCAAGATTAAGGAAAAAAAGTTTTTCTTTTTGTTTTTCAGTTGTAGCAATTCTTTTTTTAATAGAGATTTTAAATCCATCAATACAGGTTACTTCCCTCCAAGCATCTATATGAATTGTGCCACCTTCGGGCCAGAAATTTTTAATATGGGGAACTGCTTCTTTAAGGCTTTTGCCTATGGTAAAAAAAATATCATGCTGTTCGGTATGCCTTCCTTTCGGTTTGCAACCCAGCATAATCATGTATAGTTTATTTTGAGACATATTTAGTCTTGTTTTTTGGGAGGCAAATCAAATGCTTTTGCTTCATGAACAAATTTTTCTCTATGACTGGAGTCGCAAAAAGGCATTTTAGCGGAGAGTCCACATCTGCACATGGAAACAGCAGTTCTGCCACCAAGGTCATACTTATTGCCCTCTGCATCATATATTTCGAAGTCTCCTTCCAGTTTCATGGAGCCATTTGATTTAATTGTAATTTTTGTTGTTGACATTTTATCTTGTGAAATTGATTTGTAAATTAATAATAAAAGCAAAAATATAAATATTATCTAACTGAAGTCATTAAAATTTAACGGCTTTTTTTTATACAATCCATAAAAGAGCCTAACTTAACTTTTTAAAAATATTTTTTATGGAAAGAAGAAAATTGCTTTTGTTGATATCCCGCTCCATTGTTGCAGTTTTATTTCTTTCATTTGTCTTAAAACCTAATGCAAACTCATTAATTAATGAGGATAAAATCAACTTCCCGTATAAATCACAAGGGCTTAGTGACCGTCAGGCTGCGGCGCATTTACTAAGCAGGTTTACTTATGGAGCCACACCCGGACAAATAGACGAAGTTTTGAAAATTGGTTTGGAAAAATGGTTTCAATTACAGTTGGAAGGAAAATTAAATGAGGATACTTTAACACAGCATTTATCAAAGTATGAATTTTTAAACCTTTCAAATGAAGAAGCGGATAAAATGTTTCCTAAGCCAGCACAAGTCTTAAAAATGGCTATTGAAGATGGCATTATACCCAGGGATTCCATTAGTTTGTTGAGCAGAGACGAAGTGAAAAGCAGGATTAAAAGTTATGTTGCCGATAAAAATATTCACAATCAAAGAGAGTTGGTTCGTCAGTTTGTAAATCAAAGAATCTTAAGAGCCAGATATTCCAGCAATCAACTTCAGGAAGTGCTAACTGGATTCTGGTTTAATCATTTCAATGTTTCACTTACAAAACCTCAGGTAATATTACTTGCTCCGGCTTATGAAAGAGACGTAATCAGACCAAACGTTACAGGTAAGTTTGGGGATTTATTATTAGCAACAGCTCAATCTCCTGCGATGCTGATGTATTTGGATAATGCCAGCAGTTCAGGAGATATGGAAAGTGTATCGAATACTCAAAATCGGGAAAGATTTCAGCGATTTATAGAAAGGAATCAAAATAGCACTGATTCGGCAACGCTATTAAAAGTAGAAAAATTAAAAAATGCCCGTAAAAATAAAGGGTTAAATGAAAATTTTGCCAGAGAACTAATGGAGCTTCATACATTAGGTGTTGACGGCGGATATACTCAGTCGGATGTTACACAAACTGCCAGAATTCTTACTGGATGGGGATTGTATCCATATGATCAACGTTACGCACAAGGCACAAAAAAGTTGATTGAATCTATCGGCGAAGAAAAATTAAAAGAAAGTGGCTTTGTGAGAAATGGCGACTTTTTATTTGCTATCAACAGGCACGATATAAAAGAAAAGAAAGTGTTAGGAAAAACATATCCGGCAAATGGTGGCTACAGTGAAGGTGTTGATTTGTTGAATATGCTGGCTCATCATACTTCAACGGCAAAATTTATTTCAAAAAAACTTGCTGTTTATTTTGTTTCAGATAATCCTCCGCAATCTTTGATAAATAAAATGACTAAAACATTTTTAGACAGAGACGGAGATATAAAAGCTGTTTTGATAACGATGGTTACTGCGCCTGAATTCTGGAGCATTGGAGCCGTAAGGCAAAAAACAAAATCACCTTTTGAGTTGGTCGTTAGTGCAACAAGAGCACTTGATTCGGATATTGATGCCCCATTTCAATTGTTTTTAAAGATGGATAAAATGGGACAGAAAATTTATTATTATCAGGCTCCAACAGGTTTTCCAGATAATGCTACATATTGGGTTAATGCCGGCGCTTTACTGAACAGAATGAATTTCGGATTGGATATTGCTTCTGGTAAGATTAGAGGAACGTATACAGATTTATTGAAACTGAACCAATATCATGAACCCGAAAATGCGACAGCGGCTTTAATTACTTATGTTTCAATTTTGTTGCCGGAGCGGGAAATGGGCCCAACTATAAAAAGACTTTCGCCATTCTTAACAACACCGGGATTAAAAGAAAAATTAGCCATCGCAACTCAATCCTCATCTCCAAATCAAAACTCAATGATTGATTCCAAAAAGAAAATGATGAATGTCGAAGATGAAATTGTTTCTGATGATTCTTTGGATATTGATTTTAATGAAAATAAAATGAAGAGCGCTCTTTCAATTGAAAATATGCTTGCTCAGATAGTGGGTATTATTATTGGTTCACCAGAATTCCAAAGAAAATAATTCTATTATGAATAACAGAAGAACATTTATTAAGTCTGGAGCAATTGCAGTTTTTGGGATTAGTTTAGGAGGTGTTCCTGCTTTTATAGCACGCGCTGCAGAACAATATAGGAACACGATACTGTTTAAGAAGAAAAAAGTGCTGATCTGCATTTTTCAAAGAGGAGCAATGGATGGATTGATGGCTGTTTCGCCTTTCACAGATGAGTATTTTAAATTAGCCAGACCTACATTATTTATGTCGGCCGCTAAAGATGTAAAAAAAACTTCGCTAATTGATCTTGATGGAAAGTTTGGGCTACATCCTTCATTTGCTGCATTTGATTCTTTATTTAAAAATAAACAATTAGCCATTGTTCACGGAATTGGTTCTCCCAATAACACCCGCTCGCATTTTGATGCACAGGATTACATGGAATCGGGAACGCCATTTGAAAAAGGAAATCAAAGTGGCTGGCTGAATCGTGCGATAGGCTTGATGGGCCACGATGCTACACCTTTCAGAGCAGTAAGTATGACGGCTTCTTCACCTCGTTCTCTTTACGGGTATAATCCCACAATTTCGCTGAGTAATTTACAGGACTTTGCAATTAGGCCCAACAGAAATATGCAAGGAATGGATTTGTCGGCACAGAGTTTTGAAGATCTTTATGATCAAACTACTAGTGGGCTTTTTAAAGAAACCAGCAAAGAAACTTTTGAAGCCGTAGATATGCTTTCTAAGGTGAATGTAAAGACATATCAACCGGCTAACGGTGCTTTGTACCCCACAACCAAACTTGGTAATTCTTTAAAACAACTTGCTCAGTTAATTAAAGTGGATGTTGGGCTTGAGATTGGTTTTGCTGAATCAACGGGATGGGATACTCATTTTAATCAGGGTACAGACAGAGGCGGGTTTGCTAAAAGTGCTACAGATTTAGGTGACAGCATAGCCGCTTTCTGGACAGATATCGGGGAGGCCTATCAGGACGAGGTAACGGTAATGACGATGACTGAATTTGGAAGAACAGTAAAGCAAAATGGATCAGGAGGTACCGATCATGGAAGAGCTTCTTGTAATTTTATTTTGGGGAATAACGTAAACGGAGGTATTGTATATGGAGATATAAAGCCTTTGGCAATTGAGAATCTTGAAGATGGGAGAGACCTTGCAGTAAGTACAGATTTCAGATCGGTATTCAGTGAAGTGGCGGATAAGCAGTTGCTTTTAAATAATGACGCTTTGTTGTTTCCCGGATGGAAAGGAGATCATTTGAAAATTATGAAAGGTTAATAAGATGAGATTAATAACAACCGATAGAATCTATACATAAAATATTTTAAAACAGGGGAGAGGTTAATTATTAGCTTGAATCATTTTGGCAAATCTTCTTTTATTTAAATATCCATGCAGGATGCTTCCCGTTCCAAAAATAATCAGGCAATAACTAATAATAATAATAGCAAGATATTTTTCTCTGGAAAGTGGCAAAACATTTATAGCAATTCCTGAAACCAATTGCAAAGTGCCGGTAAGAATGAGTTGATTCATTTTATTTTTTCGATCAGAAATATATTCCGGTATCTGTTCAATAATTTCATTGGCAATAACTTCTTCTATCCCTCTTTCCAGTAATCCTCCTGTAATATAAGCGTCTGAATGATGATGCTCTTTTTGTTCCAGTATATATTGAAGCAAGTGGCGTTCAATCTTGTGAATGTTTACTGAAGCATAGGTTGTTTCAATTTCCGGTTTATTTATTTCGGGGATTAAGATCTTTCTTTTTTTCATCTCTTGCCAGAAAGCAGTCAGGGCTTCTGGTGTTAAATGAACCAGGTCTTCATCTGCAATCAGCAGCAATTGCTGGTCGGACATCTTGCTATAGTTCGCTTTTATGGTATCAATGTGGCTCAAACTGAATTAGAAATGGTTGGTTGCTGAATATGATTTGTTCTCTGCAAAGATGAATTTTTATTGGTGGATTCCAATGGTTGTTATAAAGTAATCCACAAGTCAAAAAATATCTTCATTTGTCTGTAAAAAATAAATAGTTTTGCAAAAAAATAACCAACTCTTGAATTCATTATTATCATCAATACTTGCTGCATTTATTTTAGGATTTATTTCGGCATGGATCATTCGAACCCTGTCATTCCAAAAGTTAAAAAAATCAAACAAAAGCATTCAGGGCTTTCTGGAAAGTGAAAGACTGGTAAAAGAAACTTTGCGTAAAGAGAATGCACTTGCCTTTCAATTAAAAAAAGAAGTAGAGACGTCGTTAGGCCATAAACTAAAAGATGCCGAGGCTACTATCAAGGCTATGGATGAAAATATTTTGTTGCTTCAGAAAAGTAATGAATTAACAGAAGCGGAATTTAAAACTGCAGAACCAGAGCTTTATCATTTAAAAATGAAATTAATAGAAGCAAATAATACCATTTCAAGATTGAAGGCTCAGCTTCATCATTCGAAAATAGTAGCTTAATTATTGACCTGTAATTGCTTTAAATACAAGTTCAATATTACCTCGGTTTATTTTTAAATGATTTGATGTCTTTCGAAATCATAACATTAATAATATCTTTCATGAAAATTATTAAACGGGCGATTTTAATTACTGCGGTAATTTTGACGATCTATTTTATAGGTCCTTCGCCTTCTACTCCAGCGTATAATAAAACATTCCCCGAAATCCCTGAGTTGTTGAAGCTTGAGGAGTATGTAAAAAATAAAGAGGCCATTCATCATCTTAAGAAAAATAATGAGGCCAGAATTATTTGGGCAAATGACAGTAATGTTCAAAAAACAAATTATTCGCTGGTTTATTTACATGGATTTTCTGCATCTCAGGAAGAAGGGAATCCGGTGCATAGAAATATTGCGAAACGTTTTGGTTTCAATCTTTATTTGTCTAGATTATCGCAACATGGAATTGATACAACTGATCAGTTAATAAATCTTACTGCCGATAATTACTGGGAATCTGCAAAAGAGGCTTTGGCCATTGGAAAAAAAATAGGGAATAAAGTCATCCTGATGGGCACTAGCACCGGTTGTGCACAAGCACTGCAACTGGCAGCAGCTTATCCTGATGATATTGCCGCATTGATTTTGTATTCACCTAACATAGCCATTAAGGATAGTAAAGCTTTTCTATTAAATAATCCATGGGGATTGCAAATTTCAAGACTGGTAATTGGCAGCAATTATTTTGATCCAAAAGATAATCGCCCCATTTATAGTGCTTACTGGAATAAGCCATATCGATTAGAAGCGCTTGTAAATCTTCAGGAGATGATTGAGACGTCTATGAATAAAGAGACGTTTAAAAAAATAAAAATGCCTGTTCTGATGCTCTATTATTATAAAGATGAAGAACATCAGGATCAAGTTGTGGATTTAGGGGCTATGAATAAAATGTTCGAACAATTATCAACACCAGATTCATTGAAACGGTCTAAAGCGATGCCGAGCACAGGCGATCATGTTATGGCATCACCAATAAAATCACAAGATGTAGAATCTGTGGAGAAAGAAACCAGTAATTTCTTGGTGCAAAAACTATGGCTTAAATAATTAATGGTTAAACAAAATGTTCCCAAAAGTAAAACCGCCCGAAATTAATCGGGCGGTTTTGATTATGATTTCAGAGTAAAGCCATGTTGATTAGCTGAACAAGCCACCTTTTTTAAGTGAACTTAATCCATGCCCAATTAAAAATCCATTTTGATAAATTTCAATTTTGTAGTCTCCCTGAACAAAGTTGCTTTCTGGAACAAAAGAGAAGGTTACACTTTTAGATTTTGAAGTTTCAAGTGCTACAGGAAATTTAGCAGTGAAGAATTTATCACCTTCTTCTCTGGTTTTGAAAACACCAGAGAAATTATTTCCACTGCTAACAGGTTTGCCATCAGGTCCGATTACCAGAACATAAAGATCAGTTGAACCGTTTTTGATAATTCTGTTGCACAAGTCAAATTTCACAAGCATCTTATCTACTTTTTTAGCAGAGATAGATTCTTTTTCTTTGCCACTTTTTTTAATATTTAATGGAGTGATGGAAATGTTAGACGCATTTAATGTAGAGGCCACATCAACTTTTTGCTCTAATTCCTGCTTTGCAACAATAGTTGAACCTAATTCTTTGGTTAAGTTTTCTTTATCAGAAGTTAAAGCCTGATTTTTTTCTCCTAATACTTTATTGTCATCAGTAAGTTTAGCAATGGTGTTTTCCATGTCGCCAATTTTACTGTTCAAACCTTTAATCAATACTTTGGTTTTAGCCAGTTCAGATTCGGTCATATTCTTCTTATTCAATAAACTGCGGATTTCAACTTTAGATTTTTCAATCTCATCAGTTTTAGTATCTAATTTCTGACCTAATTCAACGGTAACAGAATGCATTGAATCTAGTCTTACTAATGAGGCGTCAAAATCAGTTTGAAGCGAACTCTTTTCGGCAGTAACTTTTTCGATTTGTGATTTTTGAAGATCAATTGTTTTAATTGAATTTGATTTGTCAAATGCAAAAAATACGCCTAGGCATAATAGTAATGCAGTTAATCCTACTAAGATGGATTTGTTGTAATTCTTTTCAGATTTCATTTCCATTGGGATTTCTTGTTCTTTGGTTGTTTTCATTTTTTGAGTTTTTTTGGTTTTTTTAAATAAGATAATTAGATTGAAAATAGTAACGACTAAAATGGTGCCAATATTGTATAAGTGGTTAAAAAAAATCACAAAAATAGTTAAAGAGACTTCTGGAATATGGACTTAATGTGTTGTTTTTCAGTATTAAACAAAGTTTAAATAAAAAGTTTAATTTAGGATGTATTTTTATTTTTAGCATTTATTATTGTTGATAAATAAAATCAGTAAAGCTTGCATCTTTGTAAACTCATCACTATTTTTATATTAACATTACCACTTCATTAATCCCTTTTCCTTGTCAAATCCATCCGAATAGTTTTTTCTTTCATTCTGATTTTTTATTCAATCCTTATCCTCCTGAAAAATAGTTATTGAAAAAAAATATTTTTAATAAATATATTTCTTACCGCAAATCCTGAAAATATGAACTACATCTACGAAAGCTATTTTAAGACTATTAAAGGCGAAAAGCATTTTTTTGTAAAGAAGTATTTACGTCTTGATGGTATTGGCGAAGTTTCAGATATTATGGAAGGCTATGGTATGCATACCGATTTTAAAAAAGCCTGTCTGATTGCAGGAATAAAAGAAGTTCATCTGCAACAGAAGATATTTGATTCGATGGAAGCAAATCTGGCAGAAGCAAAAATTATTAATTTAAATTCATCACTGGCTCCGGTGATGACTATAGCCGGCTAAAATCTAATTTCATTTTAATAAAAAAGACTCACATTAGATGAGTCTTTTTTATTAAATAATAATCGGTTATTTTTAATAGTGTATTAAGCCCAAATAATTTTAACTATGAATGAAAATGAAATAATTCAAAAATTAAAAACACTCACAGCAGATTTGTATTTCATGAGTGAATCTGATTATCCTTTTGAAGTTTTTAACTGGGGCATTAAAAATGACCAGGAAATAAAACAAATAATTTTATCTATGCATAATGCTGATGACAGGATAATTACATTTAAAACATCCGACTTTTTTGAAAAAATAATCTACAATTTTAAAAATTCAGAAGAATCATTGTCTTTGTCTATTGCGAAGAGGTATGAGTTGTTGTACGATTTTATAAAAACGAATGAATTCGAAACTATTGTATATAAATGTGGCGTTATTGAAATTGATGTGTACATTTTGATTGTTCAATCATCCAAAATAGTAATCGGGTTAAAAACTATTTCGGTAGAGACATAAAAAAAGAGATAAAATCAATTATCTCTTTTTTTGTATAACATTTTTAAATTTAAGAGGTAGGACCGTTGTCTGCGGCTGCTTCAATGATTGTTTGTATAGCAGGAGAAACTACATTTAAAAAATCATATCCCAGTATGGTTTCTAATGCATCTACAGAAACACGGTATGTTCCCCAGCTTTGAGCATTTACTGTTTGCGTATTAGGCATATCAACAGCTATTACTCTTGTGGTATTACTAACTCTGGATGCATCATTCGATCCTGTAGGAAGCACAACAATAACTTTCCAGCAATGAGAAGGTACATTAATGCTTCCAGAAGCAATTGTAGTAGTTACACCGCCATTGCTTCCGGTTCCACCACTGCCATATCCTCCTGAAATAATGTAAAGTTCATTTCCTGCATTCATTAATGTTCTGCAATAATTTTCAAGAGCAACCCAGGTAACCCTGTTTAAGTTTGGAGACTGTGGGATCATATTTGTCATTAGAAAAGTAGCTGTATTATCAGCAGTTGTAGAGTCGCGATCTTCTGAAGGACAAAGATGGCCTCTATCGAAACCGGTAAGTGAATAACTGGTAGAGGGTGCTTTGTAAAAACTTGTAGGAAGGGTATTGTCGCTGGCAAAACAATCGCATCTTGCTGCGGCTCCTTTCCAGGCCGGACTTAAATGCCAGCTTACCCAATTGGCTTCACCTTTTGAATTGTTGTAAGCCATGGTGTATTGAGATTTTACCATTAAATAATTATTGGGTGTTGAAGTTGTAGTTGTTGCATTTGTGGGGTTTCCCATGCCCATATTGTCGTCTCGTGTAGGCCCGGATGGGATGTCCTGAATATCAAAATCATCCACGTTAAGTTTTCCTCCAGTTAACTTTCTGATTTGAAAACGAACGGCGCCTGTATAAGTACTGGTAAACGTAGCTTTTGTTAATGTGGTAGTAGAAGCCGTTAGAGTAGAGCCAAGTTTCGCCCAAGATGTTCCTGAATTTGTGGAAGCCCATAATTCAAAAGTGCTATTAGCCTCAGTACTGTACTTCCCATAATTAAATGATATAGCAGATACTCCCGAAGTAATGTCGAAATTCATAGAAAGTATTCCCGTATTTTGAACACGAACGCTTTTTGTCCCACTCTTACGATCTGTAGAGCTCGTTCCAATCAAAGCGTCATTTAAATTCCATGAGCCTGTGGAAAAAGTTGCATTGGCAGTAGTGTAGGTTGTTTTAGAAGCAAGTTCAAAAGTTTCCGGAAAATTTGTAACAGACTTATTAAAAGGACTGTTGTTTGTATTTAATTCTGAATTAATTGAATTTTGGGAAACGGTATTATCTTTCTTGCATGAAACATAAGTGAAAGTAAATACACAGATAATAGCGAGCAAACTAAGGTTGAATTTCATTTTTTCATTTTTTACTTATTCAAATGTAATAATAAAAGAGAAAAAAAGCAGAATATAAGAAGAAAAAAGCCCGTTTCTTTTGAAACGGGCTTTGTAATAAAGAAGTATGAATATCACTATTCAATTACAAATTTCTGTATTTGTGAATTTATTTCATTGTTTAATCTGATGAAATACATTCCAGGTGTTAATGTGCTGGTATTCAATTGTAAGTTATTTTTACCGTTGTTTACAAAAGTTGTTTTATTCAAAACTACACGACCAAGTTGATCAATTATCTGTAAACTGGTTTGTGCTGTTTTTGATGAGTTGTAGTTGATATTGATAAAGCTTTTTGCCGGATTTGGATATACCGTAATGTTGTTATTAGTTGAAGGCGAAGCAAAACGGAAACTTGTTGATCCTGTGCTGGCAAGAAGTGAATAGCATTGAGTTGCATTAAATGCATTTACACTTCCTGTAAGTGTTAGATCATCTATTCTCCAGTTGGCCGTATTAGCGCTGGCAGTTCCGGTGCCGTTATATCCATATATTCTGAAAGTAACTGCAGTTCCTGCGGTACTGCTGAATGAAAGTCCAGAATTACTGAATAAACTCCATGCAGATGTATTGGTTAATGTTCCGGTTGCAATGTTAGCTGTATAAGCATCAAGGCTGCTTCTTATTGCATAAGCAAGAGGCCCTGTACTGGTTGATCTTGATCCAAAGCTAATTCCTGTAAGCGTTACAATATTTCCTGCGGTTGGAGTTAATGTAAATTCAAAATAGGCGCTTCCGGAAGCAGCGGTGTTTAATACTCCTGTTCTGGCAGCAACACCTGCATTACTGGTGCCTGATGCTCCAGTATATGTTGTGGATGCTGAAGCAGTGGTGATCAAAGTGGTGGTACCGTTATTATTTCCCTGCAATAAAGCTGAAGCCGTTAAACGAGTAGCAGCACTTGCCGCATTAGCAGTTCCTGCTGAAAAATTATAGTTGGCTAAACTTACTGCATTGAAGCCATTTACTTTTACATAATAAGTTCCAGCTGTTGCAGTGTTTGAAATAATCTGTTCTGCAGTTGTGCCCGTGTTTTGTGAAGAACCCAATAAAGTTAATGATGAATTATAAAGACTAACATCATAATCAGCAGGCAATCCTGTTAAACTGATTTTTACATTTGTTGCAGGAGCGATTGTTGAAAAACTATACCAATCAACATCTGATGCGGTATTTATAAGCGCAGAAATCGAAGTGTTTGCCGTTAGTGCAGTTGCTGTCGCAGAAGTATTATTTGATTCGTAAGTATCACTGCAAGTAGTAGCTGCTAAAGTTGTAAATGTTGAAGAAGTAGAAAAAGGACTGCTTGTGGAAGCGCTGCAAACAGTTTGTACCTGATATTCATAATTACTGATAGCAGCTAAGCCTGATAGTGATAATGTTGCAGTTGTGCTTGTAGCAGCAATCCAGGTGGCGGCTCCAACAATTCTATAACGAATATTGTAACTTAATGCACCTGAAATTGCAGTCCAGGAAATGGTTGCATTGCTTGATGTGATTGAGCTTGAAGTTAAACCGGATGGGGTGGTGCAGGTTACTGTTGCTGCAGTGGTAGTAAAGGTTGCAGAAGCAGTAAATGCACTTGATGAAGTTGCAGAGCAAACGGTTTTTACTTGAAATTCATAATTGCTTGAAGCCGTTAGTCCGGTTAAAATACTTGAAGTTGTTGTGCTGGTTGTTGATGTCCATGTTGCAGCACCAACAATTCTGTATTGTACATTATAGCTAATTGCGCCAGTTGCAGCCGTCCATGAAATCGTTGCGCCGCTTGACGTTATTGAAGCAGAAGTTAATGCTGTTGGTAAATTGCAGGTTGTTACAACTGCAGCGGTAGTAAAGGTTGCAGAAGCAGTAAATGCACTTGATGAAGTTGCAGAGCAAACAGTTTGTAACTGAAATTCATAATTGCTGGATGCCGTTAGTCCGGTTAATACCTTTGAAGTTGTTGTGCTGGTTGTTGATGTCCATGTTGCAGCACCAACAATTCTGTATTGTACATTATAGCTAATTGCGCCAGTTGCAGCCGTCCATGAAACCGTTGCGCCGCTTGACGTTATTGAAGCAGAAGTTAATGCTGTTGGTAAATTGCAGCTTGTTACAACTGCAGTGGTAGTAAAGGTTGTAGAAGCAGTAAATGCACTTGATGAAGTTGCAGAGCAAACAGTTTTTACTTGAAATTCATAATTGCTTGAAGCCGTTAATCCAGTTAATGCCTTTGAAGTGGTTGTGCTGGTTGTTGATGTCCATGTTGCAGCACCTACAATCCTATATTGAATGCTGTAACTGGCAGCACCTGTTACTGCTGTCCAAGCTAAAGTTGAACCGCTAGAAGTTATAGCACTGCTGGCTAGTCCTGTTGGTATGCTGCAAGTGGAAGAAACAGGCAAGCATCCGTTAGAAGATAAAAGGCTTACTCTGGAGCCACCGGTTGCGAAGAGTGCATTCATTCTTGCGGTCTGTCCTGACGTAAAAATGTTCATACATCCGTCATCGGTATAATCCATATAATTCATGTACATGTCTCCGGAAGTTGTATTACTGCAGGTTCTGTGAGGGTAAGTTGGGCAACCGGAATTACTGGTGCTTTGTGTAGGCGTGTCGTTAACCAGGTCATTGCCGCAGGATGCATCACCCCAAATGTGATATAGATTGAGCCAGTGACCCACTTCATGTGTTGCTGTTCTTCCATATTGATAAGGAGCAGCAGTGCCAGGAGAAAGCACACTTCCAACAGAAGAATAAAGTAATACTACACCATCGGTAGCGGCGACATCACCGGGGAATTGAGCATAGCCCAATAAACTGTTTCCCAGATTACAAACCCATATATTAAGATAATTAGAGGATGACCATGCATTGTCTCCGCCTGTTGTTGATGATTTTACTTTGTCGTCATCAATAAAAGAAGCAGAAGTTGTTGATTTATGAATAATGCCTGTAGTTGCTAAACCATTTGGATCTCTTTGAGCAAGACAGAATTGAATTTTTGTATCAATGCCTAAACTACGGAAAGCGGTTGGTGTGTTTGTTGTATCCGCATTTTTTCTCGCATAATCCAGATTTAACTGAGCAATTTGAGCAATACATTGAGCATCAGAAATATTTTGCGCTGCAGTTTTGTATACCACATGGAAAACAACAGGTATAGTTACAACGCCTGCTTCAGTGCGTGAAAATTGATGAGTCGCATAATTTTGTGTTTGATTTTCGATGTTCTGTCTGCGAATAGCAATCGATGGATCTGCCATTTGATGAGCGGCAAGCAGACTCATCGTTCCGCAATTTCTTCCTGTAAGATTTTGTGCGATGATTTGGTTAGCGCAAATCATTAAAAATAGTGTAGTAAAGAACACTAGTAAATTTCTTTTCATGTTTAGCAATTTTGGTCGACAAGGTATTATTTTCTTTTCAATTATCATAGAAAATCAATTGCATTATTAAAATTTTCGATTCATTAAATTAAGTCGGCATCATTATTGATTGTATTAAGCGAAATTCGGAGGCGATATTTAATGGTAACGTCTTTTTTTTCTAATCGGTAGCGGTTAAACGATTTTTCTATATTTTTCCATTTTTTAAAAGATAACTAATTAACTTGCGCCGTCTTCTAAACCAAGAATAAATATGTTCACCAAAAAAGTTCCACTATACTTATTGTTTATCTCAATTTTTTTCACAGGATTAATTTCCATTTTTGGCTTTAAGTGTTTTGAAAGTAATGATGTTTCAAATTCATTATCTGAATCAAAATCTACAATATCCGCAGCTCCACTTTGCAATTTGAATATTTCCAGATTAAAAGGATTTGAATTTATTCATCCCCTGCTTTTTGCAGAGCCAGAATGTGAATCAACAAAATTGTTGAGTTGTAAGAATCAAATCGAAGGAATTATAAATGCAAACAAAAATGACGGCAACATTACATCTGCCTCTGTTTATTTGAGAGAGTTTTCTCAAGCCGAATGGATATCTGTAAATAGTAACGAAGCATATAGCCCTGGCTCATTACTTAAAGTTCCTGAGTTGATTGCCTTTTATAAAATGGATGAAATGAAGCCTGGCTTTTTAGAAAAAAGTATACTTTATGATAAAGCAATCACCTCGGGCAATTCAAGAACGATTTCCTTTAATTCGAAACATATTGAAGTGGGTAAGGCCTATACCGTTAAAGAGTTGCTTTACTACATGATTGTATATTCTGATAATGATGCTACTTTACTTTTGAATAATATAATTGATCGAACTGCTTTTTCAAAAGTATTCTCTGATATCGGATTCAAAGACCCAGACTACAACTCAAATGATTACAAAATGACAGCAGCTGCTTATTCTGATTTTTTTAAAGAGTTGTATAACGCATCTTATTTAAATTTCAAAAACTCGGAAGAATGTCTTTCATTGTTGAGTAAATCTGATTTTAAAGAAGGGATGTTGAGTGGTATGCCGGCTAATTGTGTTGTTGCACATAAATTTGGCGAAGGAGGGTTTAGCAACACACCAAATTTTAGTGAGTCTGGTGTTATTTATTGCGGGAAAAGTCCGTTTATTTTAACAGTAATGACAAAAGGTACAGATATGAAAAAGCTTCCAAAAGTGGTTGCCGAAATATCAAAATCAGTTTATGAATTCATGAGCATAAATTCCTAAGTTCTTATTTGCTTGGTTTGTTACTTAAATTAATTAGATAATCAAAAAGACTGATTTCTGTGGTGATGCCTAATTTTTTTCTTAACCGGTACCTGCTGATTTCAATTCCTCTTACAGATATGTTCATTAACTGTGCAATCTCTTTGGTAGAAAGATTCATGCGCAAATAGATACAAAGTTTTAATTCATTAGGAGTAATATTAGAATGAGTTTCTTTTAGCACTGCAACAAAATCACTGTGTACTTTATCAAAATGTTGTGCAAAATGCTCCCAGTCTTTATCCATTTTTTCGTCTTCACCAAGTACTTTAATCATTTTTTTCATTTCGTTCACTGTCTTTTCATTTCCCACAGCCTTCATAATTTGATTGAGCTCTGTTTTTATTTTTGCTAATATTTCTCCTTTTTGTACAAGGTGCATAGCAGATGTAGCCAGTTCGGAATTCTTAAAATCAATGTCACTTTGCAATTTTTCATTTCTTAAATTAACTAATTCTGTTTCAGCTTTATTTATTTCAAGCTGATGCAGATAATGTAATTTCTTTTGTTCATCTTCATATTTTTCCTGTTGCGAAAAGAATTTTTTTCTTTGCCATGAATACAAATAATAAAAGCCGATAAGTAAAAGCAGAAAATAAAAAGAGTACGCCCAGTTGTTTCGGTACCAGGGATGAAGTATCTGGAATCCATAAGCGGAAATAGCAGATTCGCTATTCAGATTATTTCTTACTTTTATTTCGAAAGTATAATTTCCAGGGGAAAGATTGGTGTAATCCTTTTCTGTTTTCTTTGACCACTCAGACCAGTCTTTATCAAATCCTTTTAAACGATAACTGTATAAAAGATTTGTTTCCTGCCCAAAAACAGGTGTGGAGTATTCAAAGTGTATGTTTTTCCAGTTATGATTAATTTGAGGTAATTTAAGTTTGTCCTGAGATTGAATATTGTTGACATTGGAAAAATATCCTCCAAATAAAGTGCTGTCTGTTTGGTTATGAATTTTAACGGTAGTTATTCGTACTGCAAGCTGGCCGGTATTTTTTTTGTATTTTTCATAATTGATATGATAAAATCCAGATTCACCTCCAAGGAAAATATTGTTTGAATTTACAGGGTATATACACTCAAATCCACTCAGCATTTTGTTATTCAACTCTGGAAAAAAAATAATTTTAGGCTCTTTGTCGGAAAGGTCAATTACTCCAAGATTTTTTTCATGTATAAACCAAATATTACCTTCATTATCGTCTTTGAGATAACGAATACTTTGGTCACCAAGAATCTTTCTGTAAAAATCGGATTGTTCAAAAATGTCTTTTTCGGGATTGTAAATGTAAATTCCTTTATCAGTGGCAACAACAACCTGATTTTTTATTTTGTACACCTGGTTGTTTAACTTAAAAGGGAGTCCATTTTTATCTGTATATAATTGTGTTTTAAAATGGCTTGTTGAAGTTTCGGTAATTTTATAAACACCATGATAGGGATGCGATACCCAGATGTTATCAAATTTATCTAAAGCCACATATCTCGAAGATTCTATAAAGTCGGGTACGATCGAAGATGGGGTAAACGTGTTGTTTTTGTATTCGAAAAAGCTTAGTCCTTTATAATTTCCTGCTACAATTTTTGCGGAAGGAAAAACACTGGAAAGGGGAGTGAAGTTCCAGAAGCCGGCGTCAGTAGCTATAGGAGTAGAATTATTGCCATCAATTACAAAAGCACCTTCATGATGTCCCAGTAATAATTTTCCATTGATTTCGGCTAGTCCCCAGGTTTGCCCAGTAGTATTACTTACTTCTTCAAATATGCCTTTACTGAAACTGAGGTCTTTCTCATTTTGTAATTCGGTTTTAAATAATCCTCCTGATGTGCCAATATAAAGTGCATTGTTATATATAATAGAGGCATATCCGGATGCGTTTTGTTCGCTTGGAGAAATGTGCTTGATTGCGCTATTATATGCAATGCAATCAATGCCATTATCTAATCCCAGCCAAAGGTTTGATTGGTTATCAAGAAGAATACTCAATATATTGTTGTTCTGTAATCCTTCTTTGATAGAAAACTTCTGAATTAGTTTGCCTTCTATATCAACAATAAAAACACCTCCTATATTGGTTGCTATAGCCATCCAGTTGTTGCTTATTGGAATACATGCGTAAATTCTATACTTCTGAATCTGATCAAAAATCGGGGAGGTTATTTTTTCGATTCTATTATTTTTAAGTTTGAATAAACCATTTTTAAGGGTAGCTAATAGAATTTCATTTGCTAATGGGAAGATAGCAGTCACGGGATCATTTTGTGGAAGCAAATGGGTATCACTGATTGGATTCCAGTTGTTGTTTTCATATTTCATCAAACCGTTTCTATAATCACTGGCAAATAATTGGCCATTACAAATACCCATAAAGGACCATTCGGATTTAGAAATATAGATTGATACCGCATTGTAGTTCGTTATCTTAAAGATCTTATTGACAGTTCTAAAGAAAATATTCTCTTTTATTGAAACGATATCCCAAACATCACCAAAGGCCCTGTCTTTTTGTGGAATATTAGCTATAAGGGACTTGTAACTCAGCTTTCCATCCTTTCCTGGAGAAAAGTAGCCAAATTCGTCTTGGCCCCCAACATAAATATTATTGTCGGCTCCAATTTCTATGGAACGAACTATCGTCTTGTTTGGTAAGGGATATAGATTCCAATATTTCCCATCAAAACTTAATAAGCCTTCATTGTTGGCTAAGTAAACAATTCCGTTTTTATCTTGTTTAATATCCCAGTTTTGAATGCCGGCATTATAAGACGATTTGTAAAAATTTGTAATATAGGGAAGGCCAATTGTATTTTGACCAAAACAATAAATTGGAAGCAGAATGACTAAGATAATCTTGTTAATCATTTTTTGAAACTTTTGGTTGTGAAAGTACACAAAATTTGATGATGTAGTAATGTTGTGGTCAAATATAGCCTAAAAATTTAAAAATTTCAAATTAGATGTAGTAATGATGTGCCTAAATTTATACGAAATGATGTGGTGGTATTTATTTTTGTGTTCTTAAATTTCGTTACGTCCCCTTCTCTATTAAAACTGAAATCCAGTCCTATTAAAATAGATCCCAGTCCCGGAAGGTTGAAAACTTGCCAAATTTATTTATTAATTAAAAACAAAACAATGAAAAAACATTTATTCTTAATGATCATTTCGGCGATGATGATTTTTAAGGGGTTTGCTCAGCCTTTGGTTGCGGCATCAACTCCACCTGCCCGGACAGCGGGTAATGTAATATCACTTTTCAGTGATGCGTACACAAACCTTTCTGGTACAGATTTCTTCCCTAACTGGGGTCAATCTACTGTCGTTTCAGACGTAACGATTGCAGGAAATGCAACAAAATTGTATTCAAATCTAAACTATCAGGGATTAGGATTGTCTGGTGCTACTGATTTTAGTGCAATGCAGAATCTGCATTTAGACATCTGGACTACAGATGTAGCTTCTTTAATAGTAAAATTAATAAATCCAGGCCCATTTGAACAGGCTGTTACTATTACCCCAACTGCAAACAGTTGGTATAGCGTGGATATTCCACTTTCATCTTATACTGTGAATGGAATCGCATTAAACAATGTAATTCAATTAAGCTTTACCGGATCAGGCGAATTTTATTTAGATAATTTATATTTCTGGAAGGCGGCCAATGCTCCAACTTTGTTAAACTTCTCAGTGCCAGCCAAGGTTTTTGGTAATGCACCTTTTACCATTACTCCTCCAACAAGTAATAGCACAGGAGCTTTTTCTTATTCAAGTAGTAATACTAGTGTAGCTACAGTTAGTGGCAACACTATTACACTTACTGGTGTAGGTAATTCTACAATCACGGCTACTCAGGCTGCAGCTGGTGCCTATGGTCCAGGTTCTACAACAGCTAGTTTAGTTGTTACATCGCCTCCTCCAGCAACTGCAGCACCAACACCTCCTGTAAGAGTTGCCGGTAATGTAATCTCATTATTCAGCAATGCTTATACTAATGTAACTGTTGATACATGGTCTGCCGTTTGGGACAACGCCGATGTGGCAGATGTTTCAATTGCAACTAATGCAACGAAATTATATACCAATTTGAATTACGCTGGGATTGAATTTACATCAGCTACTTTAAATGTTACTAATATGGAGAAATTCCATATTGATATATGGACTCCAGATGCAACTGTATTTAAGGTTAAATTGGTTGATTTTGGTGCTAATGGTACTTATGATGGCGGTGATGATGTAGCCTACGAAATTGGTTACACACCTGCATTAAGTCAATGGGTTAGCTATGACATTTTAATGTCTGACTTTGCTGATTTAATTACCAAAGGCCATTTGGCTCAAATCGTATTGAGTGCTTCTAACTCTACCGTATATGTAGATAATGTATATTTCTGGAGATCAGCTCCGGCTCCAACTTTTGGTGCATTTACTGTTCCAACAAAAGTTTTAGGTACGGCTGCATTTAATTTAGTAGCTCCTACAAGTAACAGTACTGGTGCTTTCACTTACACAAGTAGTAACACCAATGTAGCAACTATTATTGGTTCAACAGTAACGATAAGAGGTGCAGGTACTTCTGTTATAACAGCTACACAAGCTGCTGCAGGTTCTTTTGGATCTGGAAATACTACAGCTAATTTTGTAGTAACTGGTCCTGCTGCTCCATTAACAGCAGCTCCAAATCCTCCTACAAGAGTATCTACTGATGTGATTTCTTTATTTAGTAGCGCTTATACAAATCTATCAGGTATAGACTGGTTCCCTTATTGGGGTCAGAATGCATTCTGCGAAGACACCACAATTGCAGGAAATCTTACTCACAAATATCCTAACTTAAACTATCATGGTGTTCAATTCTCTGATGTGATTGATGCTTCAGGTATGACTAAATTACACGTTGATATCTGGACTCCAAATTGTACTGCTTTTGATTTGTATTTAATCAACAACACTACATCTGGTTTGGAGAAAAAAGTAACATTGTCTCCTCCTTTCGCAGGATGGCAGAGTTATGACATCGATTTGTCTCAATATTCTACTCAAGGAATAGATTTACAAAATATCGGTCAATTCAAATTAGTAAGTACACCATTTGGTGGAACTACTGTTTACTTGGATAACATTTATTTCTGGAAGCCAAGTAATTCACCTACAATTTCTAACTTCTCAATTTCAGGTAAATACACAGGAGACCCTGCATTTACTTTACCAACGCCAACAAGTAACAGTACTGGAGCATTTACTTATAGCAGCAACAATGCTGCTGTAGCTACTGTGACAGGTAATGTGGTTACAATTGTGGGTGCAGGTTCTGCAACAATCACCGCAAGTCAGGCAGCATCTGCTCCTTGGTTGGCTGGTTCGATTACAGCAGTATTGAATGTTGAGTTTGCCCCTCCTGCAACTGCAGCTCCTTATCCTCCAGCAAGAAGTACTGCTGATGTGATTTCTTTATTCAGTAATTCTTACACAAATGTTCCTGTTGATACCTGGTCTGCATCATGGGATGCGGCTAATGTAGCCGATGTTCAGGTTGGTGGTAATGACAATAAAAAATACACTAATCTTAATTATTCAGGAA
>CALQSB010000021.1 GCA_943333125.1 Chitinophaga pinensis
AAGCAAGTATTTTCTTTTTTCCGAAGAAAAATCCTCTGAGTTTTTTTTCTTTTATTTCTGATGAATCATAAATTGAAATCGGCGAAATGTTGTTGATATATAAAGCCAATTGCTTCCACTTGGGTTTGTCAAGGTTTAACTCCTTTTGAATATTATCAATGGTTTTTTTATCCCCGCTTTGTCCTGCAACAAGTTTCGCAGGGTCTCCCAATAATTGAAACAACGTAAAGATTAATATAATTACCCCCAGTAAAACTAATATCGAACTAAATAATTTTCTGATGAAGTACATCAAGATTTAATTTATAATTGATTTTTATTGTTGATTAGTTTCGATAATCTTCAGTATCTCACCGGCATTGAATTTATTGTTATCCAGTCCTTCGTATGATTTGATAATATTGCCGTTCCACAAATACGCTATCCCTGGAGTGGTTGCATTATTTCCTAATAATTTAAAAAAAGTGGGGATGTCATCTATAACATGATAAGGATAATTGATTTTTGTTTCAGCATAGAACTCTGGAATCTTATACACCTCTTCATTCATGAATAAAATATAAATCGGAGGTAATTTATGTAGTCTCGAAATCTTTACTATTTCTTTTGCTGCTTCTCTGCAATGATCACAGCCTGGAACAAATAAACAAACGATTTTTTTTCCTTCATCTAGATTTATTTTCTTTCCATTAAAATCGGTATATACAGCAAATTTTGAAGTGGTAAAAGCAGGCTCTTTTATTTTAATTTCAGTTTGTTTTGAGGTGTCTTTTTTTACAACGTTACTGTCTTTTATTTTTATAATACTTGTGGTGGTGTCTTTTATTGATTGATGAATAGTGTCATTTATTATCATTGAAGAATCTAATACCATGGGAAGTTTAGCCGGGTTTGTATCATTTGTGTTTTTGCATGGACAAAAAGGAAAAAAGAAAAACATCAAAAAGGCGGATAAAAAATAAATGAATAATATTACTATAAAGTTATTCTCTCCCCTCTCTTTATCGGAAACATTTTTAAAAAGATAAATCAACATTATAATGGTAACTATATTTTTGACAAAGGCTTCAAGTGGTGTCATTGGAATCAACTGGCCAAAACAACCGCAATTCCCATTCATCGCTCCATGCTCAACCATTTGCAAGCCTAGATGAGCGCAAAAAGCAATTAATAAAAAAATAGTTACCGGAATTACAAATGTTTTGATATAGTGCCGTTGAAGTATAGCAATAGCAATAGCTGTTTCCAAAGCAATAATTAACCTTGCCAGGTATGGAGCATTACACCAGTTCACTATTCCAAGGTCAACCAGTTGTTTTTCAAATGCCCAGATTGGGAAAGATTTTGCTACTGCAGAAAGCAAAAATAATGCAGAAATTAATATTCTTACGATGAGGGGTAAATGCTTTTTCATTGTGTATGTTTGGCGTAATTATAAAGTTGGGTTTAAATAACAGATTCAACTAATGTGCTTTCCTTCGTCAATTAAAATCAAACCAAAAGCAGCGTAATTTAAAATATCAAAAAAATTGGCATCAATGCCTTCGCTTACTATCGTAATTCCATTATTTGATACAATTTGTTTGATGCGTAAAATTTTCGCCAAAATCAAATCTATAAAACTCTCCTGACTCATATCTCTCCAAGCCTCACCGTAATCATGATTTTTATCAGACATCAGGCTTTTTGATTTGCTGATTTTTTCATCATAATATTTTGCCACTTCTTCAACACCCAATTGTTCTATATCTTCATTATTGATGGAAAGTTGTATCAATCCAATAACTGCATAATTCAGTATCCCTTCAAATTCACTTTTTATACCATCTTCTATTTTCTGTTGCTGCTTCTCTTGAATGGTCTTGACTCTTTTTGCTTTTATATAAATCTGGTCTGCAATAGAAATAATTCTGTAAACTCTCCAGGAGGTGCCATAATCAGCAGTTTTTTTTAAAAATGTATTTCTGCAATTTGCAACGACTTTATCGTATTGAACTTCTGTTGCTGTCATTTATGAAGGATAAATTATTTATTTTAAAACAATGATACAAATTAATAGTTGCACCTTTGTGAATATTCACAAAAATACAATTACTCTTTCAATGTCCACACTTAACTGTAAAGGAAAAATTTTGGATCTGACTGTTCCCAAAGTAATGGGAATTATAAATATTACTCCTGATTCTTTTTTTGAAGGATATCTGGATCAGTCAAATGACCAAATTATCGGAATGGCCAGAAATATGTTATTTCAAGGGGCGGCTATTTTAGATATCGGCGGTCAAAGTACAAGGCCAGGAAGTACTCGTATTTCAGCATCAGAAGAAATAAGTAGGGTAATCCCTGTGATCAAATCTTTACATCAACATTTACCCGACGCTATTTTATCCATTGATACCTATTACAGTGAAGTTGCGAAAATGGCTGTGGAAGCAGGCGCTTCTGTTATTAATGATATTAGCTCAGGTGAGTTTGATAAGAATATGATTGAATTAGTAAGTAAACTTAATGTGCCCTATATCTGCATGCATATTCAGGGAACTCCCGAAACCATGCAAAATGCCCCTGATTATACTGATGTCGTTAAAGAGATACTTGAGTTTTTTATTAAAAAGGTTAGTGATTGCAAAAAAGCCGGTATAAAAGACATTATTATTGATCCTGGTTTTGGATTTGGAAAAAATATAAATCATAATTTCCAGTTATTAAAAGAACTTAATGTTTTTAATGTAATCGATTGCCCCATTTTAGTTGGTCTCTCCAGAAAAGGAATGATTTATAAATCAATTGGAGCTTCCCCGGCAGATGCTTTAAATGGCACCACTGTAGTCAATACTTTAGCCTTGCATAACGGGGCTTCTATTTTAAGAGTTCATGATGTAAAAGAAGCCGTAGAATCAATAAAGCTGTATGAATTATACAAAAATGCCGCTCCATTATAGAGCGGCTTTTTTCATTGAATTCTGAATTTTATTTTATTACTTTTTTGTTTTAACAGCTTTCAAATTTTTGACACTGTCCATATATTTCTCACGCTTCAATTTTCCTTCAGTTAATTTTTTATTCATGTCTGCAATTACTTGTTCTTTAGTATTGAGTTCCATTATTTCAATATCAAAAACTAAAATAGAATTAGCAGGAATATCTTCGCCAATTTTACGCTTTCCATAAGCTAAAGGGGAAGGAATATAAAATTTGGCTTTGGCTCCTTTGTTCAATAATTTCAATCCATCAGTCCAGCCTTTAATAACACTGGTTCCTAATGACATATCATTAGTCATATTTACACTTAATGGCTCTACATGTCCTTTTGAAGAATCTGTATTACTGTCAAACATTTTTCCATCCATAGTGCGACCGGTATAATTCGTTTTTACAATAACTGAAGTATCAATGTTTGCTCCGGTTCCTGGCTGTATGATTTGTACATAAGTTCCTAATGGAGTTTTTTGTAATCCGGTAATATTGTTTTTCTTGAAATAATCCTGAAGTGCTTTATCATCTTTTTCCATTATTGCAATATTGTCGATAGAATCTTTTCTTTCTCTAATAATCATTTCAGATTGACGTGCACTGTCTACTTCCTTTTGGTTCTTAAAAATGTTCAACAATTTGATTGTTGTTATAAAATGATAACCCTTCTTGATAAAAGGAGGCATAGTTCCTGGATTCTTTGCAAACATAGAATCTACAATTAATCTGATTACTGCACTATCCCCAGTTTTTAACTGAGAAAGAATTTTATAATATTCTGGCGGAACACTATTAGCATCAAAAGGCTCGATGATTGGACCTCCGTTTGCTCTGGTGTCATTAAGCAATGAATCTCTTTTGCCGTCATTCAGATATTGACATATTTGCATTTGCATAAAGTCGCCGACTTTAATTTTTGCACCTGAACCTGAGGAAATGATTTTGTATTCTAATCCCTTTTCCCCTTTTTTGAAATTTTGTTGACAAGCAGAAAATAAAATAACTGCAGTTAATAAGTAAGAAAGTTTACGCATTTGTGTATAGTTTAAAATTGATAAGAACTTAATTCATTTTTGTTTTCACTCAAAGCTTTAATAAATTTTGAAACTACAGCTTCGAGTGGTTCTTTACTTTGGCCTCCTGCTGCATTGTAATGTCCGCCGCCATCAAAATATTTACGTGCAAAAGTGTTTACATCAAAATTCCCTTTGCTTCTGAATGAACATTTTCTTTCCTCTCCCCTGTCGATAATAATTGCAGCTAATTTAATGCCTTCAATACTTAATGGATAATTCACAAGCCCTTCCGTGTCTCCTGTTTTAAGATCGTATTTTATCAGGTCTTGCTGAGTAATGGAAATTAAGGCTGTATTGTATTCGTAAAAAATTTGAAGTCTGTTTAACAATGTGTTTCCAATAAATCGAAGTCTGTTTTCTGAAAAGTTATCGTAAAGTTCTTCATGAATAACACTGTGTTTAAGACCTTTTCCGAGCAAATCGGCAATCATGGTATGAACTCCTGAAGATGTAGAAGGGAATCGAAAAGAACCGGTATCCGTCATAACGCCTGCATAAAGGCATTGTGAAACTTCGTTATTTATTTTTTCTGAGAATCCTGATTGAATGATGAAATCGTAAACCATTTCAGCAGTGGAACTTTTGGAAGTATCACTCACGCCGTATTTAAATACTTCAACTTGTGGTTGTTGATGATGATCGATCAGGATTTTTTCAGCATTTGACTTTAATAAAACGTCTTCCATTTTTTTTGTTCGGCTCATCGTGTTGAAATCCAAACAAAAAATCCAATCTGCATTTGCAATGATACCATCCGATTTTGATTGATCTTTTTCATAATCAATTACAGTGTTACATCCAGGCATCCAATTTAAAAAGCTCGCCCAATTTGTAGGGGAAATCACATTTACCTGATGACCAAATTGCACCAAAAAATGAAAAAGACCTAATGTAGATCCCATGGCATCGCCATCAGGTTTTTGATGCATTGTAATTACCACCTTTTTAGGGGCGGTTAAATCGGGGATTATATTACTTATTGACTCCATAAACGCGGCGCAAAAGTATGGTTTAAAAATGAATGCACAAATTCAATTGCATATATAAAGTTTTAGGTCTTATCTTTGCGCCCAAAATTACAAAAATGACCAACAGAACTTTTACAATGATTAAGCCTGATGCAACCCAAAAAGGCAATACAGGTGCTATTCTGGAAATGATTAACAATGGCGGATTTCGCATTGTAGCTATGAAAATGCTTCATTTAAGCAGTGAAAAAGCAGGGGAATTCTATGCCGTTCATAAAGAAAGACCTTTTTACGGTGAATTAGTTGAATTTATGAGTCGTGGACCAATAACAGCAGCTATTCTGGAAAAAGAAAATGCAGTGGAAGATTTCCGTAAACTAATCGGAGCTACAAATCCTGCCAATGCTGAAGATGGCACAATTCGTAAAAGATTTGCTGCTTCTATCGGTGAAAATGCTATTCATGGTAGCGACAGCGACGAAAATGCTGCAATTGAAGGAGATTTCTTTTTTAGCAAACTGGAACAATTTTAATTAAATTGTACTGAAAATATCAGAAAGGTCTCACATAATGTGGGGCCTTTTTATTGTTATCCGAAATGAAATTTTGCAATTTTTAAAACCGTTTATTCTTAGGTTAATTAGAATAAACAAAATTCCGAAAATTTGCTTCTATACTTTTCTCATTATGCACACTTCTCTTACCATAATCAGATATCGAAACAGGGCAATTCCACTTGCTTTTTTGTCGATGGCACTATTTCATTTTCCTTTATGGTTCAGTAAAAAATATAGTTTTTACAAGCTATTAGGCTCTGGCAAAAACGGCACCTTTGATAAAGTTCCTGATTTAAACCAATGGGCTATTCTGCTTGTTCATAAAGGCCCCGTTACTGTATTAAATAATCCTTCCACTCTTGGTGAATTTATTTCTAAATGGATAAACTTGTTTGCTAAAGAATCATTCACTATTTTGATGGAGCCTGTTGCAGGCCATGGTAAATGGGACAATCTTGAGCCTTTTGGAAATTTAGATTCAAAAAATATTTATGAAGGACCTGTCGCTACGTTAACCAGAGCAACAATAAGGCTAAGCAAAATGAAACATTTCTGGCAACATGTAGCTCCTGTTGCCCAAAAAATGAAAGCGGCAAATGGTTATGTTTTTTCAATTGGAATTGGAGAAGTACCTTGGATTAAACAAGCTACTTTCAGTGTTTGGCAATCTGTGGAAGAGATGAAGGTTTTTGCTTACAGCATGAAAGAACATAGAGAAGTGGTAAAAAAAACGAGGGCTGAGAAATGGTATAGCGAAGATCTTTTTGTGAGATTCAGAATAATAGAATCATTCGGTACAATCAGAGATGCGAACCCACTGAGAATAAAGTCTTAAATTTGAATAATCATTTTACAAGGATTTACTTTTTGTTATCATAACATTTTTATATGAAGAATATTAAATTAATTGAAGTGCCTTCCGAAATTGGTGCAGGAACCAGAGGTGCAAGTTTAGGCATTGAAGCAATTAAAATTGCCGGACTCGATTTTATGAGTAATTTTTTTATTCATTTCCCCTCAGAAAAAATAGAAACAGAAAATAAATTATTGTTTGAGCCTATACAATCTCCTTATGCTAAAAGAATTCATGGGGTACTTAATATGTATGAGCGAATTAGTAAAGCGGTAAGTGACAGTATGAAGAATAATTTCTTTCCTGTTATTTTAAGTGGGGATCACAGTAATGCTGGCGGTACTATTGCCGGAATTAAAATGGCTAAGCCCAAAAGTAAACTTGGTGTTATTTGGATTGATGCTCACGCTGACTTACACACGCCATACACTACTCCATCAGGCAATATGCACGGTATGCCTGTAGCTACAGCCATTGCAGAAGATAATTTGGAATGTAAAGTTCATGACCTTGATGAGACTACAAAGAAATTATGGAATCAGCTAAAATCTATTGGAAGAATTAATCAGAAAGTTTTGCCCGAAGATGTAGTATTTATTTCTTTGCGCGACTTCGAAAAAGAAGAAAAGTTTTTAATTGAAAAACATGGTATAAAAGTTATTTCTACGAGTGAAGTGCGCAGAAACGGCGCCGAAAATATCAGTCGTAAAGTATTGCGCTATCTGAGTGATTGCACAGATATTTATGTAAGCTTTGATGTGGATAGTTTGGATTCTTCTATTTCAAAAGGAACGGGAACACCTGTAGGAAATGGATTAAAGGAAAGAGAAGCAGAAGACTTGATTAGCAAATTTATGCAAAATAGAAAAGTGTGTTGTTTTGAAATTACTGAAGTAAATCCAACATTAGATAAAGAAAATTTAATGGCCGAAATTGCTTTTAATATTCTTCAAAGAAGTGTAAATATTCTAATGATGAACTAAATGAATGAAACCGAGATGTTACTCCCGGTTTCAATTGTCCTGTAAACAACCATTAAAAATGTATAGCTATTATTGCTTAATATAATTTTTCATTCTTTAGATACTCCCCAAATTTTATTTGTAAAAAAATGTTTTCTGAATGGCAATCTGAAGGATAGCTATCATAGCTTGTTGAAACATTTGCAGAAGTTTTAGACAGTGTATCAATCAATCCTTTTTCAAGAATAAATACAGCGTTGTCATTGGTTTGTGCAAATTCACTGCTATAGATGCACATTTCTGTGAGGGTTTGTTCAGTTTTCATTTAGGGTACGGATTAAAACACTTATCGACATTCTATTATCGGAATATCATAACACTAAACGCCGGAATCGATATTTTTATTTCACAGGTTGCTGTTTTTTTATCAATTATTCGGATATCTATGCTGTCGTTCATATGATTTCCTGCACCCCAATAATCAATTGAATCCGAATTAAATAGCTCTACCCATGTTAATTTGCCTTTCATTTCTAAGCCCCAGTCTTTATATGACTTGTTAGAAGTGTTAAGAATAATCAGCAAATCATTTATTTTATCTTTCCCCTTTCTTTTAAAAGCCATAACCCCATCATGACTTCTGTCCAGTAATACCCATTCAAATCCTTTGGGATTAAACTGATATTCATATAAAGCAGGTTCGTTTTTATAGAGATGACAAAGATCTTTTACGCATTCTTTTAATTTACTGTGGGATGAATGTTGCAGTAAGGGCCAGTCTAATTCAGAAATTTCATTCCATTCTGTAGTCTGTCCAAATTCATCACCCATGAACATCAGCTTGGCGCCCGGATGAGTGTACATATAAGCATACAGCAATCTTAGATTGGCAAATTTCTCAAAATCGGTTCCAGGCATTTTATAAATCATCGGACTTTTGCCATGAACTACTTCATCGTGACTTAAAGGAAGCATGAAATTTTCATTGTAGAAATACATCATACTGAAGGTAAAAGTGTCCTGAATTTGCGGTCTTTCATTTTGATGCGTCTTGAAATATCTGAATGTGTCATGCATCCATCCCATCATCCACTTCATCCCAAAACCAAATCCGCCAGCATGTGTTGGAGTGGTTATGCCTGGCCAGTCGGAAGCTTCTTCAGCAATGGTTTGAACATGAGGGAAATCATTATAAATAATTTCGTTTAACCTTTTCAGAAAGTGAATGGCTTCAATATTCTCATTTCCTCCATATTCATTGGGTTCCCATGCTCCGGGTTTTCTTGAAAAATCCAGTCTGATGATTGAATTTACGGCATCAACCCTTATGCCATCAGCATGAAATTGTTTAAACCAGAAATGCGCACTACTAATCAAAAAAGAGCGCACTTCTCCCCTTTCGTAATTAAAAATATAACTGTTCCAGTCGGGATGAAATCCTTTGCGCATATCTGCATATTCATAGGTATGTGCACCATCAAACATAAATAGTCCGTGAGCATCACCAGGAAAATGTGAGGGAACCCAGTCGAAGATTACGCCGATGTTATTTAAATGTAATTCATCAACCAGATACATCAAGTCTTCGGGTATTCCAAAACGTGATGTAGCTGAAAAATACCCGGTACATTGGTAACCCCAGCTTCTGTCGTAAGGGAATTCCATAACTGGCATGAGCTCTACATGTGTAAATCCCATTTCTTTAATATATGGAACGAGTCTTTCTGCAATTTGCCGGTAAGAATTAAAACTGTTCTCATCGTTTTTATTAGGCCGCATCCAACTGCCCAGATGTAGCTCATAAACATTCCAAGGAGCTTTTAAAGAGTTGTGTTTTTTTCTTTTTCCCAACCATTCTTTATCTTTCCATTGATAATTAAAATCCCAGGCAACAGATGCTGTGCCGGGTCTTAATTCCGAATAGTTAGCATAAGGATCTGCTTTAAGTAATTCGGTGTTGTTGATACAGGTGATGTGGTATTTATAAATACTTCCTTTAGAAAGATGTGGGATAAATCCTTCCCAAATACCCGATTGGTCGAGCCTGGCAAATAGAGGATGAAGCCCTTTATCCCAAGAATTGAAATCTCCAACAATGGAAACCGATTTAGCATGAGGCGCCCATACGGCAAAGTAATAGCCAGTAACATTGAGGACTTTAATTCTTTTACTTCCAAAAAAATCATAAGCAGTGGCTAATTCCCCTTGTTGAAACAATTCTATGTTTTCGTTGTTAAACATTGAATAATTCCAGACGGATTTTGCGGAATCAATAAAATGTTCTTCTTCGTAAGTCATTTTCGTATTTTTGCAGCAATTGTTCAGGAGGTGCAAGAATCTAAAATTAAGATTTCTATTCCTGAACAAAAATTAATTAATCATTTTCAATAGAAAATTAAATTTTAATGGCTAAAATAAAAGTTGTTGTTGTAGCATTTTTCGTGTGTATAAGCTTTAACGCATTTTCTCAGCAAACTAATATTACAGGGAAAATAATTGACACAGAAGCCCATTTGCCGGTTAAAAATGCTGTTGTCATGGTGTTGTCTTTAAAGGATTCAACCCTGATAACTTTTGCAAGAACTCAGGAAGATGGAACTTATGAATTGAAAAATGTTCCTGCAGGAAAGAATATTCTTATGATCACTCATCCTGTTTATGGAGATTATGTGGATGATGTAAATTTTAAAATCAAAATGGAGTCTCTTTCAACAATTGCGCTGACCAATAAAAGTAAACTTTTAGAAGCCATAATAATTAAAACTGGTGGTGCCATCAGAATTAAAGGAGATACCACTATTTATACTGCCGACAGTTTTAATGTAAGTGCAAATGCCAATGTAGAAGAATTGCTGAAGAAATTGCCTGGCATTCAAGTGGATAAAAATGGCGAGATAAAAGCTATGGGTGAGAAAGTTCAAAAAGTATTGGTGGATGGGGAAGAGTTTTTTGGAGATGATCCAGGCATGGCTGTAAAAAACTTAAGAGCCGATGCTGTAAAAGAAGTGCAGGTTTTCGATAAGAAAACGGAACAGGCTGAATTTACAGGTATTGATGATGGTAATACACAAAAAACAATTAACCTTAAATTAAAAGAAGATAAGAAGAAAGGTTACTTCGGAAAAGTAAGTTTAGCAGGCGGAATCGGTAAAGATATCAGCAACCGGTTTAATAATAATCTTTTGCTGGGTTCCTTTAAAGGGAAAAGAAAATTGTCGGCATTTATTTTGAATGGCAATACCGGACAAGATGGTTTGACCTGGCAGGAAAGTCAAAAGTATGGCAGTAGTGAGGATAATAATTTCGAGATGATGGATGAAGATGGAATCTTTGCATTTTCACTTACTCGTACTGGTGATGAAGAGATCAATATCAATCCTGAAAATGGTTTTTTAAGAAATGTAAATGCCGGATTACAATACAGTAATAAATGGAAGGACAAGCATAATTTCAATTTCTCTCCTAAATATAATGAGCAGGATTACAGCAATGTAAAAAATACCAATACCATTACTCAACTTGGAGATTCTTCACTAAATGAGAATCAGGAAACTTACACTAGAATCAACAGATACAACATAAAAAATACAGTTATTTATGATGTAAAAATCGATACCAATAACAGTTTGAAGATGACCTGGAGAATGAATTATTTTCATGTAAAAAATAGTGAAAACAGCGATGCGGTTACCACAGGAAGTACTGGTTTTCTGAAGAACAGCAGTATCAGGGATTTATCTGCAGAATCGGATAAGAGTGTATTAAGTGGTAATGTTGTTTTTAAACATAGATTCGCTAAAGCAAGAAGAACATTGTCCTTTACTGCCGATTGGAATAACAATGTGTCAAATGCACAAAATTACCTCAATTCGGAAAACACCATTTATGATTTTATTCAACCTGTAATTATTGATGTTGATCAATTTACAAAGTCAACAAATAATTCAAATAAAATTTCTGCAAAGCTAAATTATACTGAACCGCTCAGCAAAAAGTGGTCAATGGAAATTGCGTATGAACTGTCTGATAATTTAGGAAAAAACAATCAGTCTACATTTACAAAATCCAATGGTGCGTATGATATTCCTGTAGACTCCCTTACTAATGATTTCAAACAAAGTATTATTATTCATACTCCTTCTGCAAAATTCAATTTTGCGTATAAAAAAATCAAATTCAATTTTGGTTCTGGATTCGGCATTACTCATTATGATTTAGTAGATCTTACACTTAATAAAGATTATCTGAGAAAGTATACTAATCTTTTTCCATCTGCAACATTTGTATACAATTACAAAAGCAATCATTCTTTAAGAATAAAATATAATGGATCAAGTACACAGCCTACTATTAATCAGTTACAGCCTTTAAGAAATAACAACAATATATTTTATCAATATATCGGAAATCCGGATTTGAAACCTTCTTTTGCTAATAATTTCAATATTACTCATAACGGGTATAATTTTTTTAAGAACTTATGGAACTATCAATCTTTAAATATTACATTCATAGGAAATTCAATTACGGATAATAAAATCATCGATCCTATATCCGGCGGTACTATTGCAAAGCCAACAAATACCAATGGAAATATTTCAATTAATTTATGGAGTGGCGTAGGGTTTAAATTAAAGAAATCAGAGATTGAAATAGAAATCAGCCCGAATCTTAATTTTTCGAGATTTGCTGATATCATTAATAATGTTACCAGCTTTTCAAATACAACTTCAGGTGGTTTGAATATAGGTATGAGAAAATCGAAAGCCGATAAATATGATTTCTCACTTAATAATCAGATGAATATTAGTTACAATACTAATGCTCAAGCATTGACATCAAACACGTTTAGAAACAATACACTCACTTTTGGTTCAACAATTTATTATAAAAAAGTTTGGTCAGTTGTAACAGATTATCTTTTTTATGCCCGTCAGAAATTAGCCGGACAAACAGAAAATTTAAACAACAATATGATTAATCTGAAATTGCAACGGACGTTTAATAAGAATGAATTTACTGTATTTACAAAAGTGGTTGACTTATTGAACCAAAACATTGGAATCGACAGGAGCTATTATGGCAATGTTTTTACTGAAGAACGAAATCAAAGATTGAAAAGATATTTCATGCTTGGTTTTTCCTGGGATTTTAAAAATAAAAATACTGCAGCAAAGAAATAAACATTAAATACAAAACTGAAATTCAAATGAAAAAAATATTTTTATTTACTCCGATACTATTCTTGATTAATTTTTGTGTATCGGCTCAATTTATCGAATCTGGTGAAATTGAATTTGAAGTTAAAACTAATATCAAAAAAACAATGGGCAGTAGTCCTTGGGCAGAAATGATGAAAGATAAACTGCCTAATTTTAAAACTTCTTACTTCACTTATAATTTTAATAAAAACAAAAGTATTTACAAATTTAATCATTGGGAAAACAAGGAATCTCTTCCAGAGATGTTCAGGAAAAGCGATGAAGAATCTACCTGGTTTACAGATTTTAACGCAAGTCAGTTAATAATGCAAAAAGATATTTTTGGAAGTTCTTTTAATGTTAAAGATTCATTGGTAAAAGTAGTCTGGAAATTAAGTAATGAAAATCGGATTATTGCAGGATACAATTGCCGTAAAGCAACTGGGATTATTATGGATAGTGTGTATGTTTTTGCTTTCTATACCGATGAAATTACTATTCCCGGAGGGCCTTGCAGTATCAATGGTTTGCCAGGTATGATTTTAGGATTAACAATCCCAAGATTATATTCATCATGGATCGCAACTAAAATTTCCGTTGCCTCCAATCCTGCTTTAATCAGCGAACCTGCGGCTTTAAAAAATACATTTAATATGAAAACCGTTTATACAACAATCATTGAAAAAACAAAGGGCTGGATGGGAAATGAAGATGATCCGGAGTCAAGAAAATGGCTTGATCAGTTGATCTGGAATATTATGCTTTAAGGAAGAATATAGAACTAGTTGCTAGATACTGGATACTAGATGATGGATACTTGATGCTAGATTTTATATTTATTCAGCCTATTGCACATGCATTTTCCTATTATCCAGATTCTAGGATATTCCTTATCTCAATTCAAATCCATCATTAATCATTGCGCCTTTTTTTAAAACTACAATTCCGTCCTTAACAGAGAATAAAGAGTGGTCAGAATTTTTGAGATGATGACCACCTATTATTGTTACATTATTTCCAATTCTACAATCTTTATCAACAATAACATTAGTCAGTTCGCAATGATCACCAATTCCTAATCTGGGGATATTGATTTCGTCGTCACGTTTTATTTCATCCATTGTTTCATAAAAATCATTACCCATAATGTAACAGCTGGTAATCTTACTTCCTTTACCAATTCTGCTTCTTATACCAATAACGGAGTTGGAAATGGATGCTGCGTTGATTATTGACCCTTCTGCAATTATGGTTTGATTAATTGTTGTGCCACTGATTTTTGCAGGAGGCAACATTCTTGCTCTGCTAAAAACCATTTTGTCGTTATCGAAAAGATTAAAAGGAGGAAGATCTAACGTTAACGCAAGATTGGCTTCAAAAAATGAATGTATGTTTCCGATATCTGTCCAATATCCATCGTATTGGAAACTGATTACTTTGTATTTATTAATGGAATCCGGAATGATTTCTTTTCCAAAATCAGTGGCATCTATTTTTTCTGATTCAAGCAAACTGAATAAAACATTTCTGTTGAAAATATAAATTCCCATTGAAGCGAGATAATTTCTCCCCTGGTTTCCCATTTCTTCTCCGGTATTGCTTAACCATTCTGGTAAGGCCTCTGCAGAAGGTTTTTCAATAAATGAAGTGATTATTTTTTCGCTGTTCGCTTTTAGAATTCCAAATTCAGGAGCATCTTTTTCGCCAACAGGAATTGTGGCAATCGAAATATCTGCACCCGATTTTTTATGATTATCCATCATGAAAGCAAAATCCATTTGATAAAGCTGATCACCACTTAATATCAACACATACTCAAAATCATTTTTTACAATATGCTTTAAAGATTGTCTTACGGCATCAGCTGTTCCTTGAAACCAACCCGGACTATCAGGAGTTTGTTCTGCGGCAAGTATATCTACAAAACCACTGCTGAAGCCACTGAATTGATAAGTGTTTTTAATGTGCTTGTTAAGTGAAGCAGAATTGTATTGAGTCAATACAAACATTCTATTGATACTACTGTTTATGCAATTTGAAATGGGGATATCCACCAGACGATATTTTCCTGCAATCGGAACAGCGGGTTTGCTTCTTGTAGCAGTTAATGGATATAATCTGGTTCCGGCACCGCCGCCTAAAATTACTGCAATTACTTTTTTACTGATCATAGTTTTGGTTATCTATAAATTGAATGGTAAAGGTCGATATAATCCTGCGCACTTTTCTCCCAGCTGGTATTGATTTTAATCATTTTTTTTCTGATATCATTTACCATATCAGTATTCTCGTACAATTTTATGGCTCTGATTATTGAAAAAACAATGTCTTCAACACTAGCATTATTGAAACAAATGCCATAACCATTATCCCCAATATCAATAACCGTATCGTTCAACCCGCCGGTTCTTCTTACTATTGGAATAGTGCCATATCTCATCGCATAAAGCTGATTTAATCCGCAAGGTTCCACTCTGCTTGGCATTAGCAAAAAATCAGCGCCAGCGTACATTTGATGACTTAGTTTTTCATTGTACTCGATTTGAGAATGATAATAGCCAAACCATTGCTGATGAATTTCAGATAAGTTTTTTTCGATAGTTTTATCTCCGTTTCCAAGAATCAAACAGTTGAATTTTTTATTTGATTTTTCAAATGCTGTTGAAATGGCTTCAGGAAGTAAATCGGCAGCTTTTTCACCTACTAATCTTCCAATAAAAACAATTAAGGGCAGGCTTTCATCAAAACCAAAATCTGCACACAATTTTTGTTTATTTTTTCTTTTCCCTACAACAATGTTTTTTTGATCAAATTGTTTATGTATTAAAGAATCTGTTTTTGGATTCCAAACACTGTTGTCGATGCCATTAATGATTCCCGAACATTTGCCTTTTTCAAACTCAAATAAAGATTCTAGTCCATTAGCTTTATTCATCAGTTCTTTCATGTAAGTTGGACTGACCGTATTTACTTTATCAGCACATTTGATGGCACAGGCAAGTGGATTGATTTGATTATTCCATTCCAGTAATCCGGCTTTCCAGCTATCCCAAACCGGGAAGTATTTTGTGAAGGACCAATTCATCCATCCTTGATATTGAGCGTTATGAATGGTTAATACTGTCTTGATTGTATTGAGATGCCTGTAATCATAACAATATCTCATAAAAAAAGGGATAAGTCCTGCGTGATAATCGTGAACATGAACTACATCAGGCTTATGTTCCCATTTAGAAATCCATTCAATTACAGAAAGTTGAAAAGCAAGAAATCTTTCATTATCATCATCATAACCATAAATTTTTTGCCTGTCTAATAATCCATGAATATCTATGCAAAACAAATTGAATTTTAAAAAGTCGGATTTCTCTTTAATAACAGTAAACTGTAATTGACTTTCGCCAAATAGAATTGCACCTTTGTGAACCACTTCCCATTCGTTATTATAAAGAAATGAAGTGCGATACATGGGCATCACCACTTTGGCAATATGTCCAATGGCTATTTGATATTTAGGTAAAGCCCCTACTACATCAGCAAGCCCACCAGCCTTTGCCATAGGAAAACATTCCGCGCTTACATGTAATATTTCCATCTCGGTTAGAAAAATTTCAATAAAATTACGATTGATATGATTATGATTTAAAAGATTTGTTCAGCAATATTATTTTTTCATTTTTGAAATAAATTCTTATAAATTTTAAAATTCTAACTAATTTCAACGCATAAACCAAAACTTATGTCTGAAAATCAAACAAACTATTCAACGAAACAAACCATTCCTACCAATTATGGGGCATTAGGAACATTAGTTACTGTGTTTTTCTTTTGGGGCTTTATAGCTGCTGGCAACAGCATTTTTATTCCTTTTTGTAAGCATTATTTCAATCTGGATCAGTTTCAAAGCCAGCTGATTGATTTTGCATTTTACACGGCTTATTATATTGGCGCCTTGGGATTATTCGCTTATGGTTCTTTTGGAGGTAAAGATCTTGTTGGAAAATGGGGGTATAAAAAAAGTATAGTTTATGGTTTATTGTTTTCAGCCCTTGGAGCTGCAGCTATGATTATTGCCGTTAATGCCAATACTTTTTCAGGTATGTTGGTCGGTTTATTTATTGTGGCTTTAGGATTCTCATTACAACAAACTGCCGCTCAGCCTTTCGCTATTTCATTAGGAGATCCTACAACAGGCACCGGCAGGGTTAATCTTGGTGGTGGTATCAATTCATTTGGAACAACCATTGGACCAATTGTAGTTGCACTGGCTTTGTTTGGTACAACAGCTGCCGTCACAGATGATCAAATTGCAGCATTAAGTTTAAGTAAAGTAATTGTTTTATATACAGGTGTTGGTGGTTTGTTTATAGCAGCCGCTGCCTTATTTCATTTCGCAAAAAAAGTCCCTTCTGGTGTTATGGAAGAAAGTACAGAAAAAGCCAACAAAGCTTTGTACACTTTAATTATCATGACAGGATTGTTGATTATTATGTTTGCACCAGTATTTAGTAGTTATAAAAGTACTGAAGCTCTCAAGATTGTTTCAATTGAAAAAGAAATAAAAAAACAAAACAACATAGCCGATTCACTATTAAGAACTACATTAAATACAAAAGACAGTTCATTTTCAAAGAATTTCTTAACCGCAAATGACAGTAGTACAATCATTTCGAAACTAGATTCATTAAGCATTAAAGATCAACAAAATGAGAACACTGCTGCTATAGAGAAAATAATTGCAGTTAAAAATATTTTCACTAGTACTAATCAAAAGAATGCAGAAATAAAATCTATAAAAATGCCCTTAGAATCTTATAGATTGAATTGGCTATTTGGTGCATTGGGAATTGTTATATTCGGTTTGTTGTATGCTAACTGGAGTGCTACAAAAAAATCAGATGGCTGGGGTGCAATGAAGTATCCTCAACTTGTTTTGGGGATGCTTGCCATATTCGTTTATGTGGGTGTTGAAGTTGCCATTGGAAGTAATATGGGAGAATTATTAAAACAAGATTCATTCGGCGGGAAACAAGCATCAGAAGCTACTCCGTATATCGCAATGTATTGGGGAAGTTTGATGATTGGTCGCTGGGCAGGTGCCGTTTCGGCTTTTAATTTATCTAAACATAGTAAGCTTTTATTGCAAATAATAGTTCCTTTAGTAGCATTCGGAATTATTATTGCTGTTAATACAGTTGCACATTACGATATGAAACCACTTTACTATTATGTAGTTTGTGTAATCATTCAAATTGCAGCATTTTATATCAGCAATGATAAGCCAGCAAGAACACTGATGATATTTGGTTTGCTTGGAGTTGTAGCAATGATTATTGGAACTCAAACAAGTGGAACAATTGGAACGTATGCATTGTTAAGTGGAGGATTATGCTGTTCAATTATGTGGCCATGTATTTTCACTTTGTCAATTGCAGGTCTTGGAAAATATACCACTCAGGGATCTGCATTCTTAATTATGATGATTTTAGGTGGTGGAATCATTCCTCCAATTCAAGGTAAATTAGCAGATGTTATAGGCATTCAACAATCATATTGGATACCGGTTGTTTGTTTTTCATACCTTGCATTTTTTGCAATAGCGGTAAAAGGCATTTTGAAAAAACAGGGTATTAATTATGATGAAGCTCCAGCTAACTCATCTCATTAATTCATTGGTGACTTTTTTAAACAAATAAAATTATAGTATTTATATGGGCTCAAAATATGCTATTGGTATTGATGTAGGAGGAACCACAACAAAATTCGGAATAGTTAACGACAATGGAGAAATTCTGGTTCAAGGAAGAATACCTAGTAATGAACATGATTTCATTGAAGACTTTATTCATGAATTGTACCTAAAAATTTCACCAATGATTAATCAGATTGGTGGCATTGAAAATATTATTGGTATTGGAATGGGCGCTCCAAACGGGAATATTTATACCGGGTCAATTGAATATGCTCCCAATCTTAAATGGAAAGGAATTATTCCTATGGCCGAATTAATTACCAAGAAATTCGGAGTCTCCGCCATGCTTACCAATGATGCTAATGCTGCGGCTGTTGGCGAAATGATGTTTGGTTGCGCAAAGAAAATGAAACATTTTATTACGATTACTTTGGGTACTGGCGTCGGAAGTGGAATCGTAATTGATGGAAAAATAGTGGTAGGACATGATGGTTTTGCCGGCGAACTGGGACATACCATAATCAGGCCAGGAGGCAGAATGCATAAAAATACCGGAATGAGAGGAAGTCTGGAATCATACGCCTCTGCTACCGGCGTAAGAGAAACTGCGATTGAATTACTGACCACATTTCCGGATAAAGAAAGTTTACTGAGAAATTATACCATAAATGAATTAACCAGCGAAACCGTTTTCGAGTGTGCTACTCAGGGAGATCCTATTGCCAACGAAATATTTGAATTTACCGGACAGATTTTAGGAGAGTCGCTGGCAAATTTTGTGATGTTCTCTTCTCCTGAGGCGATTGTATTATTTGGCGGACTAACAAAAGCAGGAAATCTTTTATTGAATCCTACAAGAAGGCATATGGAATTAAATCTCCTGCCTATTTTTAGAAATAAAGTAAAATTAATTTTCAGCGAATTGAAAGAATCTGATGCCGCAATTTTAGGAGCAAGCGCTTTGGTATGGTAATAGAAATGGTAAAATGTAAATGGTTATTTATTAAGTTTTATCATTTACATTTTCGGGTTAAATTATAGATTCTGACTTCCATTTATTTCTTCCCCAGCCGGCAATTACATGCTTTTCGCTATGGTAAGAAGATCGAACCAATGGGCCACTTTCAACATAATCTAAGCCAATCTGGTAGCCGATTTCGCGGTATTCAGCAAATTCGTCAGGATGTACAAAACGTTCTACTGCAAGATGCTTTTTAGTAGGCTGAAGATATTGTCCTATTGTTATTACATCTACTCCACTGTTGTATAAATCCTTTATCGTTTGAATCACTTCTTCTCTGGTTTCTCCTAATCCCAGCATGATGCCACTTTTGGTTCTCATTCCTCCATCTTTCAGGATTTTTAATGTTTCCATGCTTTGCCAATATTTGGCTTGTACCCTAACCTGTCGTGTTAGTCGTTCTGTTGTTTCAATATTATGACTTACAACCTCAGGAGCGGCATCAATAATGCGTTGTATCTGTTCTTTGTTGGATTTAAAATCAGGAATTAATGTTTCCAGGGTGGTATTTGGATTTAATGCTTTTATCGCTTTAATGGTGTTGTACCAAATGATGCTGCCAGCGTCTTTTAATTCGTCTCTGTCTACCGAAGTAATTACCGCATGTTTTACTTTCATTAAATGAATGGCTTCTGCTACACGTTGTGGCTCATCCCAGTCCACTGCATCGGGCCTTCCTGTTGCTACAGCGCAAAAGCCACAGCTTCGGGTGCAAATATTGCCCAGAATCATAAAGGTTGCGGTGCCTTCGCCCCAGCATTCGCCCATATTCGGGCAATTGCCACTTTCGCAAATGGTATGTAGTTTATGAGTGTCCACTAAATTGCGAACGTGCTTATATTCTTCACCAATAGGTAATTTAACCCTTAACCAGTTTGGTTTTTTAAGAGTACTGATCTGTCCTTCTACATCTGTTCCACAAGACATTATGATATGTTATTTAATTAAAAATTTGAAAAGCAAAATTAAAATAATTAATGAAAATAAATACAATTCAATATTATTTTCTTCTCCCAAAAACCAAAGAAACGTATGCGCCAATAAAATACTGATATTGCTTTATGTTTATTAATTGCTCAATTTTTTTGCTGTAAAATTCTACCGTTCCCCCAATTTCTATAGCAGTAAGTAATTCATTGTATTTGCCATAATCAAATCTTAATCCGGATTTTGCATACAATCCTGGAGTAACTTTTAGTTGACTCCAGCCTTCGCTAATCGTAGGGCCACCAACAATGGGGCCATTTAAAAAATAATTGCTGTCTGGCGAATTATATCCTACATACTCATAACTGCCCGATCCTTTGTCTACCTGAACCAGATATGGCCTTAATAAGGCCAATGAAATACCTCCGCCAAAGTTTGCGGTGATATTTACTCCGTTTTTATTTCCTTTATTTCCTAACAAAAATTGTTTTTGAACGCCTAATTTAAGGGGATAAAAATAATTTATTTTGCCATAAATGATAGGTGCGGTGGGGCTTAATTCATTTTGTAGCTTTTCTTCTTTGGAATGTTTTCTTTCTGTAAACTCGATTTGAAATAATAAGGCGTGTTCTACTGATTTAGCTCTTGCCATTTCTATAAAAATCCCAGATCCATCATTGGTTAATTTAATTCCTCCTGCAAAATGCTTCTTATAATTAATTACCCCTTCCTCTTCTGCTTTCGCCATCATGTCGATTTTTTGCTTCTTCATCTCTTTTTTTTGCTTTCTAGTGTTTGTAGAGTCCTGAGCAAATAACAACTGAGAAAAGCACCCAACCAAAATGAATAAAAATATTTTCTTCATGTATAAATTTTACTTGAGTAAATTTAGGCAAAAATACAACGATGTTGTGCAAGTTTTGGCTATCCATTAAAAGAACTTCCGGCATTCTTTAATTAAAAGGTTAAATAATCAAATTATGACAGCTTCAATCATTTACAAAGGCGATCTCAGGTGCGAATGTACTCATCTTCAAAGCGGTACCATCATTGAAACCGATGCTCCTACTGATAACAGGGGAAAAGGGGAAAGGTTCAGTCCTACAGATACACTTTGTGTAGCTTTGGCAACTTGTGTGGTTACAACAATGGGAATCAGAGCTATCGATATGAATATTAATCTTACTGATACTAAATTAGATGTAACCAAGCATATGTTAAGTGAACCAAGAAGAATTGGCAAAATTGAAATTGTACTGCATATACCCAATACCGGATTATCGGATAATGATAAAAAAATCCTGGAGTTAATTGGTAACAATTGCCCGGTTATGAAAAGCTTACATCCCGATTTGCAGGTTGTAGCAACGTATAATTGGTTGTAATCAGTGGGTTGTTTTCATTTCTGAAAATTTCATTTCCAATGGCACATTCCAGGCATTTTTTATGCTGACAATATTTATTTTTCAGGTGAAAAAGCGCTTGTGAATCGAAAGAGGAATGATTTGAAAATCCAATTTTTTCAAATCCTGAAGTAATGTTGTTTTGTTCTGCTGGAATTTCATCCATCCATTTTATAGCTTTGGATTTTAAATTTTCATTATCGTGGTAATATCCATAAGCATATAACAATACCACCATGGCATTGATAACTATATTATTTATCGTTTGTCTTCCAATGGTTTTTAGCTTTGAAATACCGGGTTCATCAATTCTGTAATGAGTATTCCAGTAATCACTTGTGTTTAATAATAATAAATCGGATAATTTTTCAATATCGGGTTCTTCAATAATTTTAGAAATCAGCCTGTTTTCTTTTTTTATAAAGGCACAGAGTTGTGCCAGTCTTATTGTAGGGAAATTTGCCGGCCGCATTCTTAAATAATATAACGAAACCTGAGGCTGCCTTAAACTGTACTTTTTTTTATAAAATAAATATTCTCTGAACAAGTCGTTAGGGTATGATTCTCTGAATTTTTTATTGAGCAGCCCACTCTGTCCAATTATAATAGCTTCCAGACTGAATAATGAATCGCTGTGTTTTTGTAAAATATTCAATGGAATACTTTGTGCAATGGCTTCAAATGCTTCACCATTTACATTTCCACCAAAGCTTTTTGCCAGTGTCCACCAACACACTTCATTCCAGTTCCCATTTGATTTTTTTAGTAGATTTTCTATGGCCATTGTTTTTTCCTGCAGTCGCTCCGTTAATAATCGTTCTTTCCATTTCTCAATAGTAATTGCTTTTATAGAAGCTACAGTAGATTCACAGGGAATAAATGTTTCGGTATTCATTATGCTGATGTATTTATTGATTAATAATTTGGGCACAAGTGTTTGGAGAGATAATGTTGGAAATCCTAAATTTAATTCCTCATCATGTTCCCAAACCACATGAAGGATAACGTTTTTATAATTTTCATCTTCACTGTGTTTGTGAAGGCGCCAGTCGGAAGATTTAATATGAACTTCAACATTTCCAAACCAGATGGTGTCATCAATTTTTATTTTCCCATTTAAGAAATCCGGGCCTTGGTTTTTATTCAAGTTCCCCGGAAGTAAAACTTTCAAATCGTTATTGTCGGTTGTTTTTATTTCTTTTTTATTAAACAACTGAAACTGCCAGATGTACTGAAGAAGCTTTTCGTTCATAGATTTATTTTTTAGTGATTAAAAATTTATTTCTTCTTTTGGATTATCGAAATTGATTAATTCCAATAATCTTTATTATAAATAAAGTCATTGCAATACAAAAGAAATAATTTTTGATAAAATGGAAAAGGGAAAAAAACGGAAATGGAAAAAGAAGATCACTTAAAAAAGAAGATAAAAAAACTGTTCATTTTCAAAAAAAACAAAAGTGGAGAGGACAAAGATTCGGGATGATTATAAAAACTTTACTACTTTACTTACCGGCAATCCCATGACATTATAAAAATCGCCATGGATAGATTTAATGCCGATAACCCCTATCCATTCCTGTATGGCATATGCACCTGCTTTGTCGTAGGGCTTGTATTTATCTACATAAAATTCAATTTGCTCATTTGTTAATTCATAAAAACTAACCTCAGTAGTATCAGAAAATGAAATTTCGTTATCTTTTTTATAAAGGTAAACGCCGGTAATGACCTGATGTGTTTTGCCAGAAAGTTTTTTGATAATGGCAATAGCATCTTCACGGTCTTTAGGCTTGCCAATAATTTCATTTTCACAAACAACAATGGTGTCGGCTGCTAGAACCGGAATGACAGGGTTATGTAAATCAACTATTTTAAGCGCTTTGTTTTTTGCAATATGTATCGCAATATCACTAAAGCTGAGATGAGCTGGATAAGATTCATCCGTGTCGCTCACGATAACGTCAAATTCAACTTCTGCCCATTCGAGCAATTGTTTCCTTCTGGGAGATTGTGAAGCAAGGATGATTTTTTTCATAATCAAATAATTTTAAAAAATAACATCGATAGAATGCCTGCCATCATAATAAGTTTGAGAGAGGTACTTATTTTATGATAATCAGAAGGAATTTCTGCATGCTGCAATTTTTTTAAAACAAGCAATAATGGAATGATGATTGCCGCAATTACATATACAGCACTTGTCCAAAAACCGGTTTGCCAGGCATAAAGTTGAATGATAGCCAAGCTGCAAACACAAACAATAATCCAAACGGCAATAAATACTTTTGATGCAGGTACACCCCAGATAATAGGCATTGTTTTACAATTAAATTGCGCATCTCCTTGCATGTCCTCAAGGTCTTTTATTACCTCTCTGATTAATGTAACGATAAAAGCAAATCCTGAATAGATAATCGTTAATTTATAAAGCCTTTTTATGTTGAAAGGGAAATGCAATGCATCCCAACCTGAATAATTAATTAAGCTGGCACCTGCAAAAATGTAAATCACGATTATTGTCCAAACCGTAAGTAAGGAAATCATAATATTGCCAATAAGTAATTTCTTTTTAAATGTAGTGGAATAAAACCAAAGCAATAAAACACTTAGACTATTAAAAATAAGTATAGAAAATATTTTTGTTTTCCAGCTTACATAAAAACTTAAAATTAAACCGGCAGCAGAAAAAATCCAATGCCACATAATAGCCCATCTTCTTTTAATGATGCGGTCAACAACAACCTTTTCGGGTTTGTTCAACGTATCAATTTGCATGTCAAAATAATCATTGATGATATAGCCGGCTGCAGCAATCAATAGCGATGCTAAAATGAGAATAAAAAAGCAGTTCCAGTTGCGATCAACAGGAAAGTCGTGATTGCTGTTAAAAATTGATCCAACAATACAATAATAAAAAAGGAATTGAGTCAGTGCAATAAAAAATAGATTGGGCCAACGGATTAATTTCAGAAAAGCAATTATTAATTTCATTACCGCCTTTATTAGATAAGATTATTTGGCTGCGATATCATTTTCGATATCCCAATGACTATTGAGCTTTAAAACTTTTTCTATTATATCTCTTACACAACCCTTGCCACCCGCAACAGGAGAAATGTATAACGAGATTTCTTTTATTTCTGATACCGCATCTGCAGGGCAACATGGCAAGCCTACCGCTTTCATTACTTTATAATCAGGAATATCATCTCCTATAAACAGAACCTGATCTTTGTTTAAACCCAGTTTTTCTATTTTTTGATTTAGTAAAAAGGCTTTGTCTTTTATACCCATATTTACATCGCTGATGCCTAATTTTTTCATTCTATTTTCTACAGCGCCGGTATCTGAAGCCCCTGAAATAATAATCACATGATATCCTTTTTTTACAGCGAGCTGAAGTGCATAGCCATCTTTGATATTCATTGTTCTGGTTTCATTTAAACCAGTATCATTTAATATCAAAGAACCATCCGTCATTACTCCATCCACATCCAATGCGATGAGTTTGATAGGCTTGAAGTGCTGAAGAATGTTCATTGTTGTAGATTTATTTTATTATATTGAGTATCCAGCATCCAGTATCCAGCTCTAACCCCTCACTTTTGTCCATCTCTCCATTCATACACCCACGAGCTTTGAATCATTTCTAGGTGTCCTTCATTGCTTTCTTCTAATTTACCTGCAAAGTTTGGAATTTCCATTACCCATTTGTGCAAGTCGGTAAAGCGAATTCGATAAATCTGACTTTCGCCGAAATCGTCACCAAATCTTTCGTACAATTTCATTGCGATATCTTCGTAATCGTTCCAGTTAATGGGTGGTTCAAAAGTCATTTTTTGTATTTTAATTTTGGAATTATTCTCCAAGGAATTGTGTCTGATCAGGCAAAGTAACAATAATTTCACCATCACCGGAATGTAACACGCACTGGCAGCCTAATCTTGAATTTAATCGGGGATTAACAGCTCTGTCGATAAAGTCTTCTTCTTTATCACTCAATTCTTCTATAAACGTTTCGCCATTTTCTACATAAAGATGACAAGTACTGCAAGCACAAACACCTCCACAATTATGGTGCAGCACGATATCGTTTTTTAATGCGACTTCAAGAATAGATTGATCAGAATCGATATTTTCGAGGGTAATTGTTTCCTTCCCTTTCTGTTCAAACTTAAATGTTATTTTATACATACGGTCAATTTCGGTTTGCAAACCTACATGAAATTAATAATTATTAAAAATCTATACATAGATGCTTTAATAATTTGAGCATAATGATTACATTGAGACTATATTATTTATTAATTGCTTAACCCAAGATTTATGAAACTCAGGTTTGTAAATTATTCATTTTTTATTGGAGGCTCTTTTTTTTGTCTTTTATCTTGTGGAGATGGCAAAAAAAATGATTATAATGAAGCGGCGCCTGTTATATTAAAGAGCAATAAACTAAGAAGTAAAAGTGATTCTACTCCAAGAAGTGCTCCTATTATCAATATCTCAGATACTACAGCATTTCCATATACGGTTATTTGCATTAAAGACAGTGCCAGTAATAATATAAGATTAGGTCAAAAACTTGCCAAAATCTATGGAGAAAGATTAGTAGAAATAATCAGAAAAAACAAGTTAAAAGTAGTTGGCCCGCCAATGGCATGGTACAAAAGTCAGAAGGCTCCATTCTTTTTTGAAGCTGGACTGCCAGTTGACAGGACTCCTCAAAAATTAATTAAAGGGATTTCAATTAAGCAAACAGGTGGCCCCAAAGCAATTGTGGCTCATTATTTTGGACCATATGAAGAAACGGTTCAGGCTTATCAGGCGCTTAAAGACTGGCTTAAAGATGAACATAAAACATCCGCTGCGGCTCCTTATGAAATTTATATATCAGACCCAATAGATAAACATGGCAATCCGGTAGATCCTTATAAAGTACAAACGGATATCGTGTTTCCTTACCGGTAAAGATTCATGATGCTGTCTGTTATTTTGATATAAAGTGATTTCATTTCTGGATATTCACTGAGCAGATTTAAATTTTTTTCAATAGTAATAAGGTCTTTTCTAATGGCTGGACCTGTTTGTACCGTTCCTGGTGAAGCTTCTGTAACCTTGTTTGCTGTTTCCAGAATTAATGGTTTCAATAGATTAAAATCAATGCCTTCTTTGTTGCAAAAAACTTCGGCTAAAGAATATAAATGATTCGTGAAATTATTGGCGAATACAGCCGCAACATGAATTTTTTGTCTGGTTTCGTCATTTGCAATTTGTACAGAATCAGAAATTTTACTTGCCATTTCCCTAATAAGTTCCATTGTAGCGACATTGCTGGCGTCAATCATAATGGGTATGGGAGGAATAATTTTCATTTCCTTTCTCAAACTTTGTAAAGGATAAAAAACACCATAATTAGGGGATATCTGTTTTAATACATCTTTAGAAACTGCACCAGCTGTATGGAGAATGGGCTTGCCATTTACATTTAAATATAATAGAGATTCGGTAAGTGCCGCATCTGAAATAGCCAGTAAATAAAGATCCGCTGTAATATCAACAAGACCATTTAAGTCAGTAAAATTTGAATTTAGTTCTTCTGCAAGAATTTTTGCATGTTCCATATTGCGGCTCATCACCTGTACAATATTAATATTATGCTGTATCATCAATCTGCCTAAAATAGTAGCCACATTTCCCGAACCAATGATAACAACTTTCATATTTTTTTGGTTGTTTTAATTTTAATCCCATTTAGGAATACTTGAAAGTACAAAAAACAGCAGTTGTAATCCAAAAAAATCAAAATTGATTTACAAGGAGAAAAAAACTAAAATAAATTGTTGAAAAGATTTTAGAGATAATTTTACCTGTAAAACTTAATGGAATTTAGTCTCGAAAACCTTATCAGCATTGATTTTAACTAGAAGCAACTTTGTAAGAGAATTTAGTGTATCCTAAGACGAAACAAGCCGATAAACATAGATATTGTCTTTGGTTATCCACATCGTGAATTTTGTTTTTTCAATTTTAAACTAATATTGCATAGAATTTGCTTATGTTTTTAAAGATTTTTTAAACAAAAGCGGATAGAAAAAATAATTTTTAAATTATGGCTAAGAACTTATTGATTGTGGAGTCTCCTGCAAAAGCAAAGACTATCGAAGGTATTTTGGGGAAAGACTTTGAGGTAAAAAGTTGTTATGGTCACATTCGTGATCTGGAGAAAAATGATATGGGCATTGATATCAATAACAATTTTATGCCTAAATATATTGTTCCTGATGAAAAAGAACGTGTCGTGCGAGAATTAAAGGCACTAGCGAAAAAAGCGGATGAAGTGTGGCTGGCATCGGATGAGGACCGCGAAGGAGAAAGCATAAGCTGGCATCTGGCGGAAGTATTGAATCTGGATCCAAAGACAACCAAGAGAATTGTTTTTCATGAAATTACGAAACCTGCTATTCAAAAAGCAGTTCAATCGCCTCGTTTAATTAATATGAATCTGGTTAATGCGCAACAAGCGCGAAGGGTTTTAGACAGAATCGTTGGTTTTGAATTGAGCCCAGTTTTATGGAGGAAAATTGGACAGAAAGGTGGATTAAGTGCAGGAAGAGTTCAAAGCGTAGCCGTAAAACTGATAGTAGAAAAAGAAAGAGAAATAAATCATTTTGTTTCGGTAAGTAATTTTAAAGTGGAGGCCTCTTTATCTGCAACAGACCTTAATAATAAAACGGTTATTTTCAAAGCAGAAGGAGGAAAATACAGTAAGTCGGAAGATGCAGAAACTTTTTTACAATCCTGTATTGGCGCCAATTATAAAGTTGGTGATATTCAGGTAAGACCTGGTAAAAGGACACCAGCTCCGCCATTTACCACATCAACGCTTCAACAGGAAGCAAGCCGAAAGATGGGTTATGGGGTAAGTAAAACGATGTTGCTGGCACAGAAATTATATGAAAGCGGTAAGATTACTTACATGAGAACAGACAGCGTTAATCTGGGAGACACTGCAATGGACGGAATAAAAGCCGAAATCAATAAAAGTTTTGGAGAGAAATATTTACATGTTCGTAAATACAAGAACAAAAATGAAAGTGCACAGGAAGCGCATGAGGCCATTCGTCCAACGTATATGGAAAATCATACCGTGAATGATCCTGATTTAAATCGCCTGTATGAATTAATCTGGAAACGTACAATTGCTTCTCAGATGAGTGATGCCGAATTTGAAAAAACTACCGCTAAAATAAATATCAGTACCAATAATCAGGAATTAACGGCAACAGGGGAAGTATTGAAGTTTGATGGTTTCTTAAAAGTTTATCTTGAAAGTACTGATGAAGAAGAAGGTGAAGAGGAAGGAGAAAGCCGTTTGCCTAATTTAACTGTTGGACAGATTTTGGCTTTCAATCAAATGACGGCAACAGAAAAATTTTCGAAACACTCAGCAAGATACACAGAAGCCTCTTTGGTAAAAAAACTGGAAGAGCTAGGCATTGGACGTCCGAGTACTTACGCTCCAACTATTTCAACGATTGTGAAAAGGACTTATGTAGAAAAGAAAGACAAAGATCCGGTTAAAAGAGAATTTCGCATCCTGACGCTCAAAGAAAATAAGATTCAAAAAATCACTGAACAGGAAAACACCGGTGCAGAGAAATCAAAATTGTTTCCTACCGACTTAGGATTAGTTGTTACTGATTTTCTTAATCAGCATTTTCAAAATGTAATGGATTATTCTTTTACAGCAAACATAGAAAAGGAGTTTGATGAAATCGCAGATGGAAAAATGGTTTGGAATAAAATGGTGGCGGATTTTTATAAGCCATTTCATACGGGAGTAGCTCATACCCTTGAAACTGCAGAGCGCGCCGTTGGTGAACGTATGCTGGGTGTAACAGAAGAAGGCAAGCCATTAATTGCACGTATGGGTAGATATGGACCAATGGTGCAAATTGGCGCACAGAGCGATGAAGAGAAACCTAGATTTGCAAAACTTAAAGCTACTCAAAGTATAGAAACCATCACATTTGATGAAGCCATTGATTTATTTAAATTGCCACTTCATCTTGGTGAATATGAATCATTGGAGGTATCGGTTAACATTGGCCGATTTGGGCCTTATGTAAAATGGGGCGAGCAATTTGTTTCAATTCCTAAGGGCGAAGAACCTATTGATATGGAGCTGAGTCGTGCAATTGAAATTATAAAAGCCAAACAAATCGAAGACGCACCGATTGGTTTCTTTGATGAAAAACCCATTACAAAAGGTAAAGGAAGATTCGGCCCTTTTATAAAATGGAATGATCTGTATATAAATATTCCCCGCGCATATAATTTTGATATACTTACTCAACAGGATTGTAATGAGCTAATAGAAAAAAAGATTGCTAAAGAAGCGAATCGATTTATTCAACAATGGCCAGAAGAAAAAATTGCTGTTGAAAATGGCCGTTGGGGCGCTTTTATAAGATTTGGAAAAAAAATGCTCAAATTGACTGGTCAGGGTGCAAATGGAAAATACACTGCAGAGGAGCTTGCCGTAATTGATCTTGATTCCATTAAGAAAATGATTCTTGAACAAGATCCTAAAGCTTTTGATAAAAAAGGTGCAGTCAGAAAAAAAGCAGCCACAAAAAAAGCAGTCCCTAAAAAAACAACAAAAAAATAATTACACAAACTGATCTGTTTGTATAATCAGTATGGAATTAAAATGACAAAAATCTGACCGCACCAATAACTTTTTTAAAAGTTAGTCACGGATGTGGAAAATAATAAACTGATTTTGCGTTGTTTGTTACCGATATTGATGTCTTAAATATTAATTGAAATTACTTTGCTGGAAAATAATGAAATAAAAGCCCTTTTACATTTATTGGATGATCCAGATGAGGATGTATTTGTATCAGTTAGTGAAAAAATTGTTTCTTTTGGGAAATCTATTATTCCTAATCTCGAGCACCTCTGGGAAAATGTACAAAGCCCTTCTACACAGGAACGAATTGAGCAGTTGATTCACCGTCTTCATTTTCGTGATTTATCTGATGAATTTTCACTTTGGCTTAAGGATGAAAATGCCAGCTTACTCAGTGGCTCTTTGATTGTTGCCAAATATCATTTCCCAGATATCAATACCAGCTTGATTCTGCAGGAAATCGAAAAAATCAGGAGAAATGTATGGATAGAACTGAATGCATACCTCACTCCAATGGAAAGAGTAAGTATTCTAAACAGTATTTTTTATAATTATTACAAACAAATTGGGGTTGAAATCAGTTATGACAACCCCGATCAGTTTTTAATCAATAAAGCGCTCGAAACAAAATCGGGTAACGCTATCAGTAATGGGATTGTGTATCTTATTTTATGTCATCTGCTGGATATTCCAGTAAGTGCCATTCATATACCAAAACAATTTATACTGGCCTATTTCGACGAGACCTTTGATTTGGCTGTCCCAGATAAACCAACTCAGCACATCGTTTTTTTTATTGATCCTATTTCTGGTCAGATGTATTCAAAGAAAGACGTGGATAATTATTTTAAAAAACTTTCGGTTCCTCCATCCCCTTACTTTTTTAAACCAATGAGCAACAAGCAGGTTATTAAATATCTTCTTGAAGAACTAAGCAAATGTTTTGATGATGATAATAACCGCTATAAAATGGATGAACTATTAACCTTGGCTAATATGATTGACTTATGATTTACCATGTAACAACTGCTGCTGAGTGGAATAACGCTCAGTCAAAAGGATTTTATGAAGTAGCCTCATTACATTCAGAGGGATTTATTCACATGAGCAAGAAAGAACAGGTAGCAGGCGTTTTGGAAAGGTATTATAAAAATGTGCCTGAACTCATTTTATTACATGTAGATGAAACTTTGATAAAGGCCGAATTGAAATACGAACGATCTCCTTCTTTAAATGAAGAATTCCCTCATGTGTACGGGCCGTTAAATCTTGATGCTGTTTTAAATGCAGAGAAAATTATTTAGCATGTTTTGATCGAATGCTTTTTCATGCTAAATCTTTTGCTGATTGTCCTGATCTGTTTTTTCTTTTACGACTATTAAATCTTTCAAATCTACAAGCATTGGCATAATACCCACTTGAAGTAATGCTTTTTTACCCCGCAATTCTTTTACCACACCTAATTGTTTATTTTGTTTCATTTTTACTTTATTCCCAATTTCTATTGATCCGCCAATCTCTTCAAATTTATCATTGATTTTCTTTTGTTGTTTTTCACCCTGGAATTTATCTTTCTGGCCATTTAACAAACTGCCAATCATTTTAATAATACTATCCTTGTCTTCCGATTTTCTCCATTCAAAAACAAGCGCTTTTAATTTGCGCTCCATGTCTTTCAGATAGATTAATTTTTCTTCAGCAATCTTGTTGGTCAATTTTATTTTTTCAATTTCCTGATTATGCTTTTCTTTATTGATAAAAGTTTGCATTTCTTTTTTCAGCATCTCGTTTTCTTTCAATAAGAAATCGAGCTGATTTTTTTCTTTATTTAATTGTTGCCAGTTTTGTTCGGTTTTATTTAATAACTGGTCTAGCTGATAATGACTTTCATTAGCAATTTTTCGGGCTCTTTCTATAAGTTTTTTATCTAGTCCTATTCTTTCAGCAATAGAAAAAGTATAAGAACTTCCGGGTGTTCCAACTTTTAATTTATAAAGGGGTTTAAGATTTTTTTCATCAAACTGCATAGCACCATTAAAAACGCCCGCTACTTTATTGGCCATTACTTTTAGATTCAAATAATGTGTGGTTACAATTCCCATTGCATGTTTTAAGGCCAGCTCTTCCATAATTACTTCAGCAAATGCGCCGCCTAAATTTGGATCACTGCCACTTCCCAATTCATCAATAAAAAAAAGCGTTTTACCATTTCCGTTTTCAATGAAATGCTTCATGTTAATTAAATGCGATGAGTAAGTACTCAATTCAAATTCTATACTCTGAGTGTCGCCAATATGAATCATCAATTGCTTGAAAATTCCCATTTCGCTATCTGGACTTACCGGAACCAATAAACCAGATTGAACCATTATTTGTAAAATCCCTGTTGTTTTAAGCGTAACAGTTTTGCCGCCAGCATTAGGGCCGCTGATAACCAGGATTCTGTTTGTGGCATCAAGTGTAATGTCAATTGGGATTGTAGGCTTATTTAGTTTATTATTATAAAGCAACAACAAAGGATGTCTGGCATTGATTAGCTTTACAATGGCCTGATCTTTCATCAACGGTAATTGACCAGAGATATCCTGTGCAAATCTCGCCTTGGCACGAACAAAATCAAATTCTCCCGAAATGTCAAAGTAGGAAGAAAGTAATGGAGCATAAACAGAAAGTTCCTGTGTTAGATTTTTTAAAATTCTTAAAACTTCTTTTGCTTCTTCATTTTCTAATGAGAAAATATCATTGTTAAGTCCTGTAGTTTCTTCAGGCTCTATAAAGCTTGTTCTACGGCTGTCACTTTCGGCATGAAGTATTCCTTTGATCATTCTTTTTTGTTCGGCAAAAACAGCGAGTACTCTCCTGCCGTTCATGAAACTCTCTTCTATATCTGCAAGATATCCTTGCTTATTTAATTTGCTTACAATCCTGTCGAAAACTTTTCTAAGTTCATTTCTTTTTCGGTAAAGACTCATTCTGATGCGGGCAAGATCTTCACTGGCATTGTCTCTTACAATTCCATTTTCATCAAGAATTTCGTCAATCATCAATTTTATTTTCTTTTCAAAATAAGTGCCATTGATAATCTTGGTTAATTCGGGATTAGCTGCTCTTCTTTCTTCATCAAACCATCTGAAAATATTTTCTGTGTTGTCTGATAATTTTCTGATTAATAAAAACTGGTCTCCTTTAAGTGTGGCTCCGGGTATGGATAATAGTTTTAATTCTTTGGAAATATTTAAAGAGAAGTCATTCGGGAAATAAATGCTGCTGTCTAATAAGATTTTAAATTCATTGGTCTGTAATAATTCTTTTTGGATGAAAGATAATTTTGTGTGAATACGGAGATGCTGTATTCGATTACGTGCATATTCATTTCTGCAATAAGCTTCCAGCAGTTGCTTTATTTTGTCAAATTCCAATTGAGTTAATGCCGATTCCGGAAAGAAATTCATCTTAGGTTTTATTGTTTTTTATTTTCAATTTGTAATTCATCCCAGGGTGTAGTTCCATCCTTTTCTCTTTTGAAAACCATAGAAGAGTCGCTTTGTATAACGATTTCAGCTGTGGTGTAAATAATGCAGCCTTCCATTAAATGTCCTCCTGTCGTTTTTCCAGTACTGTCGCTTATGCTCATGTGCAAATGAGAACCATTTTCTGATAATGTGCCATTAAGACTTACAATTTCGAAATGTCCGGATCCGTTAGTGACATCAGGTTGATTGGCCAGTCGTAGTTGGTATTGAGTAAGACTTCCTACACAAGTAACCATCCAACCGGCTTTTATATGATGCTCATTGATATAATTCTGAATCGATTTTTTAAGATCGGCTCCGGGTTTTAATCTGAACGCATGAATTTGATTGGTTGACATATTTTTCTCGTTTTTTAAACTACAGGAATAAAAACAAAATAACTGAAACAATATCAATAATTTTATGTTTAGTCTAAATGTAGATAGCATTGTTTTAATATTTAGACAGCAATTTAACTCATTCAATAATGAAAATAGAATTAGCGACATTAGGAAATGGTTGTTTTTGGTGTACAGAAGCAATTTTTCAACAGTTAAAAGGTGTTTTGAAAGTAACCAGCGGTTATAGCGGAGGTCAAATGGCAAATCCTGATTATAAATCAGTTTGTGCCGGAACGACTGGTCATGCAGAATGTTTACAAATAGAATTTGATGCAAATATTATTTCATTCGAACAATTACTTGAAGTTTTTTGGAATACACATGATCCAACTACTTTGAATCGCCAGGGTAATGATATAGGTACTCAATATAGAAGTGTAATTTTTTATCATAACGAAGAACAACTTAAAATTTCAACAGCATATAAAAAACAACTTAATGATTCTGCTACTTATAAGGATTCAATAGTTACGGAAATTGAACCTTTTATTATTTTCTATCCAGCAGAAGCTTATCATCAGAATTATTTTAATACCAACGGTGATACTGTTTCTTATTGTCAATTTGTAGTCAGACCTAAAGTTGAAAAATTTAAAAAACAATTTTCTAAAATAATTAAAGACTAATTACAATTAATAGTAACGTATAGATTATCGTTATTACGTAATTATATAATCTCTTACGTTATAAATGAGTGTAAGTAATTTTTTTTAAAAAAAGTCTTTAAAATATTTGCATCTGATTTTATTTTTACTAATTTTATATCACAATAATTAATTGCTTACTTACTTATTATTCCTCTAGCCTAGAAACTCCTATAATAACAAGAAACGAAGTTTACCTTTTTTATTTATATCATTATCTATTATCCTCCGACAACGACCATTTAACTCCTCCACTCCTGTGAGCCATTTTCGTAAACCTCTAAACTCTAGAAAATGCTTACAAATTCTACAAAGAAAATCAGCATGATTGCTGTTCTTTCAATCATCTCGTTTGCACTTAGTGCACAAAATTCAATTCGTGCTTTCAGCCAAGTTTATTCCGAAAACATTAAAGGTGGAACAACAATGTTTGGTAACACGATATTACACATCATAGATAACAATGTGGTTAATCTTACAAAGATGAACCAAACCAGCAGTGCTTCAAACGGTGTTGGCGGTATTGGTTTCAGTCAGTATGGAAATGACGGAAGCAATATGCAGCAAATTGATATTGATAATATCTCATCAACAGTTAATTCGTCTTCTGCAGATTTAGTTTTACCTACTGGAAGTAACACTATTAGATTCGCAAGATTATACTGGGGTGGTAAGATTGATAATTCTGTTTTAACCTCACATCCTGATACATTGCGTAAAATTAAAATTCGCAAAGGAACAACCGGTAATTATTTAAGTGCAACTACTCCTTCTATAAACGTAGACCAATTTGCAATTTCAAGTACTGAAAAAGCGTATCAGTCATTTATTGATATTACTTCTTATGTAAATTCGAATGGTAGCGGAACTTATACCGTTGCTGATTTGCCTGTTACTCCGGGTTCTTCGAGTACTGGTGGAAGATATGGTGGATGGGTTATCGTGGTTGCTTATGAAAATGCGACTCAGCCTTATAATAGTGTAAGACTTTATGATGGATTTGCTCAGGTATATAACAATGGAACTACTGCATATCTTACCATTAATTTAAATGGATTAAATGTGCCTAGTACTCCTCTATTGGCAAATGAAGCAATTATGGGCACTATGGCCTGGGAAGGTGACGCTAGTTTAAGTGCATCATCTACTAACCCACAAGGTGATTTTATTAAAATCAACAATGCAACAGTTTCTAATTCGGCTAATCCTGCTACAAACTTCTGGAATGGAAGTATATCAAATAATGATGGAACTTTTGTAACTACAAAAAATCCAAATTATAGTAACCAAATGGGAATTGACATTGATCAGGTAAATGTGGGCACAGGTTATAATATTGCTCCTAATGCTACCAGTGTTACTGTACAATTTGGAACTGAAGCAGATATGTACTTCCCAAGTGTGTTTACTTTTCAAATCAGAGTTAAAGATCCAACTGTGGTATTAACAAAAACAGTTTCTGATGCTAATTTAAATGGATATGTAGATTCACAGGAGGAACTTACTTATACACTTTCAGGGTCAAATCAGGGACTTGGTTCGGCTTATAATACTTTCATTGTTGATTCACTTCCCAACAATGTTACTTATGTGCCTAATTCGATTGAAATTGTAGCTGCACCAGGTGTTACTTCAGGTATTAAAACTGATGCTGCTGATAATGACCAAGCGTTTATTGGTACTGTAGGAACAAGAACTTATTTAAAAGTATTTATTGGAACTGGTGCCACAGGAAATGCAGGTGGCGAATTACCTTCAGGTGTTGCTAGTAACTATACTATTAAGTTTAAAGTAAGAGCTTTTGCAATACCAGGAACAATTATTAATTCGGCCAGAATTACCGGCACATCTGTTGTAGGAGGTTTGTTTACTGATGATGGTACTGCAGTTATCGGAGAGTCTGGTGCACCTATGCCAGTTAAATTTACTTCTTTCAATGCATCTTTATTAAACGACAGATCTTCTTTGTTAAAGTGGGTTACTCAATCTGAAATAAACAATGATTATTTTGAAATAGAAAGAAGTATTGATGGCGTTCATTTCGAATCAAGAGGTAAAGTAACTGGAAACGGTTCTACTTCTATGACACACAATTATTCTTTTACAGATGTCATTAATATTAACGCTGCAATTATCTACTATCGTTTAAGAATAATGGATACTGATGGCAAGTATACTTTCTCAAAAATAATTGCTTTGAAAGTAAATGGTTCTATAAGTGTAGATAACTTCAATGTATTCCCTAATCCTTTTATCACTGATATTAAAGTTTCTTTAACCAGCGCAGAAGATGTTAATGCGGGATTCAGAATCTTATCTTTTGACGGAAAGGAATTACAACATCGTACTATTGGTTTACAAAAAGGAAATAACATCGTAGTGCTGAATGATTTTGGAATATTACCAAAAGGAAACTATATCCTTGAAGTAAGTACTGCAACAGACAAATTAATTAAGAAAATTGTGAAAAACTAAATATCCACTCTAGCTTATGCTTTAAGTAAAAATGGTTGCTCAGTCTGAGCAACCATTTTACTTTTTATCAACATGTCTTAATTCAAGCATGTTTAAACTATTTGTGATAAGCCCTGAAATATTATTTTGAATTAGATGAATGGACATGTCATACCATAGTGTAACAACAGGCGAATCATCAATTATTATTTTTTCCATTTCTCTGTATAAATTTATTTTTATTGAGTCTTCAGTTTCGGTTAATGCTTTTTCAAACAACTGATCATAAATCTCATTATGATATCTTGTATAATTTGGAGGTGCAGGATTCTTGCCATAAAAAACACCTAAGAAATTAATCTCATCGGGGAAATCCGCAATCCAGCTGCCTCTGAAAAAGCTTACCTGCGATTTCGACATTTCTTCTAGTAACAAACTTTTTTGTACCACTTCCACAGAAATATTAAATCCAATTTGCTTTAGTTCGTTTACAAGGTAAGAACCGAGATTAGCATAGTTAGGAACAGTAATTAATTTTATTTCGGGCATTGGATGGTCTTTGTCAAACCCAGCTTCCATGATGAGTTGTTTTGCTTTTGTCGGATTGAACTCATATCCTTTTAAAAGCAGACTATCAAAAGAAGGCATGCCAATAGGAATAAAACCACTGTTTGCGGGATACCCGATTGAATTACGTAAATAAAAAATCATTTTATTTCTATCGATGCCATAATTAATTGCCTTTCTAATTTTTTTAATTCGCAAGGGAGAATTTTTCAGCATTGCATTGTTTGTATCTGCTAGGATTCCAAGGTATTCTGTGTTCAGATAAGGATGTTTGGATAAAGTTATTTTTCCATTCCATTTATCTTTTAAAGCGCCTTTCCTTGTAAGAATTTCATTTTTAAAAGAAGGATCAAGGTCATTGATGAAGTCGATTTTATTTTGTTGAAATGCCAGGAACTCAGATGTTTTACTTTCTAAAAAACTAATTTTAATGCCATCTAAATACGGTAATCTCTTTCCATATTGGTCTAATTCAAAATAAGAAGGATTTTTTTTCAAAATCAAAGCTTGGTCTTCTTCCCAGGCCACAAAGCAAAACGGACCTGTACCTACCGGATGTTTTCTGAAATCGCTGCCATAATTTTCAACAGCTTCTCTGGCTACGATGGAACAATACTGCATGCTTAAAATTCCGAGTATCGGACTGAAAGGTTGTAATAAGTGCAATTGAAAAACAGAATCATTTATGGCAACAAATGGAAGAATTGAATCAATATTGTTATTAAAAATCCATGCACCTGGGCTCGCAACAGATTTATTAATAATCCGGCTCAAACTATAAACCACATCGGATGCAACTAATTTTCTGCCGATGTCATTTTTAAAAACCGGATCATTGTGAAAAAAAACATCTTGTCTTAATTCAAAGGTTATAGTTTTTTTGTCTTCAGAAAAACTCCAGCTTTTGGCGATTGAAGGAGACATTTTCATGTCTTGATTAATTTCCACCAATGTATTATAGAGCTGATGAATGGGCCACATTATAGATTGATTCTTTGCGAAAGCAGGATCTAAGCTGGCTATACCAGTGGATTCATTATATCTGAAGATTTTCTTTTGAGATTCCCGATCATTGCTGCAGGAAATAAATATCAAACAAAAACAAAATAATAAAATAGGAATGACAAGCTTTACATTCATAAGATTTCAATAGAGCATAAATGTAAATCATCCCATTCGATTTCTGTTATTCCAGATCGATGAAATAATTTGCCCTTAATAATCTATTATTAATTGTTTATCTGATATTTTTGTTGGTATGAACCTAGCATTCAATCTTAAAAAAATAGGGCTAACGCTGATAATGTTAAATGGATTTATTTCTTTTAGTCAATCCTATTCTCATCAAGACACGTTAAGAGGCAGTATTGGTGAAGGAAGATTGAAATGGAATGTATTGCATTATGATATCACCGTAAAGCCTGATATAAACAATAAAACTATTGAGGGAATAAATATCATTACACTTGTAGACAGTGGCATTAATAAGATACAACTCGATTTGCAGGAGCCCATGATCATTGATAGTATTATTTCTAAAAATCAATCTTTATCATTTAGCAGAGAAGGAAATGTGTATTGGGTTTATTTTAATTTTCAGGTTCAAAATGCTATTAATACTAAAATAAAATTAACTGTTTATTTTCATGGCAAACCAAAAATTGCAAAAAACGCACCGTGGGATGGCGGCTGGGTTTGGACTCATGACAAACAAAACAATCCATGGGTAAGTGTGGCTTGTCAGGGCCTCGGGGCCAGTGTTTGGTTTCCTTGTAAAGATACCCAGTCGGATGAGCCTGATAATGGAGCCAGACTTAATATTATCGTACCTGATACATTACAGGCTATTGGAAATGGAAGATTAACCAAAGTTAAAAAAATGGACAATCATCTTTCCATGTATTGCTGGGAAGTAAAATCTCCTATCAATAATTATGACATCATCCCGTACATTGGTAAGTATGATCATTTTTCAGAATTATATCAGGGATTAAATGGCCCTCTAGATATGGATTATTGGGTGCTTCCATACAATTTAGAAAAAGCTAAAATTCATTTTGCAGATGCAGGTAAAATGATCAAGGCTTTTGAATATTGGTTTGGCCCTTATCCTTTTTATGAAGATGGATATAAATTAGTGGATGCGCCTTATTTAGGCATGGAGCATCAAAGTGCGGTTGCTTATGGTAATGAATATCTGCAAGGATATATGGGAAGAGACCGTTCAAATACTGGCTGGGGACTGAAATGGGATTTTATCATCGTTCACGAAAGTGGTCATGAATGGTTTGGAAATAATATTACCTCAAAAGATATTGCGGATATGTGGGTGCATGAAAGTTTTACCAATTACAGCGAAGTGTTATTTACTGAATATTATTATGGCAAAAATGCCGCGGATGAATATGTATCAGGGTTAAGAAACAACATCAGTAATGATGTGCCCATCATTGGAGTTTATAATGTAAACAAAGAAGGCAGTGGTGATATGTATGACAAGGGAGCTAACCTGATTCATACGATACGACAAATTATAAATGATGATAAAAAATTCAGAGATATTTTAATCGGACTGAATAAACAGTTTTATCATAAAACAGTAACCACATCAGAAATAGAATCTTATATCATTAAAAATTCTGGTTTTGATTTTTCTAAAATATTTGACCAGTATTTGCGGACAACAAATATTCCGGTGATGGAATATTATTTCAGGAATAATCAACTTCATTACAGATTTACAAATACCGTTGAGGGGTTTCAAATGCCTGTAAAATATACAATAGGAGATAATAAAAAAGTAAAACAAATGATGGTCTGTAATAAATGGCTTTCCAGGCATGTATCAGGGCGCATTTCATTAAAAGATTTTAGAATAAATAAAAATATATTTATTGAAACCAAAGAAATCGCTATACCTGCAGTGGGTAATTAATTACTTATTGTGGAAATGATTCGTCCTGCAGAAATAAATGTTTTGTGATAATAATCTTCATCCAGATTACTGATGGTTACGCCTTCTTTTGAACTTGCATGTACAAAGTAATGATTAGAAAGATAAACACCTACATGACTAACGCCTCCCCTTGTGTTAAAAAAAACAAGATCCCCTTCTTTCATTTCTGCTGTGTTGATCTTGTAACAGCTTTGATATTGTTCGCTTGCCATACGGGGCAAATGATAACCGTAAACTTCTTTTTGTAACATTCCCGAAAACCCGCTGCAATCAATTCCGGATTTAGAACATCCGCCAAATTGATATCTGGTAGAGAACCAATTATCAATGAAATCGTAAAGTGATTTGTTGTTTATTTTTTCAATTTCTACATTTAGTAACTGAGCGTATTTAAATTGAATGGATTTAAAATGCTCAATATCAACAATTGAAGAATCATTCAATAGATCAGAACTTGTGTATTTTCTTAAATTCCAGTTTTCATCCAGAATAGTTGTTCTTGAATTTTCATTTCTGTTTAATTCAATGCCTTCTATAAATTGAGGTGTAAGTGATTTTCTTTTTGATTTATGTTGAGCCGATGCCTGATTATGACAGCAAATTATGGAGATAGAGAGCAGTAAAATTATCTTTTTTGTTTTCAATTTCTTGTATTTCCCAGACTGATAAATAAAAATCCGATAAGGTAAGATTAAAGGCCACATTAAAAAGGCTCAGAGCTAATTATTTGTAAAAGTACTCGAAATCAGTCGGAAATTAGGTAAAAAAGACAAGTAATATACAAAATGAATAAATGTTACAATGTGGAAAAAACAACTGCTCGAACAACGATAAACCTTACGATATTTGTTGTCCGGTTATTTTTTTGTTTCATTGTTTATAAGCCATTTTAAATGTGTTTGCATAGCTGAGACTATTTAATGATAAGCCGAAATTCCTTTATGAAATTCAGTCACTTACACGTACATACACAATACTCTTTACTGGATGGAGCGGCTTCTATCAAAGGGTTATACAAAAAAGCTATAAGTGATGGAATGCCTGCTTTGGCAATCAGTGATCATGGTAACATGTTTGGTGCCTTTGAATTTGTAAAAGAAGCCTATAATAATCTTGATGAATATGGCAAGCCTAAGATTAAACCAATTGTAGGCTGCGAGTTTTATATTACCCATGATCGAACCAGAAAGACCTTTAGCAAGGATGAAAAGGATCCGCGTCATCATCAGATTTTATTAGCAAAAAATGATATTGGATATAAGAACCTCGTTAAACTGACTTCACTTGGATACATTGAAGGGATGTATTCAAAGTATCCAAGAATTGATAAAGAGCTTATTCATAAATATCATGAAGGTCTGATTGCAACAACATGTTGTTTGGGCGCATTGGTACCACAGGCCATTTTAAAAAAGGGGGAAGAAGAAGGTGAAAATGAATTCAAATGGTGGTTGAATATTTTCCAGGAAGATTATTATGTAGAAATTCAGCGTCATGGTATGGCTGAGCAGGACAAGGTGAATGAAGTATTGCTGCGTTTTGCCAAAAAATATAATGTAAAAGTTATTGCCAGCAATGATAGTCACTATGTCAATCAAAGTGATTTCAATGCACATGATATTTTACTTTGCATCAATACCGGTGAAAAACAAAGCACCCCTGCCCTTCGCGAATTTAATGACGACGATATATCAGCAAAGAATAAACGCTTTGCATTTCCCAATGATCAGTTTTATTTTAAAACAACGGAGGAAATGAGTAAGGTGTTTCAAGATATTCCTGAAGCCATTGATAACACTAATGAAATTGTAGATAAAGTTGATTTGCTGGATTTGAAGAAAGATATTCTTCTGCCTCATTTTGTAGTGCCTGCAAATTTCAAAACACAGGATGATTATTTGGCTAGTATTACATGGGCCGGAGCAAAAGAAAGATATAAAATTCTTACTCCCGAAGCAGAGGAACGCATTCAATTTGAATTAGGCGTTATTCTAAAGATGGGTTTCGCAGGGTATTTTCTCATCGTTAGTGATTTTATCAGAGCAGGAAGAGAGCTGGGTGTATTTGTTGGACCTGGCCGTGGGTCTGCAGCAGGAAGTGTGGTTGCTTATTGTATAGGGATTACCAATATCGATCCGATAAAGTATAATTTACTTTTCGAGCGTTTCTTAAATCCCGAGCGTAAGTCAATGCCCGATATAGATACCGATTTTGATGATGAAGGCAGACAGAAAGTAATCGATTATGTAGTTCAGAAATATGGCAAAAATCAAGTGGCGCAGATTATTACTTATGGAACGATGGCTGCAAAAAGCAGTATTGCCGATGTAGCCAGAGTTATGGATTTGCCTTTAGCGGAAAGCCGGGCAATTACAAAGCTGATCCCAGAAAAGCCAGGTATTACATTGAAAAGATTGTTGAAAGCGCCATTTACAATTAAAGAAGCAAAAGATGGAGAGAAGTCGCTGGAAGAAAAAGAACAGCTGGGTTCAGAGGATTTTGAATCGGTAAAAAAACTTCGTGAGATTTATAATGGAAATGATCTTCAATCTAAAATTCTTCATGAAGCGGAAGTGCTGGAAGGATCTGTAAGAAACACCGGTATACATGCCGCAGGAATTATCATCGCTCCCAAAGACCTTACAGACCTAATTCCTGTGGCTACTTCAAAAGAATCTGAATTGTGGCTCACTCAAATTGAGGGAAATACAATCGAAGAAGCCGGAGTTATCAAAATGGATTTTCTCGGACTTAAAACATTAAGTATTCTAAAAACGGCATTATCACTCATCAAGCGAAATCATGGGGTAACCATTGATATTGATAATATCCCTCTGGATGATGAAAAAACATACCGTCTATATCAGTTGGGTGATACCAATGCTACATTTCAGTTTGAGAGTGCTGGGATGCAAAAATATCTTCGCGAATTAAAACCGGATAAATTTGATGATTTGATTGCAATGAATGCCTTGTATCGTCCGGGTCCGATGGCATATATTCCTCAATTTATTTCCAGAAAGCATGGCAGGGAAATTGTAACATATGATTTGCCCGATATGCAGGGATATCTTGAAGAAACTTACGGAATTACTGTTTATCAGGAACAGGTGATGTTGCTCTCGCAGAAGCTTGCCAATTTCAGTAAAGGCGATGCGGATGTGTTGAGAAAGGCAATGGGTAAGAAACAGATCAGTACCCTGAATAAAATGAAAGTACAGTTTATTGAAGGCTCTACTGCCAATGGTCATCCCAAAGATAAACTGGAAAAAATATGGACAGACTGGGAAGCATTCGCACAATATGCATTCAATAAATCGCATTCCACTTGTTATGCTTTTGTAGCGTATCAAACAGCATATTTAAAAGCACATTATCCCAGCGAATATATGGCCGCGGTGTTGAATCATGCCGGAAGTATTGATAAGATTACTTTCTTCATGGAAGAGTGTAAAAGAATGGAATTGAAAGTTCTGGGACCTGATATCAATGAATCTCAAAATGGTTTTGCCGTAAATGCAAATGGTGAAATAAGATTTGGTTTCAGTGGATTAAAAGGCGTTGGTGAAGCTGCCATTGAAAATATCATTGAAGAACGAAATAAGCAAGGTCATTTCAACAGTATGTTTGATCTAGTTAAAAGAGTAAACCTGAGATCAGTTAACAAAAAATCTCTCGAAAGTCTGATTCACAGTGGCGCATTTGATTGTTTTAAAGAATATCACAGAGCTCAGTACTTTTATCAGGCACCTGGCGATACTCCTTCTTTGGAAAAAATAGTAAAATTCGGTTCAATTTTTCAGTCACAATCTTCAAACGCTGCCAATACTTTATTTGGAGATATGCAAATGCCTGAAATCGTGTCGCCTAAAATTTCCAATTGTCCACCATGGCAACTTATTGAGCAGCTTGATTATGAAAAAGAGGTTACCGGGATGTACATCAGTGGCCATCCTTTGGATAATTATCTATTTGAGTTGAATTACTATAATATTGTTCCACTTAATGAATTCAATGCTGTAAAATCTTTTATTGCAGAGAATCCCACCAGTAAAAATTTCAGGTTGGCAGGATTGGTTATTGATGCTCAGCACAGACTAACAAAAACCGGAAAAAATTTCGGGGTGTTGCACCTTGAGGATTTTAGTGGTAAATCTGAATTTATGCTTTGGAGTGAAGATTACGTAAAATACCTCAACTACCTGGAACCGGGAAGAATTATATTAATTGAAGGCTCATTCAAACAACGGTTTAATAATGGTCAGTTTGAATTTAAAATATCCAAAATGATACTTTTGGAAACATTGAAATCTACACTTACCAGGCAATTGATTATTGATGTTTCTCCTCAGCATATTGATGATAAATTTGTTGATTTTTTTAATACTAATGCTATAAAATACCCAGGAAAAACTTCATTAAAATTCAATATTGTAGATACTTTAAATCAAAAAAGACTCACTATGAAGACTATGGAGATGGGTATTACGATGAATGATGACATGATAGAATTCATTAACAAAAACAAACATATTGAAGTCAGTGTAAAATTTCATGACAACCTGACCTAAATCGTATCCACATAAAAAAAACAGAGATGTGGATATGTCATTTATGCATTAATTAATTATGGACTTAAATTTGCAAGCACTTCAATGTACTTTTTAAAACATAAAATATAAATATCATGGCATTAGAATTCACAGATTCAAATTTTAAGACAGAAGTTTTAGATTCAGATAAATTATCAGTAATAGACTTTTGGGCTGAATGGTGCGGACCATGCAGAGCTATTGGACCCGTTATTGAGGAATTAGCAAAAGAGTATGAAGGCAAAGTGAAAATCGGGAAAATAAATGTAGATCATAATCCTCAGGTTTCGATGAATTATGGCATCACCAGTATCCCTGCAATATTATTTGTTAAAAATGGCGAAGTCGTTGATAAGATGGTTGGCGCTCAACCTAAATCTAATTTTGTAAAAAAGATAGAAGCTTTAAAATAAGTTTACTGTAACCTCCAATTTAAAAAAGGTTGTCTCATTTAAGGCAACCTTTTTTAATATACATTCAATCAGATTTCAAAAGCAAAATCCGGGTTTAATCATCTAATTTCAACACAGCAAGAAATGCTTCTTGTGGAATTTCTACATTGCCAATCAGGCGCATTCTTTTTTTACCTTCTTTTTGTTTTTCCAGAAGTTTACGTTTACGACTGATATCACCTCCATAACATTTCGCGGTAACATCTTTTCTCATTGCACTAATATTTTCGCGGGCAATTACTTTTGCTCCAATTGCCGCCTGAATGGCAATTTGAAACTGTTGGCGGGTAAGTAATTCTTTTAATTTTTCGCAAAGTTTTCTTCCAAATTCTTGAGCACGACTACGATGAATAAGTGCACTTAATGCGTCTACCTTTTCTCCATTTAAAAGAATATCCATCCTCACAATATCACTTTGTCTGAATTCTAAAGGATGATAATCAAAAGAAGCATAACCTCTGGTTTGAGATTTTAATTTATCATAAAAATCAAAAACAATTTCGGTTAAGGGCATTTCAAAAGTAAGTTCCACTCTTGTAGGAGTAAGATATCCCTGATGAATAAGCATTCCGCGTTTCCCAATACATAAGGTCATGATATTGCCAATATAATCAGGCTTAGTGATAATCTGAGCTTTTATGAATGGTTCTTCTATACGGTCTGTACTGGTTGGGTCAGGTAATGTAGATGGATTATGAACATCTATTTTTTCACCTTTATTGGTATATGCAATAAAACTTACATTGGGTACTGTAGTAATAACCGTTTGATTAAATTCTCTTTCCAACCTTTCCTGAATGATTTCCATATGCAGTAATCCAAGAAATCCGCATCTGAACCCAAAGCCAAGAGCCTGAGATGTTTCTAATTCAAAAGTTAAAGAAGCATCATTCAACTGAAGCTTTTCCATGCAATCTCTTAATTCTTCAAACTTATCTGTATCAACTGGGAATATTCCTGCAAATACCATTGGTTTTACATCTTCAAAACCATCTATCCTTTCATGTGTAGGGTTAATAACGTTGGTTAATGTGTCGCCAACTTTTACTTCTTTTGCATTTTTTATTCCAGTAATGATATAACCTACATCTCCGCATAATACCTGGTCTTTTTTTTCCAGACCTAGTTTAAGTATCCCCACCTCATCGGCAAAATACTCATTATCTGTACTAAAGAATTTTACTTTATCTCCTTTTTTAAGTGAGCCATTGAATATTCTGAAATAAACGATAATGCCTCTGAAGCTATTAAAAACACTGTCAAAAATCAACGCCTGTAAAGGTGCATTGGGATCGCCATGTGGAGGAGGAATTCTTTCGCAAATTGCTTCCAATATTTCTGTAATGCCAATGCCTGATTTACCACTGGCCAATAAGATGTCTTCTTCTTTGCAGCCAATTAGTTCAATGATTTGATCCATAACCTCAGGAATCATTGCCCCATCCATATCAATTTTATTGATTACCGGGATGATTTCCAGATCATTTTCTATAGCAAGATATAAGTTGCTTATGGTTTGAGCCTGAATACCCTGTGTGGCATCGACCAAAAGTAAGGCACCTTCACACGAAGCAAGAGCACGACTTACTTCATAACTAAAATCAACATGGCCCGGGGTGTCTATTAAATTAAGGGTGTATTCTCCTTCCTCTACATTTTTGGGTGCATTATTGCCATATTTGTAGGGATAATTAATTTGAATGGCATGACTTTTTATGGTAATCCCTTTCTCTCTTTCGAGATCCATATCATCTAATACCTGAGCTTGCATGTCACGCTCACTAATGGTATTAGTAGTTTGTAACAATCGGTCTGCCAAGGTACTTTTACCGTGATCAATGTGGGCAATTATACAAAAATTTCTTATCTTCTTCATTTACTGAAATACACTTATGGGTTGCAAAAGTAGCTCATTTAAGGCGGATTTTACACATAAAAGAGGTCTTTTAATTTGCGGAATAAAAATAGTATCTGGCACTTCATTTTTATAAAAAAAATCTTCTATAATCTGTCTTTGCACTTTTTTTTTATTGTACAATGATTATCTTTATCTTCTAAAAAATAATTTTAAAATGGAAAATCTTTTTAACGACAATTTTACAGGAAAGAATGAGGGAGATCCTGAATTAAACAGTAACCTAAAGTTTCTAACCGCGACATCAATTATTGGTGATAAAGTAAGAAATAATGAAGACGAACATCTGGGTTCAATTCATGATATTATGCTCGATATCCGCTCAGGAAAAATAGAATATTATGTAATTGAATTTGGAGGTTTTTTGGGAATTGGAGAAAAGTTTTTTGCTATTCCTTTTCATTTACTTCAAATAGATCCGGAGCATAAAGTTTTTCGTTTTAATGAAAAGCGTGAAACACTAAAAAAAGCACCTGGTTTTGATAAACATCACTGGCCAGAAACCAATGAACACAAAATAGAATACAGTTCTGTTAGCTGGGGATTTTGGGATAATCCAGAAGAAGAAGAATATTAAGGTTTAAAAAATCTATTCACTTTTACAAATCTGTCTGTAAAGTACTGAGTCATTTGCGATTCCATAATTCCTCTCCCTCCTCCTGAGGCTGAGTGGATGAATGTAATTTTGTCATTTTGATTATCAGTGATAAAGCCCATGTGGCCAACGGTTCGGGACTTAGAATCGCTTCCTGTAAAAAGTATAATATCTCCTTTTTTACTTTCTGCAATGGTTATTTCGTGCCCTGCATTTGTATATTCAACCGAAATCCTGGGCGCTTTGATATTGAAATGATTAAATACATACCATACGAATCCTGAGCAGTCGAAACCCGTTTCTTTTTTACTGCCTCCAAAACTATACTTTATTCCTTTCAGACTTTCTGCAAATTCAATAAATTCTTCTGGAGTAGTTTTCCCGGGGTTTATGTTTACAGAAGTTACTGCATTCCTGATTCTAATGTGGCTTTTTATGTCTTTGTTTTTTGCTACTCCTGACATTTTTCTTGAATGACTGCAACTCGATAAAACCAAAATAGATAAAGTAATAAATATTGAATTCAGTATTGTACTTTTTTGCATTGAAGTGAAATTTTTAATCTCGGTTATAAAAAAAATAGGCTGCTAATTAGCAGCCTATTTTTTGAAAATATTGATCAGGAATGAATCGCTTATTTCTTAATAAACTTACCTGCTACATTTGAATTAATTGAAATCAAATTGACAGTATAAGTTCCAGAAGCAAAATTATGAACATCAAATGGAATGATATTGTTTCCTGAATTTAATGTAATCGTTTGCTTTGCTACCGTTCTACCCGTTGCATCGTAAATAATTACAGTAGACTTTTGTAGGTTAGGAGAAGTAATCAACACATTGATGTTTGCTGTTGTTGGATTTGGATATATTCCATCTATAGTCAATGTTGTTAAGTTACCATCTTTAATAACTACAACGTTACTCAATTTGCTGTGGTTGTCATAATCCATTTGCAGTAATCTGTAGTATTGGATACTTCCAAGGTAATTTACATCAGCAAACTGATAATTTAGATTTCCTGTGCTATTTCCTCCTGGTGCTAATGAATTCACAAATCCAATTTTTGTAAAATCTACACCATTGTATGATCTCTGAATTTCAAAACCACGATTATTAACTTCATTAGCAGAAGTCCAGGTTAATTTGTTTGACTTTCCGTTTTTAAAACCATTAAAATTTAATAAAGTAATTGGTGCCGTAGGAGAAATAAAGATAGTTACAGCACTGATTGCTATAAGTCCACATGCATTCTGATTTGAAGTAAGGGTCAATTGAACCGAACCATTACTAACTTCGTCTGTACTAGGTGTGTAAACTGCATTTAAAGCTGTGTTATCTGGAGTATATGTTCCATTACCTCCTATCCAAAATCCACCAATTGCATTAGTGATAACGCCATCTAACAGTGCTGTTGCACCTGCATCTATAGTTTGATCAGGTCCTGCATAAGAAGTTGGAGCAGCTATAATGATCAAATTCAAAAAGGCGAAGGAATCACATCCAGCAGCATTAACTGTTGCGAATGAATAGTTGCCACTTGCAGTATAGTCATTTCCGTTCCAATTAAATGTTCCACAAACAGTTGTATCTAAATTGCTTGAAGTAGGTACACATGGAGCTGTAATCGTAATTACAACATTACTTGTAACTGGTCCGCAAGTGCCCACATATTCAAGAGTTAATGTAACAGAACCGTCAATTATTTCTTGGGCACTTGGAGTATAAGTTGCATTTACATCAGTATTATTAGGAGAGAATGTTCCTGTACCACCTATCCATGAACCACCAAGTGAACCAGATATAGAACCTGCTAATGTTGCATCTGCTCCTGCATTTATAGTTTGGTTTGTTCCAGCATTAACTGTAGGAGTGTTATTAACTATTAAATTCAATGTAGCAGTAGAATCACATCCTGCAGCATTGGTAAATTGTTCAGTATAAGTTCCTGATGAAGTACGATCTACGCCATTCCAGTTATAAACGTCACAAACAGTTGTATCAAAAGTACTTGAAGTTGGAACACAAGCTGTTGTGTAGAATAAATCAATAAGAGAAATGTAGCCAAAGAAGCTACCAGATGGAACTCTTATGTCAAAGCTCATTTCTGTTTGACCGGTAATGGTAAAATAAGCGGCATTATTGTAATTGGTGTTATTGACAGCATCATAAGATTGCCATGTAGTCTCGTCTTGTCTTTTGATTTCAATAATTCTACTGGAATTGGTTATAGTTTTAGCTCCCCAGAATTTAACTGAGTAAGTTTGGTTAGGATTCAATCCTGTTAATTTCCAGCTTCCGTTAGTTGCACTTGGATCGGCAAAAGCATAATCCGTAGTTGCTGAATTAATATAATCATTAACAACACCAACGGTATTGCCCGTATTAACGCCTGGGCCAGCTAGATTAAACGTACCATCAATACGATTTACCACTTCTAATCCAATGCCTGTTCCAACATTTGTAGTGTTAACCGCATCTGTAGTTTTAACACCAACAGTTCCTGTAGTAATGTTGTTCCAGTAATTACCATTTACATCAGGTGCTGCTGTTAAGCTTGCTCCGAAATCAAATAATATTCTTGATCCAACAAATACAGTTACAGTAGATGTTCCTACACTACCAGAATTGTCAGTAACCGTTAATTCAAATTGGTATATACCATCCACTAAATTGCTAATATTGGCAACTGCACTATTATCGCCTGTAATATTATATTGAGTAGGTCCGGAAATTCTAGTCCACTGATAACTTGTGATGGTGCCATCAGGATCATTAGAAAGAGAACCATCAAGTGAAGTTGAGTTATTAGGAATGTTTAAATATTGATTATTACCGGCATAAGCAATCGGAGCTAAATTAGGAGCATCTGATGCAGAGGTCCTAGAAATATCAATCAAACTGATATATCCAAAAGGACTTCCTGTTTGCACTCTGATATCAAAACTCATTTCAGTTTCGCCTGTAAATGTAAATACTGCCGCAGTGTTGAAATCAGAATTGTCTTTAGCATTGTATGATTGCCATGTACTTTGATTAGATTGTTTTATTTCAATAAAACAATCATAGGGAACTGCTCTCGTTCCCCAGAATTTTATTGTATATGTTCTGCTGCTTTCCAAACCTGTAATTTTCCATCCTGCATCTACTGCTGTTTGGTCTGCATAAGCGTAATCAGTTGTTGCATTTGCTAGGTAATCACCTACTACTGCCGTTGTATTTTGTGTATTTAAACCAGAAGCATTTAAGTTAAAGGTTCCATCAATTCTATTAAATACATCCAATCCCAAAGATGTTCTGGCATTTGAAGTAGTTATTGCGTTGGATAATTTTACACCATTGTTAACTGCATATACATTATTCCAATAATTGCTATTAGCATCAGGTGAAGACGTTGTAGTTGGTCCGAAATCAATAAGAATACGAGTGCTGACAGTAATGATTATCGTGTCTTTTGCGCTGTTAGCTGCATCATCTGTAACAGTTAATTCTAGGGAATAAGTTCCTTCTACTAAATTAGAGAAAGTTGTACTGGGTATACTATTGTCAGCAATCTGATAAACAGTAGGCCCCGCAACTACAGCCCAGCTATAACTTACAATTAGTCCTGCTGTAGAGCTGGCAACTGCATTTAAGCTAAGTGAATTGTTTGGTAATGTAAGTGATGCGTCACTGCCTGCATTAACAGTTATTTCTCCTGCATTCGCAAATGAAATAAAAGAAGTGAAAATAAGCAGAAATGAAAATGTAAAAGCTCGAACTAATCTTAGATAAAGTTTTGGCATAAATTGTTTTTTATATTAGATGATTGAATGGGTTAATCTTAAAGAACAAGAAATTAATGATTTATTTTTCGACATCGATAGAATGGCGATTTTAAATAAATAACTTAATTACCTGTTAAAAATTTAGAGTCGAAGTTAAGGCATTATTCTAAAATCAAACAAATATTGTATAAGAATATAAAAAAAAATCAGAACTGATTATTGTTCTGATTTTTTTTTAATATGTCAATATTTAGGATTTCTTAATTTATAATCATTTTTATGTTTTGGTTAGACTTTCCAATATTATAGTTTACAAAATAAATACCTTTTGGTAAATTCAGGTTTCGTACCGAAGCTTCAATTTTTCCTTTCAAGCTGCCGACGGTAATTTTCTTGACTATATTTCCGAAGATATCGGAGATATTTATAGTTGATAATGAATGATCTGCCTCTTTTAACTGTATTGAAATTTCGAAATTTCCGTTGTTGGGATTGGGATAAATCGTAAATGTGTTTACCTCATTATCTGAGGAATATAAATCCGACTTAGCAACTAATGGTGCTACTGTTCCTGTTGGACAACCCGTATGCGTCAACGCCTGTGATTTTGCTGTTCCCTGTGCTCCACAAACGGTCTGGCCTTTAACGGTAAGGCTTCCTCCGGTATATCCGGTGTTGAATTGAACTGTAATTACCGAACTGTCTGTATT